>DAHUYL010000022.1 GCA_027315255.1 Solirubrobacterales bacterium | reverse complement strand
CGCGGCGGCCGCAGATCATCGCCGTCAGCGTCGACCCGTACGGTGACGCCCGAGCCTCCCTGCGCGCCGACGACCGCGAGTGGCACCTGTCATCCGCGTGGTGGCACTGGGCGGTCGGCTCGACGGCGCAGCTGTCGGCGGTCTGGCGTGCCTACGGGGTCCAGGTCCAGGTCGCCGTCCAGCGGATCCAGGGGACGCCGGTCTACAACGTCACCCACGACGAATTCGCGTACCTGATCGATCGGGGTTCCGTGCGCGCGCTGTTCGCCTGGCCGTACACGCCGGCCGATGTCGAGGCGGTGCTCCGCGCGGTGGCGAGCCCCTGACCCCCGGCGGCCGCCGATCCGGTCCTAAGCGGCCCGATCCACAGGTACGCCGGCGGCCGCCGCGAGCTGCGCCGCCCGCCGCTTGGCCGCCCGCACCGCGGCGCTCAGCGCCTCGATGTCGTAGACCCCGTAGTGGCGGCGGCCGTTGACGAAGAACGTCGGCGTCCCCGACACGCCCGACTCGTCGGCGCTGGCGACGTCGTCGCTGACGCGCCCGGCGTACACGCCCCGGTTCAGCTCGTCCACGAGCCGCTCGACGTCGAGCCCGAGCTGCTCGGCGTAGCCGGCGAGGTCGTCGAGGCCGAGCACGCCGTCGTGCGCGATCAGCAGGTCGTACATCTCCCAGAAGTGCCCCTGGGCGGCCGCCGCCTCGGCCGCCTCGGCGGCCAGCTGGGCGGCGAGGTGGACGTCGTTGAGCGGCAGGTGGCGCCACACGTAGCGGACGTCGCCGCCCGACATCGCCAGCAGCTCCCGGATCACCTCCTCGGCGCGCCCGCAGTACTCGCACTCGAAGTCGCCGTACTCGAGCAGCGTCACGACCGCATCCTCGGGCCCGCGGATGTGGTCGCGCAGCGGGTCGACCTCGTCGGACAGGTCGAGGATGTCCTCCGCGGTCCGCGCCAGCTGGCGGGCGCGCAGCCCGGCCGGCAGCCGCCGGATCAGCCTGAGCAGGATCCAGGTCGTGAGCGGCGCCAGCACGACCGATGCGAGCGCTCCGAGCTTCGCCTCCGCCAGCTGACGGCCGCTGAACGCGAGGCCGGCGATCAGCAGCGACACGGTGAAGCCGACACCGGCGGCGGCGCCGCCCGCCAGCAGCAGCGGCGATGAGACCGGCGCGCGCGGGCCGCGCAGCCATTGCCGCGACGCCAGCCACGAGCCGCCGGCGATCCCGACGGGCTTGCCGACCGCGTACCCGATCAGGATCCCGAGCGTGATCGGCGAGGAGGCGGCGGCCGACAGGAGCCCGCCGGTGATGTGCACGCCGGCGTTGGCGAGCGCGAACAGCGGCACGATCACGTAGCTCGTCCACGGGTGCAGGTCGTACTGAAGCCGCTCGTTCGCCGAGATCGCGCCGAGCACGCCGCGCTGTGCCGAGCGCGCGAGTCCCGGGGTCGGCTGCTCGCGGAAGCGGCGCGTGAGCGTGATCGCCTGTTCGAGGTTCTCCCGCGAGGGTGGGCGCGCGCTCGTCGCCAGCCCGATCGCGAGCCCGGCGATCACGGGGTCGATGCCCGACTTGAACATCGCCACCCAGATCGCGCCGGCGACGAGCACCGACAGCGGCCCCCGGCCCGCGGGCGCGAACCGCAGCGCCAGCAGGAGCGCGAACAGCCCGGTCGCGGCCGCGAGCGCCACCACCTCGATCCGGGTGGTGTATGCCGCGGCGATCACGACCAGCGCGGCGATGTCGTCGACGACCGCGAGCGACAGCAGGAACACCCGCATCCGCGTCGCGGCGCGGGGCGTCACCAGCGCGAGCGCGGCGAGGGCGAACGGCGTGTCCGTCGACATCGCCGCCCCCCACCCGTGCGCGCCCGCTCCGCCCGCGTTGAAAGCGAGGTAGATCGCGATCGGCGCCGCGATCCCGCCGGCGGCCGCCAGCACCGGGATCACGAGCCGCCGGCGGTCGCGGAGGTCGCCGAGGTCGAGCTCGCGCTTGGCCTCGAGCCCGACGACCAGGAAGAACAGCGTCATCAGCCCCTCGTCGACCCAGTGACGCAGATCCGCGGACACCGTGCCGCCGCCCAGCCTGATCGTCAGCCGCGCATGCCACAGCACGTCGTAGGAGTGGCGCAGCGGCGAGTTGGCCCAGACCAGCGCGGCCACCACCGCGGCGAGCATCGCGGCCGCGCCCGCGGTCTCGGTCGACAGGAAGGCGCGGACGGGCGCCGCAAGGTTGCGCGTCCACGCCGTTCGCCCTCCGAACGAGGCCGTGTGTGAGGTGCTGGCCATCTGGAACCTGGACCTCCCGCGCGGTGGCGGGTAGGCTCAGCAGCGTGCCAGCGGGAGTCGGGTAAGGCAAGTGGCCGGGCAGCTGGAGGAACCGTGCGGGGTGCTCGGGGCCGGCATGGACGAGGCGTTCGATCGCCACGGCGCGTTCCCGCGGCTCGACGACGACACGCGCGCCCGGCTGCGCGCGGCCGGTGAGACGCTCACCGTTGCCGCGGGCGACGTGCTGTTCCGCGAGGGCGATCAGGGCTACGACTTCTACGTGGTCGAGTCCGGCGCCGTCGCGATCGTGCAGGGCCTGGGCGACCAGGATCGCGTGATCGCGGTCCACGGCCGGTACCGCTTCCTCGGTGAGATCAACCTGCTGACCGGCGGCACCGCCTACCTGAGCGCGGTCGTCCGCGATCCCGGCGAGGTGATCCGGGTGCCGGTGGTCGAGCTGAAGCGGATCCTGTCCGGCGACGTCGAGCTGTCGAACCGGATCGTCGGCGCGTTCCTCGCGCGGCGCGCGATCCTGATCGAGATCGGCAGCGGCGTGCGGCTCGTCGGCTCGCGCTTCTCGCGCGACTCGCGGCGGCTGCGCGAGTTCCTCACCCGCAACCGCATGCCGCACCAGTGGATCGACCTCGAGGAGGACGCCGAGGCCGAGGAGCTGCTGCGCCATCTCGGCGTCACCCCGACCGAGACGCCGCTCGTGATCAGCGGTCCGAACGTGCTGCGCAACCCGAGCAACGCAGAGCTCGGCGCGATGCTCGGTCTCGGCGCCCGCGGCGCCCCGCCCGAGATGTGCGACGTCGTGATCATCGGCGGCGGCCCGGCCGGGCTTGCGGCCGCCGTCTACGGCGCCTCCGAGGGGCTCGACACGCAGGCGATCGACCGGATCGCGCTGGGCGGTCAGGCGAGCACGTCGGCGCGGATCGAGAACTACCTCGGGTTCCCGGCAGGGATCTCCGGCAGCGAGCTGGCCGAGCGCGCGCGGCTGCAGGCGGGCCGGCTCGGCGCCCGGCTCGTGTTCCCGGCGGAGGCGGTCGCCCTGCACCACCACGGCGACCACTACGAGATCGAGCTCGCGAGCGGCGAGACCGTCAACGGCCGCTGCGTGATCGTCGCAACGGGCGCCAGCTACCGCCGGTTGCCGATCCCGGACATCGAGCGGTTCGAGGGTGCCGGCGTCTACTACGCCGCCACCCAGGTCGAAGGGCAGCTGTGCGCCGAGGACCCGGTGGTGATCGTCGGCGGCGGCAACTCGGCCGGGCAGGCGGCGATGTTCCTGTCGCGGTTCGCCTCCGGCTGCCGGCTCGTCGTCCGCCGCGAGGACCTCGCCGCGACGATGTCGCGCTACCTGATCGACGAGCTCGACGCGCGCGAGCAGGTCGAGCTCGTGCACTGCTGCGAGGTCGTCGAGCTGCGCGGCTCGGACGAGCTCGAGGCGGTCGTGATCGCCGACCGCAACACCGGCGAGCGGCGCGAGCTCGAATGTCGCGGCCTGTTCGTGTTCATCGGCGCCGACCCGCACACCGACTGGCTCGGCGGCCAGGTGGCCGTCGACCAGCACGGGTTCGTGCTCACCGGCCGCGACCTCGACGATCAGGCGCTGGGCGCCTACGACGGCGACCGGCCGCTGTTCCTGGAGTCGAGCCTGCCGGGGCTGTTCGCGGTCGGTGACGTCCACGCCGGCTCGGTCAAGCGAGTCGCCTCCGCCGTCGGCGAGGGCTCGATGTGCGTCCGGCTCGTGCACGAGCGGCTCGCCAGGCCCGTCGCCGTACCCGTGTGAACACGCCCGGGGTCGCCGGTGCGCGGGTGCCGCTGGCGGTGATCGCCCGCGAGTGGACGCGGATCGGGGTCACCGGCTTCGGCGGGCCGCCCGCCCACATCGCGCTGCTGCGCCCGCTGGTCGTCGAGCGCCTGGGAGTGATGGACGCGCGCGAGTTCCAGGATGCGAACGCGGCCTGCGGCCTCCTACCCGGTCCCGCCTCGACACAGCTTTCGATCTTCTGCGCCTACCGGGCTGGGGGCCCGGCAGGCGCGATCGTCGGTGGGCTCGGGTTCGTGCTGCCGGCGGTCGTCCTGATCATCGCGCTGTCGCTGCTGTTCCTCGCGCACTCGCCACCCGAGTGGGTGCGGGGCGCCGGCGCCGGCGCCGGCGCCGCGGTCGCCGCGGTCGCGGTCCAGGCCGCGCGCGGGCTGATCGGCCCGAGCGTCGACCAGGTCCGCGGGAGCCGGCCGCGGACGGCGCGCTGGGCCACGTACCTGGTGGTCGGTGGGGTCGTGGCGGCGCTGCTCGGCCCCTACCTGGTGCTGGCGCTGCTCGCGTGCGGTCTGTTCGAGCTGCTGCTGGCACGCCGGACCGGCCCGCCCGGCGGCGCGGCCGGCCGGCCGCTCGCGCTGCTCCTGCCGGGCTCGGTCTCGGTCGGCGGCTTCGGCGCGCTCGCCTGGACCGCTTTCAAGGTCGGCGCGCTGTCGTTCGGCGGCGGCTTCGTGATCATCCCGCTGATGCAGGGCGACGCCGTCCACACCTATCACTGGATGACCGGCGCGCAGTTCCTGAACGCGGTCGCGCTCGGGCAGATCACCCCCGGGCCGGTGGTCGCGACCGTCGCCGCCGTCGGCTACGCGGCCCACGGCGTGCTCGGAGCCGCGCTGGCGGCGCTCGTCGCCTTCTCGCCGTCGTTCTCGTTCATCCTGCTCGGTGGCAGCCGCTTCGAGCGGCTGCGCGGCAACCGCGACGCGCGCGCGTTTCTCGACGGCGCCGGCCCGGCGGCGATCGGCGCGATCCTCGGCGCCGCGGTGCTGCTCGCCGGCGAGCTGCACCACGTCTGGCAGTTCGGGCTGCTCGCCGCGTCGGCGGTCGCGCTGCTGCTGGCGCGTCTGGGGATCGTGCAGACGCTCCTGGGCGCGGCGATGATCGGCGGCGTCGCGGCGTACGCCGGCGCGCCGCTCCCGCACTGACCCCGCGGATCGGCTTCAGACGAGCAGCCGGCCGCCGGCGTCGTTCGACCAGGCGACGGCCTCGAGGTAGTACTCGGCGCTGTCGTCGACGAGCTCGCTGGCACGGTCGAAGTCGCCCTGCTCGATCGCGGTGACGCAGTCGAGCAGCCGGCCGGCACCGCTGTGCTCGACCAGCGCGCTGCGAAGCTTCGGCGCGAGCGGCAGGTCGTGCAGCGCGGTGCGCATCGGCGTCTCGGTCAGCGCGTCGAGCACCGAGAACAGCCCGAGCGTGAACAGCTCGGCGGGAGTGCCGTCAGCCGGCCCGCCGGCCGCCTCGCAGAAGCGGGCGCGGATCAGGGCGGTGACGAACAGCTCGCGCGGAGCGTCGCCGACCTCGGCGAAGATCGTCAGCGTCGCCCACCGGCGCAGCGGCTCGAGCCCGAGCAGCGCCAGCGCCTGCTTGATCGAGGTGACCTCGCTGCGCAGCCCGAAGTAGGCGCTGTTGATGTACTTCAGCAGCCGGTAGGAGAGCGCGACGTCGTTGGAGATCACGCGGCCGAGGTCGACCAGCTGGATCTCGGGGTCCTGCAGCGCGCTCGTCAGTCGCAGCATCGCGATCCGGCTCGGGGTGATGCGGCGGCCGCCGAGCATGTGCGGGCGGCAGAAGAAGAAGCCCTGGAACAGATCGGCGCCGGCCGCCTTCGCGAGCTTGAAGTCGTCGCCGTCGCGCACGCCGTTGGCGACCAGCTTGAGCTCGAACGGCCCCAGCTCGAACGCGTGGCGCGCGACCTCGCGCGGGCCCAGCGCCTGCATGTCGAGCTTGACGAAGTCGACGACCGCGAGCAGCGGCTGCAGCTCGGGCGACAGCGAGAAGTGGTCGGCGGCGAACCTGTAGCCGCTGTCGCGGAGCCGGGCGACGGCGTCGATCGCGCCGGGGTCGCAGCCGATCTCGGGGCCCAGCTCGAGCACGACCCGGTCCGACGGCAGGTTCAGCACGAACTCCCGCGCGAGGAAGTCGGGGGTCACGTTGATCCACGCGCGCTTGCGGCCGACGAGCTGCTCGAGGCCGACCTCGCTGAGCGCGTCGAGCGACACCCGGGCCGCGGCGAGCGTTCCGTCGACGTCGGCGCCGGGGTACAGCAGCTCATACCCCTCGACGACCTGGTCCTCGCCCAGAATCGGCTGTCGCGAAACGCAGATGCTCGTGGTGACCCTGTTCATGTCCCGTCTTCCGCACCCCAGCTATCGGCAGCTCCGGTCGGGAACTGGAGCGCCGATCGGACGAAACTGCGGGAGCCTTATGCGTCGGCCGGCGTGAGCAGCTCGTCGAGCTGGTTCAGCTGCCGGCGGATCCCGCCGCAGACCTGATCGCAGAGCTCGAACACGCTCGGGTCGCTGATCGCGTACAGGACGCTGGTGCCGCGCTTGGCGCGGCTGACCATCCCGGCCGCGTGCAGGATCCCGAGATGCTTGGAGACGTTCTGCTGGGAGGCGTCGAGCGCCTCCTGCAGCTCGCTGACGGTCGCCGGCTGATCGCGCAGCCGGTCGAGCAGCTTGATCCGCATCGGCTCGCCCAGCACCCGGAAGCGCCCGGCGACCAGCTCGATCAGCGGCTCGGACAGCTGGTGCGTCGAAGTCGACAGTTCCACCCAACGAACGGTAGCACAATCAAGTGGTTGTGCAGTTGGGATGATGGCAGGGCGGCTGCGGGCACCCCCCCAAACGGGCTGTGGTAACGCCCTGATGCCCGCCGGCGGTATTCGCCATACGGTGAGTGCGAGCCCGAATGCGAGGAGACCGCCGTGCCGATCAGCGCCGCCCCACCCAGCACCCATGGAAGCTTCCTGATGCCGAGTCTCGAGCATGCGCGCGTGGCCGATGCGATGCACCCGGGCGTGTTGAGGTGTGACTCCGAGGCGACGCTGACCGAGGTCGCCCGGCTGATGACGAACCACCACGTCCACTGCGTCGCCGTCGGGGCGGCTCGCGGCGCCGACGGCGAGCGGCTCGGTTGGGGGATCGTCACCGACCGCGACGTGCTTCACGCCGGCCTCGAGGGCGGCGGCGAGGCACTCGCACGCGAGCTCGCCTCGCATTCGTTCGTGACGGTCGCCCCTGACACGCCGCTGCGCGACGCCGGGGAGCTGATGCTGACCCGCAAGGTCTCCCATCTGCTCGTCGTCGACCCGCTCAGCCAGCGGCCGATGGGGATCCTGTCGACGCTCGACGTCGCCGGCGTGATCGCTTGGGGCGAGTGCTAGCTCGGCCCAGCCCTGGACAGGACAGGATTGAGATGTTGTTTCGCAGTCCGACACTCAGCCCGAGCCGCACCGCCGCGCCGGCCGCCACGCGCGGCGCTCGCAGCGCGGGCCGGCCGCGCCCGGCGCCGCGCGTCAGCCGCTACCTGACCGATGGGCACGAGCTGTACCGGTTCCTCGGGGCGCTGGCCTCCGGCGCCGCTCAGCTCGTCGTGCTCGAGAACTGCCGCTCGCTGGATCTGAGCCTGATCCCGCTGCGTGAGCTGGCCGCTCGCCTGCACGGCGTGGTCCCGGCCGCCGGCGATCAGTAGTGCCCGGCGACGCGCTCGGAACGGAGGCAGCCCACGCGCTGGAGCTGCTGCGCGGGCGCGGCGACGAGCTGCTGACGATCGCCGAGCTGCACGCCGACGGCGTCCGCGCGCCCGCTCAGGCGCTGTACGAGCTCGAGCTCGCGGGTTACCGGCTCGATCGCATCCGCACCCACGGAGCAGCCGGCGTCGGTGCGCTCGGCTACCGGCTGAACGACCCGAGCGGCGGCGATCCGGCGCGGGCGGCCCCGGCGGGCGGTTCCCGCACCAGTAGTTAGGTGCAGTCGCAGCGCAGGTTTGGCCGGATGGCGGCGCCGCGGCCAGCCACGTACCGTTAGGACCGTGAGATGGCTCCTCGTAGCGGTTCCCCTGGCGCTTCTGGCGCTGCCGGCGGTGTTGCTCGTCGCGATCGCGTTCGGGCCCGTGATCCTCGGGATCCTGTGCGCGGCCGGCTTCGCGCTGATCGTCGCGGCGCTCGCCAACGTGCCGATCGGGCTCGGCGTGTTCGGCCGGGCCGTGGCGCGGCGCCGCGCGCGCGGCTGACGCGCAGGGCCTGATCCGCCCGCTCAGTAGATCGCCACACGATCTGTGTGTCAGGGCACCCTAACCGAGTGCCCCGGTCGGAAATAAGGTCGGGGGACGATGCCATCGGAAGCTTCCGCCACGATCTCGGAGCCGATCGCTCCCGCGCTGCGCGGGAGCCTCACGGCGCCGACGTGGCGTGGATCGCTCGTTCGCTCGCTCTGGGTGCTCGGCCCGGGGCTGATCGTGATGCTGGCCGATACCGATGCGGGCAGCATCATCACCGCGGCCCAGTCGGGGGCGAGCTGGGGCTACCGGCTGCTGCCGCTCCAGCTCTTGATGATCCCGATCCTGTACGTGGTCATGGAGCTGACGGTGCGCCTCGGCGCGACCACGGGCAAGGGTCACGCGCAGGCGATCCGCGACCAGTTCGGCTCCCGCTGGGCGGCGCTCTCGGTCGGCACGCTGCTCGTCAGCGTCACCGGCGCGCTCGTCACCGAGTTCGCCGGGATCGCCGCGGTCGGCCGGTTCGTGGGCTTGTCCTCGTGGTTCACCGTGCCCGGGGCAGCGGCCTTCCTGGTCGCCGTCGTGATGAGCGGCGGCTACCGCCGGGTCGAGTTGATCGCGCTCGGGCTCGGCTCGTTCGAGTTCGCGTTCATCGTCGCGGCGATCATCGCGCAGCCGCACGTCGGGAGCATCGCGTCCTCGCTGTGGGCCCACCAGCCGCTCGGCAACCGCAGCTATCTGACGCTGGTCGCGGCCAACGTCGGCGCGGTCGTGATGCCTTGGATGATCTTCTACCAGCAGGGGGCGGTGATCGACAAGGGCCTCGACGCGCGGCACCTGCGGCTCGGCCGCATCGACACCGCCGTCGGCGCGATCGTGACGCAGGCGATCATGGCGGCGATCCTGATCGTCACTGCGACGGCGCTGTTCGGTCACGGCGGCCGCACGCATACGTCGCTGTCGTCGGTCGGCCAGATCGCGACCGCGCTGCGCCCGGCGATCGGCTCGCTGGCCAGCCACCTGACCCTGGCATTCGGGATCACGGGCGCGGCGCTGGTGGCGGCGATCGTCGTCTCGCTGTCGGCTTCGTGGGCGGTAGCGGAGGCGTTCTGCGCGCGGCGCAGCCTCAACGACCGACCGCACAAGGCGCCGCTGTTCTACGGCATCTACATCGTCTGCGTGGCGATCGGGGCGGGCGCGGTGCTGATCTCCGGCTCGCTCGTCAACCTCGCGATCGACGTCGAGGTCCTGAACGCGCTGCTGCTGCCGGTCGTCGTCGGGTTCCTCGTCGCGCTCGCCTGGAAGACGCTGCCGCTGGGTCACCGGCTGCGACGCGCGGAGCGGGTCATCCTGTCGCCGCTCGTCGCGGCCGTCGTCGTCGTCGGGCTTGGCTGGGCCGGCATGACCGTGATCGGTTGACCCCGGCCCATTCTCTGACTAAAGTCAGAGAATCGCAAGTGCGACGATGATCTCCGACGTCAGGCGGTTCAACCGCACCGTGACCGAGCGCGTCGGCGTGCTCGACGGCCGCTTCCTCGGTCGCGGCCGCCCCTATGCCGAGTCGCGCCTGCTGTGGGAGATCGGGCCCGCCGGCTGCGAGGTGAGACGGCTGCGGGCGCGGCTCGGACTGGACTCCGGGTACGTGAGCCGCCTGCTCCGCTCGCTCGAGGCGGCCGGGCTGGCGACGGTCGAGATCGGCGCCGGTGACCGCCGCACCCGTGTGGCTCGCCTGACCGTCGCCGGGCGTCGCGAGCGGGCGGTGCTCGACCGGCGCTCCGACGAGCTGGCGCAGGCGCTGCTGGAGCCGCTGCCCGAGCCACAGCGTGAGCGCCTGGTGCGGGCGATGCTCGAGGTCGAGCGCCTGCTGAGGGTGGCCGGCGTCGAGATCAGGAGCGTCGACCCCGAGCATCCCGACGCGCAGTGGTGCCTCGCCGAGTACGTCGCCGACCTCAACCGGCGTTCGGCCGACGGCCGCGTGTTCGACCCCGCCGACGGGGCCACTGCCCATCCGCACGAGGTCCGCCCGCCGACCGGGGAGTTCTTCGTCTGCTACCTGCGCGGCGAGGCGATCGGTTGCGGCGCGGTCAAGCATCACGCCGACTCGCCGGCCGAGATCAAGCGCATGTGGCTCGCGCCGGAGGCCCGCGGCCTCGGCCTCGGTCGCCGCCTGCTGGCGCGACTCGAGGCATGCGCCCGGGACGGCGGTGCACTGGTCGCGCACATCGAGACGAGCGCGGTCAGCGGCGAGGCGCTCGCGCTGTACCGCTCCGCGAGCTGGGTCGAGGTCCCGCGCTTCAACGGCGAGCCGTTCGCCGACCACTGGTTCGAGAAGCAGCTGGCGCGGTAGCGTGTCGGCCGTGAAGCGGCCGACGATCCATGACGTCGCGAGGGAGGCGGGAGTCTCGGTGACGACCGTCTCCGATGCGCTGAACGGGAAGGGGCGGGTCGACCCGGCCACCCGCGCGCGTGTGACCGACGTGGTCGCGCGGCTCGGGTACAAGGCGAACCGCCACGCGCGCGGGCTGCGCTCCGGGCGCGCCGGCGCGCTGGGGCTGGTGCTGCCGGTCCGCGGCGACGCCCGCACCGACGAGGCGCTGAGCCTCGAGTTCTACATGCGCCTGGCGAGCGCGGCCGCAGCATCGGCGTTCGCCCAGCAGGAGGCGGTGATGCTGCTGCCGCCGCAGCTCGGCGAGGCGGACCTGCGCGGGCTCGCGCTCGACGGCGGGATCGTCGTCGATCCTTCGATCAACGACCGCCGGGTGACCCTGTTCGAGAGCCTCGGGCTGCCGGTCGTCACGATCGAGCGGGACCTCGGTCGCGACACCGAGTGGTTCGTCGCCTCGCGGACCGAGGAGAACACGCGGCTGCTGCTCGACCACCTTCGAGCCCAGGGAGCGACGAGGATCGCGCTGCTCCTGCCGAAGGCCGACTGGGGATGGGTCGCCGAGACGCTCGCCGCGTATGCAGGATGGACCACTGACCACGGCGTCCCGAAGCTGGTCGCGCGGGCATCGATGTCGCAGGGGGAGCAGCACGCCTACGAGGCGACGCTGCGCCTGCTCGCACGCCGCTCTCCGCCGGATGCGATCTTCGTAGTGGCCTCGCGGTTCATCCGCGGCGTGCTGCGGGCGGCCCAATCGGTCGGTCGCGCGATCCCCGACGAGCTGCTGCTCGCCGCCGGCGTCGACGGCGTCCAGGCGCGTGAGGGAGATCCGCCGGTCACGGCGCTCGAGCTGCACCCGGAGCGCCAGGCGGCCGAGGCGGTCGACATGCTGCTCGGACGGGTGGCCGGGACCGCCAGTCCGGCTGCGCGCTTCATCGCCGCCACGCCGATGTTCCGCGCCTCGACGCTCGGTCGATAGCGGTCGCCGCGCCGGCCGGGCCCGGCCGACTTGACAGGCGCGCTGCGCGCGGTTAGCTTGTACTCGCCGAAACGTTTCGGCAGAGGACCGGAGGGGACTCCGGCAGACCCTGGGAGGGATGAGCTGTGAACAGCAAGATCGTCGGCTCGAGTCGTCGGTGGGCGCTGATCTGCGCCGCCAGCTTTGCGGCCGTGCTCGCCGGAGCCGTGGCGGCGGCAAGCGCATCGAGTCACCGCCCCGCGGCGCGCGCGAACCTGTCGCTCGGTCCCCTCGTCCAGTCGGGGACCATTCACTACTGTTCCGACATCTCCTCGCCGCCGCTCGAGTTCTACAAGAACGGGACGCAGGCCACCGGCTCCGACATCGCGATCGGCAACGCGATCGCCGCCAGGCTCGGCGTCAAGCCGGTGTGGGTCAACACCGCGTTCGCGGGCATCATCCCGGCACTGCAGGCAGGCCACTGCGACGCGATCATCTCGCAGCTGTTCGACAAGCCGGCGCGGCGCAAGGTCGTGAACTTCGTCGACTACATGTACTCGAGCGAGGCGGTGCTGGTCCGCAAGGGCAACCCGCTGCACATCTCGGGGATCGGCGACCTGTGCGGGCATACGGTCGCGGCCGAGACGGGCACGACGGTGACCGACTACCTGAGCCAGGCGAGCGCCACGTGCAAGGCGAAGGGCAAGGCGGCGATCAACGTCGAGACGTTCCTGCGGGACTCCGACGCGATCGAGCAACTGAGCCTCGGACACGTGGACGCGTACGGGACGACGCTCGAGACCGGCGCCTACGACATGACGCAGCGCAAAGGGCTGTTCCAGTTCGCGGGCGGCGCCTTCGGCCAGATCCTGACCGGGATCGCGACGCGCAAGAACGATCCGCAGCTGCACGCGGCGATCGCCTCCGCCTTCGCGCAGATCCAGAAGAACGGTACCTACAAGTCGATCATGACCCAGTGGAACCTCGCAGCTGACATGCTGAAGTAGCCTGCGATGGACTGGTCGATGTTCTGGCACCTGCTGGTGAACCCACCCAGCAGCTTCGTCTCCGGCGCCGTCAAGACCATCTACGTCGCGGTGATCTCGCAGGCGCTGGGGGTGGGTTTCGGGTTGCTGCTGGCCCTTTGGCGACGGGGCCGGCGCCTCGCCCTGCGGGTGTTCGCAAGCGGTTACATCTGGATCGTCCGTGGTACGCCCGTGCTGGTCCAGGCGGTGCTGATCTACGACGGGATCTCGGCGCTGGGCCTGTACTCGTTCCCGGATCTCCACCTCCTCGGGGTCTCGATCCCGGGCGTGGTCCAGGCCGGGATCATCACGCTGAGCCTGAACGAGGGCGCGTACATGGCCGAGATCATCCGAGCGGCGATCGACTCGGTCGACGCGGGCCAGACCGAGGCCGCCGAGGCGCTCGGGATGCGGGGCCGCCAGGCGATGCGTCACGTGGTGCTGCCGCAGGCGATGCGGGTCGTGATCCCGCCACTGGGCAACGAGTTCAACAACATGTTGAAGGTGACCTCGCTGCTCAGCGTGATCGGCCTCCAGGAGCTGTTCCTGGCAGGGCAGGATTACAACTCGGCAACGCTGCAGACGTTCACGATCTTCCTCGCCGTTGCCGTGTACTACATCGCGATGACGACCGTCTGGTCGTTCATCCAGAGCGCGATCGAGCGCCGGCTCGAGGCGAAGGGGTATGCGGCGGTCGAGCGCATGCCGCTCAAGGTCCGACTGTTCGGTGGCGGCGGCGACAGGTTCTCGATGGGTTACGAGCGAGGAGCGCGATGAGCGAGGCCGGGGTTGCGACGGAGCTCGACGCGGTGTCGAACGGGATCACGCACTCCGCGGAGGCGACGCCGGTCGTGCGCGCCGTCGCAGTGCACAAGTGGTTCGGTCGCCTGCACGTGCTCGACGACGTCTCGCTGACCGTCGCGCAGGGCGAGGTCGTCGTCGTGATCGGTCCGTCGGGGTCGGGCAAGACGACGCTGCTGCGCTGCATGAACCATCTCGAGCGCATCTCGGACGGGCGCATGTGGATCAACGGACACCTGATCGGCTACCGGGAGGCCGCCGACGGTCGCCTGCTCGACGAGTCCGAGGCGGAGATCGCGCGCCAGCGGGAGGCGATCGGCTTCGTCTTCCAGCACTTCAACCTGTTCCCGCACCTGCGGGCGATCGAGAACGTCGCACTGGCACCGATCAAGGTGCGCAAGCTCGAACGCGACCAGGCCCGGGCGCAGGCCCGCCAGTTGCTGTGCCGGGTGGGGCTCGAGGACAAGTGCGAGGTGTACCCGCGGCAGCTGTCGGGCGGACAGCGCCAGCGCGTGGCGATCGCCAGGGCGCTGGCGATGAAGCCGTCGCTGATGCTGTTCGACGAACCGACCAGCGCGCTCGATCCGGAGATGGTCGGCGAGGTGCTCGAGGTGATGCGCGAGCTCGCGAGCGAGGGGATGACGATGGTCGTCGCCTCGCACGAGATGGGCTTCGCTCGCAGCGTCGCCGATCGCGTCGTGATGATGGCCGAGGGACGGATCGTCGAGAGCGGCCCGCCCGGCGAGCTGCTCGACCGGCCGCGCGAGCAGCGGACCCAGGCATTCCTCTCGAAGGTCCTGCATTGATCGATCGAGGGGAGGTTCGATAGCGATGCTCACCCGCTTCGCTCCCGACGGCGCCGTCGCCGCCGCTCATCACCTGGCCGCCGCAGCCGGCGCGGAGACGCTCGCCCGAGGGGGCAACGCGGTCGACGCAGCGATCGCCACGGCTGCCGCGATGGCGGTCACCGGACCGCACATGTGCGGCCTCGGTGGGGACCTGTTCGCGCTCGTGATCAGACCGGACGGCCGGCCCGCGGCGCTCAACGCGTCGGGTCGGACAGGCTCCGGTGCGGATCCCGTGGCGCTGCGAGCCAGCGGTCTCAAGTCGATGCCGTTCCAGCACGACATCGCCAGCGTGACGCTGCCCGGGTGCGTCGACGGGCTGGTGGCGCTGCAAGAACGGTTCGGAACGCTCGAGCTCGAGGCGCTGCTGGCCCCGGCGCGCCGGTTGGCGAGCGACGGCTTCCCCGTCTCGCCGACGCTCGCGGCGGAGTCGCGCGGGCTCGATCCGCATCAGCGAACGGCTGCCTTCGGGGACCCCGCGCCGCTGGTCCGCGGCCGCCGTCTACGGCTTCCCGGCCTGGCGCGCGCGCTCGAGCAGATTGCCGCTCACGGGCGCGCCGGCTTCTACGAGGGCGCGGCGGGGCGCGATCTGATCGCCATCGGCGGTGGCCTGTTCACCGGAGAGGATCTCGCGATCTCGCAGGCCGATTGGGTGCAGGCGCTGTCGCTGCCGGCATTCGGGCGCGAGCTGTGGACGGTTCCGCCCAACTCGCAGGGCTATCTCGCGCTGGCGGGCGCGTGGATCGCGGACGCGGTCGGACTGCCCGACGATCCCGACGACGAGGCGTGGGCGTTCGTGCTCGTCGAGGCGGCGAGGCAGGCTGCATTCGATCGCGTCGCGGTCCTGCACGAGGCCGCCGACGGGGGCGCGCTGCTTGCCGCCGAGCGCCTCGCTCGGCGCGCCGCCGCCGTGCGGGAGCGGGCCACCGTCGGTCTCGCTGACGTCTACGCCGACGGCGGCACGACGTATCTGTGCGCCGTCGACGGTGATCGCACGGGGGTCTCGCTGATCATCTCCAACGGCGCCGACTTCGGCTCGCAGCTGGTGCTCGGCGGCCACGGGATCTTCCTCCACAACCGGGGCATCGGGTTCTCGCTGCAGGAGGGGCATCCGGCCGAGTACGGGCCCGGACGGCGGCCGCCGCACACGCTGTCCCCGGTCGCGGTGACAACCGCGGACGGCCGGCTCGACACCGTGCTCGGAACGATGGGGGGCGATGCGCAGCCGCAGATCGTGCTCCAGCTGCTGGCGCGCACGCTTGCAGCCGGGCAGGACCCGGGGACGGCGCTCCAGGCGCCGCGGTGGTTCCTGAGCCGGGAGCCCGCGACCGGGTTCAACGTGTGGGATCTCGACGAGCCACCGATCGTTCGCCTCGAGCATCACGCTCCGCCCGCGTGGGGCGAGGGGCTGCGCCAGCGCGGTTATGAGGTGGCGCACAGCGCCCGCGGCGATCAGAACTTCGGGCACGCGCAGATGATCCGCGTCGTCGAGGACGGGATGCTGTGCGGTGCGGCCGATCCGCGCTCCGGGGACGGCGCGATCGTCGGGCGCTAGTGCGCTCGCGCGCGCCCATGCCAGTGGATAGGCTGCCGGGACCGTGACCGTAGGCGAACTGATCCGCCGCACCGACGCCCACCGCGCGCTCGTCGCGACGGATGGACGGGCGCTCACCTACGGGCAGTTGCACGAATCGATCGGCCGCCTGGCGGGCGAGCTGCGCAGCGCCGGGGTGCAGCCCGGCGACGCCGTCGCGCTGTCGCTCGCGAACGGGCCAGACGTCGTGATCAGCTTCCTGGCGGTGCTCGCGCTCAGGGCGGGCGCGGCGCCGCTGAATCCCGCCTACACCGCCGAGGAGGCCCGCGGGTACCTGACCGACCTCGAGCCGCGCCTGCTCGTCTGCCAGCCCGGCGCCGGTCCCGGGATCGAGCAGGCGTGCGGCGACCTGGGGATTCCCGTGAAGGCGCTGGCGGCGGATCGCGCGAGCACGCCGACGCTCGGCCTCGAGCCGTCGGCCGAACCCGACACCGCCCCCGATCAGGACGACGTGGCGCTGCTGCTGCACACGAGCGGGACGACCAGCCGGCCGAAGGTGGTGCCGCTGCGGCAACGGAACCTGGCAGCCTCGATCACGTCGATCGTCGACTCATACGGGCTCGACGCCTCAGACGTCAGCCATTGCGTGATGCCCCTGTTCCACGTCCACGGGCTGGTCGCCTCGACGCTCGCGACGCTCGCGAGCGGCGGCACCGTGGTGCTCCCGCCGCGGTTCAGCGCGAGCGCGTTCTGGGCCGACACGGTCAGCAACGGCGCGACCTGGTACTCGGCGGTGCCGACGATCCACCAGGTCCTGACCCTGCGCGCCGAGCAGGAGCCGATCCCGCCCCACGGGCTGCGGTTCGCGCGCTCGTGCTCGGCGGCGCTGTCGCCCGTGCTCCAGTCGCGGCTCGAGGCGCTGCTCGACGTGCCCGTGCTCCAGGCCTACGGAATGACCGAGGCGGCGCATCAGATGGCGACCAACCCGCCTCCGCCGGCCGAGCGGCGGCCCGGGAGCGTCGGGCGCGCGACCGGGATCGAGATCGCGGCCCTCGACGAAGACTGGAACCCAGTCGCCGCGGGCACCGCCGGCGAGGTCGCCGTCCGCGGACCGTCGATCGTCGACGGCTACCGCGACAACCCCGAGGCGAATCTCGCGTCCTTCCGCGACGGGTGGTTTCGAACCGGTGACCTCGGCTCGCTGTCCGCCGACGGATACCTGACGCTCGAAGGTCGGATCAAGGAGTTGATCAACCGCGGCGGCGAGAAGATCTCCCCGCTCGAGGTCGAGACCGTGCTGCTCGCCCACCCGGAGGTGCGCGAGGCGGTCGTGTACGGGTTGCCCGACGACAAGTACGGCGAGGTGGTCGCGGCCGTGATCGTCGCGCGCGCGCCTGTGGCGATTGATGAGCTGATCCGGCACTGCGCGGAACGGCTCGCGGCGTTCAAGGTGCCCGTGTCGGTGGCGGTCATGGACCGGATCCCGACGGGACCGACGGGAAAGGTCCAGCGCCGGCTGATCGCGGGCCTCGTCGCGCAGTGAGGATCGCGGGCCTCCCCTGGCGATGAGGGTCGCGGTGCTCGGCGCCGGCGCGATCGGCGCGTACATGGGTGCGGCGCTGCACCGCGGTGGCGCCGAGGTCACGCTGATCGCGCGCGGCGCGCATCTGGCGGCAATGCAGGCGAACGGGGTGACGGTGCTCAGTCCGAGAGGCGACTTTCACGTCACGGTGGGCGCCACCGACGATCCCGCCGCCGCCGGCGAGGTCGACTTCGTCGTGCTCGGGCTGAAGGCCCAGGACTACGCCGGCGCCGGCCCGCTGCTGGCGCCGCTGCTCGCCCCGGAAACCGGCATCGTCGCCGCGCAGAACGGGATTCCGTGGTGGTACTTCCATCGCGAGGGCGGCCCGTTCGACGGGCGCCGGATCGAGGCGGTCGATCCCGGCGGCGCGGTCAGTGCCGTGCTCGACCCGCGGCGCGCGATCGGTTGCGTCGTGTACTCCTCGACCGAGCTCGAGGCCCCGGGGGTGGTTCGCCACATCGAGGGAACGCGGTTCTCGATCGGCGAGCCCGATGGCAGTGCCTCGGCTCGCTGCGACGAGTTCTCGGCGGCGATGGTCGCCGGCGGCCTGAAGTGCCCGGTCGAGCCCGACATCCGCAACGACGTGTGGATCAAGCTGCTCGGCAACGTCGCGTTCAACCCGCTGAGCGCGCTGACGCGGGCGACGATGGCCGAGATCGCCACGTATCCGCCGACCCGAGCGGCCGTGACCGCGGTGATGCAGGAGACGGTGGCGGTCGCCGAGGGGCTCGGACGACGCCCCGACGTGTCGATCGAGCGGCGGCTCGCCGGCGCCGAACGCGTCGGCGCGCATCGCACCTCGATGCTCCAGGACCTCGAGGCCGGCAAGCCGCTCGAGCTGGCGCCGGTGATCGAGGCGGTGATCGAGCTGGCGGGGCTCGTCGAGGTGCCGGTTCCGGCGATGGCCGCGCTCCACGCCGCGACCGCGCTGCTCGACCGCACCTCGAGGGGCGCCGGCGAGCTCACGCCTGCTGCGTGCTGAACGGCATCGGCACGAGCGCGCCCGGCAGCGACAGCCACACGTCGGCGCCGCCGCCCGGGCGGTTGACCGCGTAGGCGTGACCGCCGTGAGCCTCGGCGATCACCTGGACGAGCGACAGGCCGAGGCCGGCACCGCCGCCGGACCGCGCCTCGTCGGAGCGCGAGAAGCGCTCGAACGCGCGCGGGAGGAACTCCGGATCGAAGCCAGCGCCTGAGTCGAGCACGTGCAGCTCGACTGCGCCGCTGTGCCTGGCCGCGCGCAGGATGATGTCGCCGTCCCCGTAGCGGAGCGCGTTCGAGACCATGTTCGTCAGCGCCTGCTCGAGCCGCGCGCGGTCGGCGCGCACCGCCAGCCCGGCGCCGTCGCCGACCCGCAGCGTCCGGCCGAGCTCGCCGACCGGCGTGGAGAACCGTTCGGCGACCACGTCGAGCAGCAGGCCGACGTCGACCCAGTCCTTCTCGATCGGGAGCTGCCCCTGCTCGGCACGTGCGATCACGAGCAGGTCGGAGGCGAGCCTCGCCAGGCGGTCGACCTCCTCGACGACCGACTCGAGGCGCCGCTTGAGCGCCTCGCGCGAGCTGTCGCCCGAGAGCGCGAGCTCGAGCTCGAGCTTCAGGATCGAGAGCGGCGTGCGCAGCTCGTGACCCGCATCGGCGACGAACGCCCGCTCACGGGCGAGCGCGGCGTCGATTCGGCTCAGCATCGCGTTCAGCGTCTCGCCGAGTCGATGCAGCTCGTCGTTCGCCTCCGGCACGCTCAGCCGTTCGCCTCCGGGGGCGCCCGAGATCCGCGCCGCCTGCGCCCCCATCTTCTCGACCGGCGCCAGCGCGCGGGCGGCGAGCGCATACCCCGACAGGCACGTCAGGATCAGCAGCACCGGCCCCCCGATGAACAGCAGGTCGCTGAGCGTCGTCAGCGTGCCGTTGCGCTGCGCGAGCGAGGAGCCGACCACCAGGACGGCCGGCTCTGACGGGACCGGCTCGGCGAGCAGCAGCGCACGCTGTCCGCGGAAGATGAACCGCGCTCCGCCGGCGGCGAGCTGCACCTCCGCCAGGTGCAGCAGCGGCGTGCGGTACTCCGGCGTCGCTTCGCGCACGCGCCCGGTCGCGACGTCCAGCACCTGGGCGAACGCGCCGTCCGACTCGGGCAGCTGCCGCAGCCCCGGCTGCGCGCGGACGAGCGTCTTCAGGTCGGACGCGTGCGTGCGCAGCGAGCGCTCGATGCTCTGGTCGAGGCTCGCCTCGACGAGCGTGTGCAGCAGCAGCGCGAGCCCGCCGAACAGCACCACCATCACCCCGGCGAACCCGAGCGTCAGCCGCAGCCGGAACGGAACCCGCCGCAGCAAGCTCATACGTGCAACCTGTAGCCGGCCCCGCGGACGGTCTCGATCGCCTCGCGACCGAGCTTGTCGCGCAGGTAGCCGATGTACACGTCGATCACGTTCGAGCGATGCTCGTAGGCGGCGTCCCAGATGTGCTCGAGCAGCTCGAAGCGGCTCAGCACCTCGCCCGGGTGGCGCATCAGCAGCTCGAGCATCGCGAACTCGCGCGGGGTCAGCGACAGCTCCTCCTCGCCGCGCCAGACGCGCTGAGTGGCCGGGTCGAGCCGGAGCTCCCCGACCGACAGCACGACCGGACGCGGCGGTGCGCCGCGCCGCACCAGCGCCCGGATCCGCGCGAGCAGCTCCTCGAACGAGAACGGCTTGACGAGGTAGTCGTCGGCGCCGTTGTCGAGGCCGCGGACGCGGTGCTCGACACCGTCGAGCGCGGTCAGGATCAGCGTCGGCGACCACACCTCGTGCTCGCGCAGCCGGCGGCAGACCTCGAACCCGTTGATGCCGGGGAGCATCACGTCGAGCAGGATCACGTCGTACTCGGTGGCGGTCGCGCGCGCGACCGCATCGTCGCCGTTGGCGGCGAGGTCGACGCCCATTC
>DAHUYL010000193.1 GCA_027315255.1 Solirubrobacterales bacterium | reverse complement strand
TGGAGGAACGTGTCGCCGTTGTGCGCGGCGGGGAAGTTCGGGTCGTTGCGCTGTGCGAGGCATTGCTGCTGCGGGCTCGACTGGCTGCCACCGCCGCTGGAGAGCGCGTCGACGCAGTCCCCGAACGCGTTGCTCGGCTGGCTGGGGTCGACGGCGTAGTACTGGGCGAACGTTGCGCCGTTGTGGGTGGCGGCGAAGTTCGGGTCGTTGGCCTGCGTCGTGCACAGCTGGGCGGCGCTCGGCTGCTGGTCGCCGTTGACGTTGCCCTGCTGATCGGTCGGGTTGTCCGCCTGCTGGACGGTGCCGTCGGCGGAGAACTGCTGCAGGGTGTAGGAGCCGTCGGGGTTCAGCGAGACGATCAGCTCGACCTTCTCGCCCACCTGGAATTGGGCGAGGTCGGATGCCGTGGGTACGGTGACGGTGATCGATGCGGAGCTCTGCTCGGCGTCGTCGGCCGAGACCGAGATCGTGCCGGCGCTCGGATCCACCGCCAGGACGACGCCCTCCAGGTCGATGCCGTTGACGTTCGCTCCCTGGTCGCTCACCTGTGTCGCCGTGAGGTCGCCCGCCGCCAGGTCTGTGCTCACGGTCACGTCCGTGCCCACCGCCGGCACGGTCGCAGCGGCAGTCCTCAGCGCGGTCAGCATCTGGCCGGACCGGGGTGCGGGATGGCGATGCACGAGCAGCGATACGCCGCGGGCCGAGACCACGAACGTCTGGGTCCGCGCCGAGGAGTACGTGACCGTGCCGTGAATTCGGGCCTGGCCGCTGATGCTCCCCTGGCGCAGACGGCGTACCACCCAGGTCCCGTTGCGCAGTGCGGAGGCGCTGATGATCAGGTGGCGGCCGATCGCCGGCTGATGCGTCGAGTGGACTTCGCTCAGACGACCGGCTTGGTTCGCGAGCACGAAGCTGTGGGCGCGCGCGTTGCTCTGAACGACGGTGCCGACCAGCTGGGCGGCGGAGGCGGCGCCGGGCACGAGCAGCATCGCTGCCGACGCCGACAGGATCGCGAGCTTCAGTGTGGTTCTACGGTTCACAGCGACTCCTTTGGGGATGGCCCTTCGACTTGCTTGCGATCTGTAGAGCCGGCGCGTGGTGGGCTGATCACGCCCACTGGACATATGTCCGACGTTGTTTGCGGAGCGCCCGGAACGGCCGATAGTCGACTCTGCATGGTTGCCTTCTCCCGCATCGGTCCGGTCCCGGCGTCGGCTGCGGCGTCCGACGACCAGCTGGTGCGGTTGGCGAGCTCCGGCGATCAACGCGCGTTCGAGCTGCTGGTCCAGCGCCACGAGAGGGGACTGCTCGCCGGCGTGCGCCGGATCCTGCCAGCGGACCGGGTCGAAGATGCCCTCCAGAACGGTCTGCTCAGTGCCTGGCTGGCGCTGCAGCGCGGCACGGAGGTGCGGCACGCCCGGCCGTGGCTCGAGCAGATCGTCCGCAACGCGGCGCTGCGATCGGTGCCGAGCCGAGTCACCGTGGAGCTGAGCGACGTGCTCGCTGGGGCCGACGACACCGACCCGGCGGCAGCGGCCGACCGCCGACAGGACCTGCACGACGCACTCGCAGCGCTCGCCTCGCTCCCTGAGCGTCAACGCGCCGCGCTGCTGCAGACCGCTGTCGACGGCGAGAGCTACGAATCGGCGGCGCGAGCTCTCGGCGTCGATCGCAGCACGCTGCGCGGTCTCGTGTCGCGCGCCAGATCGTCACTCCGCGCCGCAGCCGGGGCGATCGTCCCATTGCCCTGGCTGCGCCGGCTGGTCGGACGCCGTGCGACCGCGGCCGGGCGTACCGGGAGCGCTGTCCACGCCGGATCGTCCGCCACCTCGAGTGGTGTGGCTGCACTCGTGTCCAAGGGCGCGGTCACGCTCGTCGTGGGGGCGGCGGGGATCGGCGCGGCGCAGCTGATCGTCGCGCACGGCTCGAACCCGGCCGCCGCCGATCGGGTGGCGCATGCTCCATCGCCGCTCGCGGCGAGCCCTCGATGGCTGCCGGCCGGGCCGGCCGAGGCGGGCACCGGCGCTCACCGCGCGGTCGTTGCCCCGAAGACAGGCCTGATCAAGCTCAAGCGGCGGCGGCACGCTCGAAGCAGAGCCAGACCGGTGCCGGGCAGGCCCGCGGTCGGCGCACCGGTCGCTGCGCCCGCGCCGGCCAGCACAGCGAGCCCTGCCGCCATGACCGCCACCACCGCTCGTGCGCCGGCGCCGAATGGCCAGGCGCCGCCTGCGCCGGTGCCCAGCGGCCCGACGCTGCCAGCACAAGCGCCGCCGGTTGTGCGGGCGCCGCCGCCGCCCCCGAACAGCACCCCAACGGTCGCGCGACCCGGAGGCAGCTCGGACGGAGGCAGCTCGGACGGAGGCAGCCGCCACGGGCGCAGCTCAGACGGGATGGCGACGAGCGCCGACACGACGCAGACCGCCACCGACACGACCCAGACCGCCACCGACACGACCCAGACCGCCACCGACACCACCCAGACCGCCACGGACACGACCCAGACCGCCACCGACACCACCCAGACCGACTCGACCCAGACCTCCACCGACACGACCCAGACCGCGACCGACACGACCCAGACCGCGACCGACACGACCCAGACCGCGACGGACACGACCCAGACCGCGACCGACACGACCCAGACCACGACCGACACGACCCAGACCGCCAGCGACACGACGCAGACCGCCACGGACACGACCCAGACCGCGACCGACACCACCCCGACAGCACCGGGGACGGCCCCGAGCACGCCAACCTCGACCGACGGTTGAGCTGGGACGCTCGCGACGCGAAGACGATCAAAGGCCGGCGGTTCGGGCGGGTCATCTCGAAACCGGCTCTCGCCAGTGCCGAGGGGAGGCGAGGCGGGTGGCCGCGCGGGAGACCTGCCGTCAGGCGCTGTGCTCGTCGACGATCTCGAACTCGTAGCCCTCGAACAGGCCGGTCTCGATCACTCCAGGCAGCGCCTTCAGCTCGGCGTGCAACCCGTGCGGGATCTCGTGCTCGAAGCCGGCGTCGAGGATCAGGCACCCCAGCTCGGTGATCACCGGGCCGTCCTTGCCGGTGCCGGTCCGCAGCGTCACGTCGGTGCAGCCGCGCTCTCGCAGCAGCGCGGCGACCGACGTGGTCGCATCGGGGTGGACCTCGATCGGCACCGGGAAGCCGCTCCCGAGCCGCTGCACGAGCTTGCGCGCCTCGATCGCGAGCACGATCCGGCGCGAGGCGTGCCACAGGAGCTTCTCGCGGAACATCGCACCGCCGCGGCCCTTCAGCGCGCGCCGGTGCGGGTCGACCTCGTCGGCGCCGTCGATCGACCAGTCGGGCACCGCCTGCCCGAGGCGCAGCACGCGCAGCCCCAGGGTGACGGCCGCCTGCTCGGTCTCGTACGAGCTCGTGATCACGGTCAGCCGGAGGCCCTCGGAGCGGGCGCGCTGCCCGATCGCCCACAGCGACAGGTAGGTGGCCGAGCCCGAGCCGATCCCGATGCACTCGCCGTCGGCCGCGCGCGCGGCGATCCGCTCGGCGACCCGCAGCTTGACGTCGAGGTCGGTGACCTCGACGGGCCAGCGCAGCAGCTCGGACGCGTAGCGGTGCTCCGGAGGCATCGGCTCCGCCACTCTACGGGGAGGCGGCGGCCGCGTGGTCAGACGCGGACGTCGGCTTCGAGCTCGGGCGTCGCCGGCTCGGCGCACACCGGGCACCACCACCGCAGCTCCAGCGGCGTTCCGCAGGCCGCGTGCGTCGGCGTCTGCTCACTCCCGCCCCGGAGCCGGGCGCCCCAGGCGGCGAACGCGCGCAGCAGGTCCGACAGCTCGTGGCCGTCGGCGCTCAGGCGATAGTCGGCCCGTGGCGGGCGTTGCGAGTACGGGGTCGCGAGCACGAGCCCTTCGTCCTGGAGCTTCTTCAGGCGGGCGCTGAGGATGTTCGGCGCGATCGTCCCGATCCGTGCGCGCAGCTCGCCGTAGCGGAGTGGCCCGTCGAGCAGGGCTGCTAGCACCGCCAGCGACCAGCGGTCGCCAAGCACCGCCGTCGCATCCGCCACCGCTGCGAGCAGAGGATCGACGTCAACGTCCACAGCCGACAGGATAGAGGCGTCTGGTAGAGTCACTTGCATGTTGCAACTCACTAGTTTCAGCGATTCTGCGGGGCTGCTCGTGGTCACGCTCGGCCGCGGCGCCCGCCGCGGCTGCGGGCTGGTCGTCGCCCGCGACCGGGTCCTGACGCTGTCGCGTTCGCTCGGGCGCGAGACGATCGAGCTCGGGTTCGGCGGCGAGGTCCGCAGCGCGTCGACGCGCGCCCGCGACGCGCGCACCGGCCTCAGCCTGCTCGAGGTGGCGACCGGGGAAGTCGAGCCCGTCAGCTTCTCCGACCGCGACCCGGCGATCGGCGACCCGGTGGTTGCGCTCGGCGATCCGGGGTCAGGGTTGCGCGTCACGGAAGGCCGGGTCGCGGCGGCCCACGTCGAGCTGCGCTCACGCAGCGGGCGCGCGCTGCACGCGATCGAGCACACGGCCCCGGTTCCCCGGGGCACCGGTGGCGGCCCGGTGCTCGACGCAGGCGGCGCGCTCGCCGGCATCAACGTGCTGCGCGGCGACCCCGGGTTCGTGATCGCGCTCGCCGGATCGGTCGTGCAGGCGGCGGTGCAGCGGCTCGAGCGCGGCGCGCCGCAGCCGCCTCGGCTCGGAGTGGCGGTCGCGCCGTCCCACGTCGCGCGCCGGTTGCGCGGCGCCGTCGGGCTCGAGCAGCGCGACGGCGTCCTCGTTCGCGACGTGGAAGAGGGCTCGCCGGCGGCGCTCGCCGGCCTCCGGGCCGGCGATCTGATCGTCGCGCTCGGCGCTCAGCCGGTCGGCTCGATCGACGATCTGCACGCGTCGCTCGAGTCCTCGGTGCCGGCGGCGACGGTCGGCGCCGTGCGTGGCGCCGAGGAGCTCGAGCTGGCGCTCGATCTCAGCCGGAGCGGGGCATGAGCACGGTGCCGGGGCCGGCCGAGCAGGAGGCGCTCGACGCCTACAGCCGGGCGGTCGTCCACGTCGCCGAGGTGGTGGCGCCGTCGGTCGCCAACCTCCGGGTCGAGGACCGCCGCCGGGACGGCCAGCGGGTCCGCGCTGGGGCGGGGAGCGCGGTCGTGCCGACGCCCGACGGGTTCCTGCTGACATCGGCGCACGTCGTCACGTCCAGGCGCGGCCGGACGCGCAGCGGCGGGGTCGCGTCGTTCATCGAGCGAGCGCGAGCGGCGTCGTGCGCTTCATCGACGACGTGATCCAGACCGACGCGGTGCTGAACCCGGGCAACTCCGGCGGGGCGCTCGCCGACCATCGCGGCGAGGTCGTCGGCGTCAACACCGCCGTCGCCGGGATCGGGCTCGGGCTGGCGGTGCCGATCAACGACGCGACCCGCGCGATCATCGGCGCGTTGATGACCGACGGCGGCGTCAAGCGCGGCTACATCGGCATCGCAGCGCAGCCGCGGCCGCTGCCGCGCCCGGCGCGCCACCAGTACGGCGGCGAGGGCTGCCTCGAGGTGCTCGAGGTCGTTGCCGGTGCTCCCGCCGAGCTCGCCGGGATCCGCTCCGGCGACCTCGACCGCGCCGGCCGGCGGGATTAGGCCGTGCCCGCCGAGGCCTCCGCCAGCGCCCCCAGCTCGGCGAGCAGATCACGCACGCGGTGCTCGATGTCGGCCCGCACGCGGCGAACCTCCTCGACCTCGGCCCCGAGCGGGTCGCCGACCCGCCAGTCGACCGTGCGTACGCCCGGCGGGCGCTCGAACTTGCCGACGCTGTGGCCCATCGTGACGATCACGTCGGCGGCGTCGAGCACCTCGCGCGTGACCGGCCGCGCGTAGGCCTCGTCCGGATCGAGCCCGAGCTCGGCGATCACCGACCGCACGGCCGGGTCGATCTCGCCCTGGACGGCGGTTCCAGCGGAGTGGACCGTCACCTGGCCACCCGACATCATCGTCGTCAGCGCGGCCGCCAGCTGGCCGCGGCCACCGCCGCTGAGGCTGACGTAGACGATGTCCCACGTGTCGGCCGGGTGCTCGGAGCGGGCGCGCACGCGCGCGTGCAACCGCTCGCGCGCGAACCGCGCGGTCAGCAGCGGCACGAAATCCTTGACGGTCGCCCCGTCCATGAACCGCTCGAGCGAGTCACCCACCACCTCCTCGACCTGCTCGCGGCTGAAGCTCGCCTCGAACTCGCGGCAGAGATCCTCCAGCATCCAATCGAGCTTCTGCTGGAGCTTCGGGTCGACCGGCCGGGCCATCTGAAAGACCTCCGTGGTGGACACCTGGTGACTGACGAGAAGTCAAGCAGGAATGCACGCCCTGGCCGGCTGTGATGCCGGCCAGACCGTGAGGTCCTCGGGTGCGAGCGTGACGCGGCAGCGCGTGCCCGGCGCGAGGCCGTCCCCGTCGGCGGTGCGCGCCCGCAGCTCGAGGCCGCCGTCGAGCCGGACCGTGAGCTCGTGCAGGAGGCCGATGTCGAAGCGCTCGAGCACGGTGGCGCCCTCCCCGGGCGCCAGCGTCACTCGCTCGGCGCGCACGCACCAGGCGACATCGGTGCCCGCCGGCAGCTTGTCGTCCGCGATCGCAATCCGCGTCCCGTCCGCCTCGAGCTGTCGCGCAGCTGCGATCCGCCCCGTGCGGAGGTTGTCGATTCCCAGCACGCGGGCGACCTCGACGCTCGCCGGCCGGTTGAACACCTCGCGCCGCGGGCCGGCCTGGAGCACCCGGCCGTCGCCGATCACGACGATCTCGTCGGCCAGCAGCGCAGCCTCCTCGGGATCGTGGGTGACGAGCACGGAGGTGATGCCGGCCTCGCGCTGGATCCGGCGCAGCTCGCGACGCAGCTCGTCGCGGACGGGGCGGTCGAGCGCTGAGAACGGCTCGTCGAGCAGCAGCAGGTCGGGCGCGCGCGCGAGCGCGCGTGCGAGCGCCACCCGCTGGCGCTGGCCGCCCGACAGCTCGCCGGGGAGGCGGCCTGCCAGCGGGCGCAGACCGAGGCGCTCGAGCCAGGTGGCGGCGAGGTGCGGGTCGGTGTCGACCCCGAACGTCAGCTGACGCCACACGTCCAACCCGGGCAGCAGCGCGGCATCCTGCGGCACCCAGCCGACGCGCCGCCGCTCGGGCGGCAGCGCGCCGAGCTGCCGCTCGCCGACCGACACCGCGCCCGCGTCCAACCCTCGGAGCCCCGCGAGGCAGCGCAGCGTCAGCGACTTGCCCGCGCCGGAGGCGCCCAGCAGCGCCACGTACGGCGAGGTGCCGCGGTGTTCGAGGTCGAGCTCGAATTCGCCGGCCCTGGTGCGCACCGCGAAGCGCAGCGGCGGCGGCGAGGGCCTGCTGGGTGCCGGTGGTGGCGGCATCCCGGCCGCCACCACCGGCTGATCCGCCGGCCGCCGCAGGCGCAACAGCGGCACCGTGAAGGACGCCAGCACGAGCACGACCGCCGCCGTCAGCACGGCCACGCCGGTCGGCGCGAGCGTGCTCTCGAGCCCCGTCGAGCTGAACTGGACGAATGTGAAAACCGGCAGCGAATACGGGTGATAGGCGAGGATCACGGTCGCGCCGAACTCGCCGAACGCGCGCAGCCAGGCGAGCAGCAGCCCGGCGCCGATCCCGGGTGCGGCGAGCGTCAGGCTGACCCGGCGAAAGCGCGAGAAGCCGCCGTGGCCGAGCGTCGACGCCAGCTCGAGCAGCGCGGGGTCGACGGTCGCGAACGCCGAGCGCGCGGACACGACCAGGAACGGCGCAGCGACGAACGTCTGCGCGATCACGATCCCCGCGACGGAGTCGGTCAGGTGGCCGCCGAACAGCTTGCCGAGCAGCGTGTAGGGGCCGACGAGCTGGATCAGCAGGATCCCGCTCATCAGCGGCGGGAGCGCCAGCGGCAGCTGGATCGCGACGCCGACCGCGTCCCACGTGCGGCCGCCGCCCTGCGCCAGGCGGTAGGCGAGCGGGATCCCGAACACGGCGATCAGCGCCGTCGAGATCGTGGCGGTCTCGAGCGAGACGGTCAGGGCCGGGAGCAGGCCCGCCGCCGGCAGCCCCGAGCCGGCGTGCTGACCGAGGTGCGCGGCGAGCACCGCGATCGGGATCGCCAGGTACAGCGCGAGCAGCGCCCCGAGGAACGGCAGCGGCCCGCGCCACGGGCGCCCAGTGGCGGTCACCCGCTGTGGATCACCGGTGCCAGCGTCGCCGGCAGGCCCGTGCCGGCGGCGGCCGGGGAGGCATCCACGCTGAGGCCGGCGGCGTGCAGCAGCGCGCGCCCGCGCGTGCCGAGCAGGAACTTGACGAACGCGATCGCGCCTGGCTCGTCCGGCGCCCGGTTCAGCACGGTGATCGTGTAGGTGGCCTGTTCATCGAGCGGCGCAAGCGTAACGGTCGGGAGCTTCGCGGCGGTGGCCTCGACGGTGTAGAAGAAGCCCGCGTCGAGCTGGCCCGCCTCGAGCCGGCCGACGAGGTCCTGCTCGGGGAACAGGTCAGACTGGTCCGACGCGATCGCCTTCAGCTTCGGGTCGTGGTAACGCTGCGCCGCGGCGTCCAGCGCCGCAACCGTGAGAACGCCCTTGGGATCGAGCCGCGGGTCGGTGAAACCGAGATAGAAATCGGGTTCGGTGATCACCTGGTACCAAGGCTTGGTCTTCAGTTGCGCGGCGAAGCTGCTGCGCTTGTTGTAGCCGAGCACCAGCGAGGTGGTCGCGAACGGCGCGTACCACGAGACCCAGCTGCCGTTGCGGGCGCCCTCGAGCGAGGCGTTGACCTTGGCCGCGGCGCTGAGGAACACGTCGCCCTGGCGGACATGGCCCTTGATCTCGTTGGCGAGGTCGGTCGAGCCGGCCGGATAGCCGGCGAACGTGTAGCCGGTCGCGCGGTCGAACGCGGGGCCGATCCGGGCGTTCATCACGGCCTCGAGCGAGCCGGCGAAGAGGACGTTGACGGTGCCGTGTCCGCTGGCGGCCTTGGCGGCCGGGCCGGCGGCGAGCGCCTGGAAGGCGAGGACGGCAGCCAGCGCGATCAGGGCGAACGGCGCGGCGATGCGGCGCAGGAGTGGGGTCGGTTCTGGCATCGCCGGAAGCCTAGCAACGTGCCTATGCAATGCCTAGGTAGCTGTGCAATCACCACCACTGACCCCGCGCACCACGAGGTCAATGGCGTCCGCGACGAACCGGTCGGTGAGCGGCAGGTGACGGTTCAGCATGCGGTGATACAGAGCGCCGTAGAGGAGGTCGAGCGCCACCTCCGTGTGCGTGTCGGGACGGATCTCGCCGCGTTCGACTGCGCGCAGGAACAGCGCGCGAGCCTGCTCGCGGCGTGGCTCGACGAACCGGGCGACGTAATCCTCGGCGAACGCCGGATCGGTCTGGGCGTGGGCGAGCAGGCCGGTGACCACGCGTCCGTACGGCCGGCTGCGGATCAGGCGCACCCACGGGCGCAGCAGCGCTCTCAGGTCCTCACGCAGCGGTCCGGAGCCGTCATCGGGCTGCTGGGCGGTCGCCCAGTCGAGGTAGACCGCGTCGAGCGCGAGCGCTTCCTTCGTCGGCCACCAGCGGTAGATCGTCGCCTTGCTGACGCCGGCCCGGGCGGCGACGGCGTCCATCGAAACCGCCGCCAGGCCCCGGTCGAGCAGCAGCTCGGTCGTGGCCGCGAGGATCGCCGCGCGGGCCTTCTCGCTGCGCGGGCGCCCGCGACGGGCCGGTTCAGCCAATCGAGCCTTTCGATTCGATCTCGGCGAGATCGTCGTCGCTGAGCTCGAGCGTGGCGGCCGCGATCACGCCGTCGACCTGGTGGGGAGCGCGGAAGCCGACGATCGCGCCGTCGACCGCCGGGTTGCGCAGCGTCCACGCGACGGCGACCGCCCCGGGGGTCGCGTCGTAGCGCTCGGCGACGGCGCGCAACCGTTCGACCAGTGCGAGGTTGGCCGTCAGCTGCGGCTCCTGGAAGCGCGGGCTGCCGCGACGCCAGTCGTCGTCGGGGAGCGACGCGATCCGCTCGCGGGTCATGCCACCGCTGAGCAGCCCCGACCCCATCGGCGAGTAGACGATCACGCCGATCCCCTCGCGCTCCGCGAACGGCAGGATCTCCTGCTCGACCTCGCGTGCCACGAGCGAGTAGGGCGGCTGCAGCGTCTGCACCGGCGCGACGGCCTGGATCCGCCGCAACTGCTCGACGCTGAAGTTCGACACGCCGATGTTGCGGACCAGTCCCTGAGCCTTCAGCTCGGCGAGCGCGGCGAACCCCTGCTCGATGTCGGGCTCGGGGTTCGGCCAGTGGATCTGGTAGAGGTCGATCGCGTCGACGCCGAGGCGCGCCAGGCTCTGCTCAGCCTCGCGCAGCACCGAATCGCGCTCGAGGTTGTGGAGCACGCGCCGGCTCGGGCCCTCGAGCAGCGAGCACTTGGTGAATACGTATGGCCGCTGGTCGGAGTCGAGCTCGGCGAGCGCGCGGCCGACGACCGCCTCCGAGCGCCCGAACCCGTACGCGGCGGCCGTGTCGATCCAGTTGACCCCGAGCTCGAGCGCGTGGTGGATCGCGGCGACCGACTCCTCGTCGTCCTGCGGTCCCCAGCCGAACTCCCAACCGCCCCCGCCGATCGCCCACGCGCCGAATCCGACGCGGGTGATCTCGAGGTCGGTTCCCCCGAGGGTGGCTGTGGGTAGGTGTGTCGTCGGCATCGGCGCTCCTCTCGCGGCTGCTGCGGTCGGGTATCGGCTGCGATCATAACAGAAACGAGCCGAGCAGTTTCGTAAAGGCCCGGTGCTCGCGATCGCGTTCGCGCTCGGGCGTGCCGACGGGGCCGTGACGCTGCGCCGGGGTCTGCTCAGGCGACGAACGCCTCGCGCGGGTCGGGCGTCGAGCACTCGGCGCCGGGGGTGAGCTCCGCGAGAATCGCGATCGCGCGCTCGAGCTGATCGGAGGGGAGGGTGAACGGCAGCCGCAGATAGCGCTCGAGCAGCCCCGCCCCCGCGAACCGCGAGCCGGGGGCGATGTGCAGGCCGTGCTCGGCGGCGCTGACCGCGAGGCTCGTGCTGAACGCTCCGGGGAGCTGCACCCACACGAACTGACCGCCGGCGGGCAGGTGGAAGCTCCAGTCCGGCAGGTGCCGCTCCAGTGCGGCGGTGAGCGCGGCGCGGCTGCGCCTGAGGAGCTCGCGCCGGGGCGGCATGATCTGCTGGAGGCGGTCGAGCACGCGAACCGCGAGCAGCTGGTCGAGCACCGGGCTGGCGATGTCGCTCGTCGCGCGGGCGCCGCCCAGCCGCTGGATCAACGCCGGATCGGCGCGCGCCCAGCCGATCCGCAGGCCACCCCACACGGACTTGCTGAGCGAGCCGATCGTGATCGTCCGCGCGCCGGACGCCAGGCTGGCCATCGGCGGGGGTGTGTGCAGGCGATCGAGCTGGAGCTCGACGAACGTCTCGTCGATCACGACGTACGTCTGGTGGCCCGCGAGGAGCTCGAGCGCGCGTTCGCGCGATCGCGTATCGACCAGCGCGCCCGTCGGGTTCTGGAAGTCGGGGATCAGGTAGGCGAGCTGCGGTCTGGCGCGGGACGCGACGCCGGCGAGCGCGTCCAGATCCCAGCCCTCGTGGGTCGTCGGGATCGTGCGCAGGCGCAGGCCGGCGCCGCGCAGCAGGTCGAGCGCGGCGGGATAGCTGGGGATCTCGACGAGCGCCTCACCGGCGCGGCGTGTGAGCGCCCGCGCCGCCAGATCGAGTGCGTGCAGGGCGCCCGCGGTGACGATCACCTGCTCGGATCCGGTGGGGAGTCCGCGTTCGGTCAGGCGCTGCGCGATCGCGGCGCGGAGCGGCGGCAGCCCGAGCGGGTCGTAGCCGTGATGGCCGAGCCACCGGGGCAGCTCCGCGGCCGCCTCGCAGGCGAGCTCCTCGAGCATCGGCGGCGCGGCCGTCGCGGCGATCCGCAGGTCGAGCCCGTCGACATGGGAGACCGAATCCGCTGCGGGCGCGTGGCCGGCCGGGGCCGTCGACCAGCTCCCCGCTCCCATCCGGCTCGTGAGGTACCCGTCGGCTCGCAGCACGTCGTAGGCGGCGGTGACCGTCGCCCTGCTCGTGCCGAGCACGCGTGCGAGCTCCCGCTCGGGTGGCAGCCGGTTGTCGAGTGGGATGCGACCGTCGAGGAGGAGCGATCGCACGGTCGCGGCCAGCCGCTGGTTGGCGGGGCCCGCTCCGCGCCAACTCCCGAGCAGCTCGGCGAGCCGGGTGGCAGTGACGATGCTCACCGGTGGCGTGGTGATCGGCCGGATGCGTGCACCAGGCCACTACTACCAGATTGGCTCGGTGAGGGCCAGGCCAATTGCTGGCAGACTTGCCCGCATGAGCCGGTTCGGCGCGCGTCGGATGAGCCAGCTGTACGCGGGCCTCGTCCTGTACGGGGTGAGCGACTCGATGCTGCTGCTCGGAGGGCTCGGGGTCGATCCGTGGGACGTGCTCCACCAGGGGATGTCACGGCGACTCGGGCTGGGCGTCGGGACCTGGGCGCTGATCTTCAGTGCGGCCGTGCTCCTCCTGTGGATCCCGCTGCGACAGCGCCCCGGCTTCGGAACGCTGTCGAACGCCCTCGTGATCGGGCCGATCATCGATCTGATGCTGGCGCTGGTGCCCGCGCCGCATGCACTCGCGGTGCGGTGGGGCGCGATGCTCGGCGGAGTCGTGCTGAACGGCGTTGCGACGGGGGCGTACATCGGCGCAGGGCTCGGTCCGGGACCGCGCGACGGGCTGATGACCGGGCTTGCCGCGCGCGGGCATTCCCTGCGGGTGGTGCGCACCGGGATCGAGCTGACCGTGCTCGCGGTCGGCTGGTCGCTCGGCGGCAGCGTCGGCGTCGGGACGGTGCTCTACGCGCTTGCGATCGGGCCGCTCGTCCACGTGTTCGTGCCGCGGCTACAGATCGCCCGGGGCCGCGCGGCGGCGTCCGGGCCGGCGCTCGCCGGAGGTGTTGGCGCCGGGGTGGGATCCGAGGCGGGCTAGGCGGCGGCGTTCGGGTGGCTCGGCGTTCGGGTGGCTCGGCGTTCGGGTGGCTGGCTCACAGGCCGCGCGACCGGCCGGTGACGGTCGCGATGGTTGCGTCGGCGTCATCGTCGGCCTCGCCGCGCCAGGCGACCACCTGGTCGGGCCTGATCAGCGCGAGCGACGCCTCGTAGAGCTCGCGGTGATGGGTCTCCGGCAGGTCGAGGACTCGCAGGTCGAGGGCGAGGCGCCGGATGGCACCGATCAGCCGGTCCGCGGCAGGGGGTGTCGGGCCGAGTCGCAGGAGCGTCCAGTCGAAGCCGAACGCGTCGTAGAGCGAGCGCTGCTCGCCGAGCCAGACGTGCGGCGCGCGCCCGCCGGGAGAGGCGGTCGGAACGTAGGCGTTGGCGGTGTCGGGTGGTGCGGTGGAGCCGTCGTAGGCGATCACGGGCGAATCGTCGTAGCGGGTCCCGAAGGTGATGCCCGGGATGTCGAACTCAGTGCGGCCGTGCCGCGCGAGGTACGCGCCGGCATGCTGTCGGACCTGCTCTCCGATCGGGCCGGCCTGCTCGAGCCGCGGGTCGGCGACGAAGCTGCCGAGCGACTGCGCGAACGACCGGGCGTAGCCGGTGTTTCGGGTGGCGGCGGGCCTGCGCTCCCGCTCGTAGCTGTCGAGCAGCACGGGGCCGCCACGGCCCTTCAGGACGGCAGCCAGCTTCCATCCGAGGTTGACCGCGTCCTCGATCGCCGTGTTGTAGCCGAGGCCGCCCGCAGGCGTGAACAGGTGAACGGCGTCGCCGCCGAGCAACACCCGGCCGCCGCCTGCGCGGAAACGGTCGGCGACGAGCGCGTGCCCGGCGGTCCAGCTGTCGCGGGCGAGGATCGTCGCGTCCAGCTCGGCGCCGACCGCGGCGCTGAACATCGCGAGCGCGCCGGCGTCGGTGATGCTCGACTCGTCCTCGCCGTCGCGCAGCTGCGTGTGGAAGGCGAACTCGCCCTTGCCGTCCACCGCTGCCATGAACGCCCGCCGGTCGCGGTTGAAGGTCACGTTCATCCAGGCCGGGGCGTGCCGGATCTCGTCGTAGAAGCTCGGCGATCGCAGATGGATCGCGTGCATCCGGCCGCCGAAGAAGTCGCGGACCGCGCCCGTCTCGCCGCTCCAGCCGATCTCGAGCTGCCGGCGCACGAAGCTGCGGGCGCCGTCGGCCCCGATCAGGTAGCTCGCGGTGAGGTCGTGGCTGTCGCCGGTGCGCTTGTCGGTGACGGTGGCGGTCACCGTCTGGTCGGGGACGGCGCTCGTGAAGCGCGTCAGCGCCCGGCCGTAGGCGATCGACACGCCGGGCAGCGCCTCGGCATGCCGGCGGAGCACCTGCTCGACGTACTTCTGGGCGACGCGGTGCGGCAGCTCGGCCGCACTCCACGAGCCCGAGAGCTTCGACACGCGGTCGCGCGCCTGCCGGGCAGAGGGGAGCGGAAACCGCGCCAGCTCGTAACCCGCAAAGCGGGTGAAGTAGGCGACGTCGGTGGGGAAGTCGGGCGGGAGCCCGAGGCTCCGCACCTCGTCCGCGAAGCCGAGGCGGCGAAAGTGCTCCATCGTCCGCGCCTGCGTGGCGTTGGCCCGGGGGTTCGACGCGGGCGACGTGCTTGCGTCGAACAGGGCAACGGTGACGCCGCGCCGGCCCAACTCGTTCGCGAGCATCAGCCCGAACGGTCCCGCGCCTGCGATCAGCACGTCAACCGTGGATGCGGGGCTCACGGTGGGGTGCCGTGCCACGCGCGCCTCAGGATCGCCGTGACGTCGGCGGGCTGCGGAGGCCGTGGCGTGGACGCCGGCACCTGTGCGACGACCTCGTCCGCGAGCGATCCGATGTCGGACTCGGCCATCCCGAGGTCGCGCAGGGAGCGGGGCAGCTCGAAGCCGGTGGTGAACTCGTAAAGCGCGGTGGCGATCGGCGTTCGTGGCCGGCCGAGCGCTGCCTGGAGCGCCGTCCTGATCGCGTCCGGCAGCGCCGGCTCGACGAACGCGGTCGCGTGCGGCAGCACGATCGTGTGGGTTTCGGCGTGCGGGAGGTCCAGCGCGCCGCCGAGGACGTGGCAGAGCTTGTGGTGCAGGTCCGTGCCGGCGACGGCGAGTGCGGAGCCCGCGAGGTAGGCGCCGTACAGCGTCTCGCCTCGCGCGTCGAGATCGTGCGGCGCCTTCACGGCGCGCGGCGTCCCCGCGATCAGCGCGCGGATGCCCTCCTCGGCATGGACGGCCGCGATCGGGTTCGCGCCCGGGGCGTAGAACGCCTCGATGCAGTGAGCGAGGCCGTTGCCCGCGCTCGCAGCGGTGATCCGCGCGGGTAGCGAAACCGTGAGCTCGGGGTCGTAGACGACCAGCCGCGGCCTGACCGCGGGCGATGACCCGGTGAGCTTGCGGCCGCGCTCGGTGATCCCCCACACCGGAGTCATCTCGGAGCCGGCGTAGGTCGTCGGAACCGCGGCGATCGGAAGGCCGAGGGTCCGGGCGATCGCCTTCGCGGCGCCCGTGGTCGAGCCGCCGCCGATCGAGAGGATCCAGTCGGCTCGCGCGTCGCGCGCTGCCGTGCATGCCCGTTCCGCCGTCTCGACCGGGACATGTGGCCTGACCTCGTCGAACACGGCGACGACTCGCTCACCGAGGGGCTGGGCGAGCTGTTCCGACAGCGCCGCGTGGGACGCGCCGGCGATCAGCAGGATCCGCTCAGCGCCTGCGCGGGCGAGTTCCTGCGCGAGTTGGGAGCGGGCGGCGCCACACCCGAACACGATCCTGCGCGGAAGCGACTCGCTGGTGAACGCGCGCATCCGCGGTGTAGCGCTATGTAGACTCGGGCGCATCTTGCAGAACGGTATCGAGCCCGTCGCGCCGGCCGAGATCACGGCCAACGTGCTCGAGAGCTTCGCCGGGGCCGACAGTGCCCGCCTGCGCGAGCTGATGCAGAGCCTGGTCGTGCACCTGCACGCGTTCGCGGCCGAGACGGGACTGACCCAGGAGGAGTGGCAGGCCGGGATCGCTGCGCTCACCGCGACCGGGCAGATCACCGACGAGCGCCGCCAGGAGTTCATCCTCTGGTCCGACGCGCTCGGCCTGTCGATGTTCGTCGACGCGCTCGCTCATCGACCTCCGGCTGGTGCGACCGAGTCGACGGTGCTCGGTCCCTTCTACGTTCCCGGCTCGCCGCTGCGCGACTACGGCGCGCGGATCGCGGAGGCGGACAGCGGGACCCCGGCATGGGTGTACGGCCGCGTCGTCGACGCCGTCAACGGCCACCCGCTCGCCGGCGCCGAGGTCGACGTCTGGCAGAACGGCGACAACCGGCTGTACGCAGTCCAGGACCCGCAGGCGCCCGAGCACCATCTCCGAGGTCGCTTCCGGACTCGCGACGACGGCGCCTTTGCGTTCGTGGCGGTGCGTCCGACGCCATACCCGATCCCCGACGACGGACCCGTCGGGCAGATGCTGAAGGCGACCGGTCGCCACCCCTGGCGTCCGGCCCACATCCACATGATCGTGCGGGCCGCCGGCTACGTGACGCTCGTCACGCACATCTTCGACCGCGACAGCGACTACCTCGAGTCCGACGCGGTGTTCGCCGTGAAGCCGTCGCTGCTGCGCGCGTTCGAGCCGCGTGCCGCGGACGACCCCGCGCGCCCCGCCGGAATCGAGGGGGACTGGTGCTCGCTCGAATGCGACATCGCGCTGGCGCCGGGACTCGAGCGCACCGTGACCGATCCGGGCCGGACCGCGTGAGCTGACTGGTTCGGGCCGACGATGCCGACCGCTGGCGAATGGCGGCGCGTGAGCGAGCCGGCGTATCCGGTCGGCTCGGTCGAGAACGCCTTACGGATCCTGCGGCAGTTGCGCGACCGGCCCGCGCTTCGCGTCTCAGAGGTGGCCGCCGAGCTGCAGGTGGCCAGGTCAACGGCGCATCGCCTGCTTGCGATGCTGGTGGCCTACGAGGTCGTCGTTCAGGACCCGCAAACGCGGGTGTATACGGCGGGGCCACTGCTCGCCGAGCTCGGGCTCGCCTCGCTGCGGGCCGACGACATGGTCGGCGTGCTCCACCCGCTGCTCGAGGAGCTCAGCCGGACGGTGGGCGAAACGGTTCATCTGATCGTTCTCGAGGGCGCGGGCGCCAACTGCCGCTTCGCCGACAGCGTCGAGAGCACGCGAGCGCTGCGAACGTCGGCGCGGATCGGAGTGGTGTATCCCGCTCAGCTCACCTCGGGCGGCAAGGCGCTGCTCGCGTCGCTCGGCGACGATCAGCTGCGGCGGCTGTTCCCGCGACGGCGACTGCCGCAGCTGACCGAGCGCTCGCCGGCGACCCGCGAGGAGCTGTTCGCCGAGCTCGAGCAGATCCGTCGACGCGGCTATGCGACGAACTTCGGCGAGAGCGAGCTGGGGATCCACGCCGTCGCCGTGGTCCAGCGCACGGGCGGTGGCCGGCCGGTGGCCGCGCTCGCCCTCTCAGCACCCGAGCAGCGGCTGGGTCCGGAGCGCGTGCCTGAGCTCGTCGCAGCGCTCGAGTCGGTGGCTCGGCGCGCGCGCCCGCGGCTCCTGTAGCGGCGGTTGGCTCGAGCTTCAGCCGCGGGGGGCTGAGTGCGCGGTGATCAGCGCGGCGCTGTAGCGCGGCAGCGCGATGCGGTAGCCGCCTGCCGCTGGCCGGATCGTGGTCACTCGGCGGGTGCCCGACCATGTCCCGGAAGCGTCGATCCGCTGCCCGCCCAGCGTCACGCCGGTCGTCGAGGTGACACGCGGAGCGGTGAGGCGCTCGACCGTGAGGTTGCCTGCGAGCGGGAGCTTCAGCACCACGCTCGCCGAGCGGCTGCCCTTGTCGATCAGCAGGATGCGCGTGAGTCCGCCCGGCAGCCGCACGACCCATGCCTTGACCGGGAGACCCCGCGGGGCGGTGACGCGGGCTCCGAGCAGGCTCGCGCCGGGGCCGAGCATGCGGGCGAACACGACCATGCCGTAGAACAGCGGATGGGCGACCA
>DAHUYL010000166.1 GCA_027315255.1 Solirubrobacterales bacterium | reverse complement strand
GCGAGGATGGCCAGGACCCGCTCGAGCTGTTGCAGCTGGACGACCCCAAGCGCGCCGGGCTGGCCCGGCTGGCGGTCGAGCGCGCCTGGCTGCGGGGGCTCGACGACGAGGACGACGATCTCGCCGACGACGATCTGATCGACGACGGCGAGGAAGTCGAGGACCGCTGCGCGCTGGCGCAGCTGGCGGCGGCCGACGGCACCCCGCCCGAGCTCGCCGACGCAGCGAACATGTGGCTGCGCACGTGCGCGCACGGCCTGTGGCGGATCGACGAGCCGACTCCCGGCCCGGGGCTGTGGCTGACCGAGATCGTGACCGGCACCCGCCGCTACGCCGCGATCCCGCCCGAGCAGCTCGAAGGGGCGAGCCGCTGGACGGTGCTGCTGTGCTCGCTGGTCGCGCTCGACGGCATCTGGCGAACGACCGGGGCGGTGATCCCCCTGCGCCCGTCCGAGGCCGATATGGCCGCCGACTTCGTGAACGAGGCGACCGACGACCTCGTGCGCGTGATGACGGGTAAGCGGCCGCGACGTCGCGGCGGCCACCGCCGACCGGAGCCGCACGGCGTCCTGGTCGACGTCGCCGCCGAGACGAGCCCGCTGATGGCTGGCCTGGTCTCGAAGGTCGTCTCGAACCTGGTGCCGGCGATCGCCGCCGAGACGTGGCGCCTGCGCGAGGCCGGACCGAAGCTGACGAACACCGACGGCCACCCGCTGAAGTTCATCAACGCCCAGGTGCGGCTCGGCGCCGGCTCCTCCGCCGAGGCGCGGCGGCGGCTGGCTGCTCACCCCGACTTCCGCCTCGATACCGACGAGCACGGCGCCGAGGAGCTCACCTGGTGGGGGCGCGAGCTGACGCGGCTCGAGCAGGAGACCGCCAGGGCGAAGTTCCGCGAGCAGTTCGGCCCGGACGCGGTGCCGGACGACCCCGAGGAGACGCCGCGCTGGCTGCGCGGGCGGCTGCAGCGCACCGAAGCCGGGTTCGAGGTCGACGTCAACTCCGAGCAGCGGCTGGCACTGCTGCTCGAGCTGCTCGACGGGCTGGGCCTCGAGCCGGCGGTCACGCGCCGCGGCGCGACCGATCCCGCCCAGGATCTGCCACCGATCCAAGCCGGCGCCCTGATGTCGTTCGGCGGCTCCCAGCAGGACCTCGACCTCTGGCTCGAGCACTGGCCGGGCGAGCGCGTGCCGGCGCTCGGTCAGCTGACCCCGCGGGTCGCCGCCCGTCGCAGGGACAGGCGGGCGGCGCTCGAGGCGGTGCTGCGCGAGTTCGAGCACGACGCGTACCGGCTCGGGCGGGCGGGCCGGCCGGCACCCGACATCGACCGCCTGCGCGCGGAGCTGGACATGGACGTGTGGTGGGAGCCCGCGGGCGCGCTCGCCCGGTAACGCCGAGCCAGAGGCTGCAGGCGTCGAGCGAGCTAGAGGGTGCAGGCGTCGAGGCAGGCGTGCGGGCCCGCCACCAGCGTGCGCGGCTTGCCGCCCCTCTCGGGCACCGCTGCGACCGAGGTGCGCAGCTTGGCAGCAGTGCCTGACAGGGTGGTGTAGACGAGCAGGGTCGTGTCGCGCGGCCCTGCGACGAAGTGTGCGTCACGCCCGCCGGTCGGGCTGTTCCACAGCACCCGCCCGGTGGCCGCGTCGAGCAGCTGCAAGCCGAAATTCCCTGGACCGGACCCCTGACCGCCCCAGACCGCGAGGACGCTGCCGTCGGGCGAGAAGCGCATGCCGCCGAGCGCGATGTCCCGCTGGAGGCGCTTGACGGCGCCGGTGCCGAGGGTCTCGAGCTCGATCCAGTAGACGCTCGCGCTCGCCTGGCTCCAGAACGCGACCCGCGAGCCGTCCGGGCTGAGCGCGATCCACGGCATGTCGAACGGGGCGCTCGCCTGCGAGGCGGGGCTCGGCGACGGGTAGGCCACATCGGGCGGCACCGGCGCGGACCCGGTGCCCGGCCCGAACGCGCGCCTCGCCGGCAGGTACGTGACGACGCCCGGTGGCTGATTCACCTCACCGCCGAAGGCGACTCCGGCGATCGTGCTGCCGTCAGCTGAGACCGCCACCTGATCGGCCCAGCGTCGCGAGCCGGGCAGCTTCGGGAGCCAATGCGCAACGCCCGACGGCGGTTGCAGGTAGCCGAGCGCGTACGCCGAGCCGACCCGCGCCACGAACGCGACGATCGATCCACCGACCGCGATCTGCTGGACCGCGACCCGGGCGCCGTGGTAGCGCCCGAGTGAGAACCCCTCGCCGGTGCCGCTTCCGAGCCGCAGCAGCGTCAGCAGACCCGGTGTCGCGACCGACCACGACTCGGTGCCGTCGGGCACCGTCCACGGCACCGACCCGGGGGCGAGCTTGACCGCGGGCCCGCCCGCCGTCGGCACCGCCCCGATCCAGGGACCGGGCGTACCGAAGCCACCGAGCGGCAGCGTGAAGGTGACGGCGGGCGTGGCGACCCGAGGCGAAGCACCCGACCGCGCCCGCGCGAGTGCCGCCACACCGGCGAGGGCCGCCACACCGGCCACGACCGCGAACCCGGCGAGGGCCGCGAGGCCGAGCGCGAACATGCCCGCCAGGGCACGCCCCGGCAGCCTTCTGGACGCCATTGACCGCAATCTGACCACGTCGGCTCGCCTTGCGACCATCGTAGCCCGGCTGACGCGGTCGCTCCGGGCGGCGCAGGTCGCGGGGCCGTGGCGGTCAACGGTGTGCGTGAAGGTCTTGGACTCGATCACGAAACCGTCGGACCTGACGAGCCAGCGCCACGTCATGTGCGCGCCCGCCCGGTCAAGCAGCTGACGGCGCCGTCCACGGCTCACCTATCGGCGGGTCGCCGCAGCGCTCATCCGGGTGAACGCCCGCATCGCGCCGGTAGTTCCCCGCATCAGGGGCTCGCGGTGAGCGGCCCCTGGCATTCCAGGCACGTGCAGCCGTGCGAGACGAGCCGGGCGGCCGCCGGTGCGATCCACCGACGTCCGCAGCGGCCACGGCAGTGCACCTCACCCGGATCCACCGGACGGTCGCGGAGGAGTCGTTGATCGATCGCGGTGTCGCTCACCTGATCGTGCCAGCCGTCGACTGTGCCCGTCTCGTCGACGTACGCGCGGATCGTCCGTCCCACGGTCGTGGGCGGCGGCGCCGGTGACCATGCGCGGAGGATCTCACCGCTCTGACTGGTCGCCCAGATCTGCTGACCGCGAACGCGCGTGATCGTGAACTCACGAAGGTTTGAGGCGTCCAAGTCGAGGGTATTTCCGGTCCGAAGGGTCTGGCCTTGGCAGTTATCGACGTGCCATGGGATCGTGATATCTCATCCGTACGGAGGGTGTCGGCAGGAGGCCGGCGCTGGTCAGCGCGCGGACCTCACGGGCGAGATCGCGCGATCCGATACTGACCGCGATGTCGTCTTCGCAACCGGCGCGGCCTGGGCTTGGGCGAGGTGACCTGCCAGGCGTGCTCGACGTAGCCTGGCCACCCGGCACCGATTCACCCGACGCGAAGCGGCTGATCGAGTTCGGTCGCGTACTCGCCGCCGCGTCGGTCAACTACGCGGTGATCGTGGTCGGGCCGGACGAGCGCGTGCTGTTCGCCTCGGGAACGCCATTCGACGACGCCGGCCCGTCGGTCGTCGGGAAGACGCTGCGCGAGCTCGGTCGGTGCGTGCCGGCGCTCGACGGTCTGCGGCCCCGCTGGGGCGACGCCCTGCTCGGAGCGGCCCAGGAATTCGAGCTTCGCGCCTCGGACCGGTGCCTGGCCCTCCAGGTCCGGATGACTCCGCTGCGGCTGACCGTCACGCCCGGGTTCGCCGCGGTCGCAGTGTTCCACGAGGTCACCGATCGTGCGCTGGCGTTCGCCGAGCTCACGCGCGAGCGCGAGCGGATCGGCGCGGCCGAGCGGTGCATCGGCTTCGGCCTGTGGGAGCTCGAGCTCGAGACCGGTCAATTCGAGCTGTCCGATGGTGCACGACACCTGCTCGGCTCAAGTCACGCCGACCGCTCGCTGTCAGAGGTCCTGGGCCGGCCGGACCAACCGTGCGAGTTCAGCATCACGGCCTCCGACGGGACGGTCCGGCGCGTGATCAGCCACGTCGCACGTCACGAAGCCACGGCCGGGCACTCGGTGATGTCCGGAACGATGATCGACATCACCCAGCTGCGCGCCAGTGAGCGTGCCCGCAGACAGGTACAGAACCTGTTGCGCCAGGCGTTCGACGGCTCGCCGATCGGGATGGCGATGACCGACCCGCACACCGGCTCCTACCTACAGGTGAACGATGCGCTGTGCGCGCTGCTCGGTCGCAGCCGCAACGAGCTGCTGGGGCTCCCGGTCCGGGATGTGACGCATCCGGATGACGTCGCCGGCGACGAAGCCGCCAGGCGCGCCGTGCTCGACGGCGGCCAGGCCAACTTCGTGATCGAGAAACGCTACATCCGTGCCGACGGCGAGATCGTGTGGGGAGCCGTCCACGTCGTTCCGGCGTTCGGCGACGACGGCCAGATCCGCGGGTTCCTCTCGCAGGTGATGGACCTCACCGACCACAAGCAGCGCGAGCAGCAGCTGGTTCGCGAGGTCCAGGAGCTCGAGCGCCTGGCGGCGATCCAGTCGGCGATCGCCTCGGGACGGCTCGTCCTGCACGCGCAACCGATCATCGCGCTCGACACGAGCGAGGTGGTCCAGCAGGAGCTGCTCGTCCGGCTCCAGCAGGAGGACGGGACGCTCCTGCCGCCCGGCGAGTTCCTGCCGATCGCCGAGGCGCACGGGTGCATCCGCGACATCGATCTGTGGGTGACCGAACGAGCGATCGAGATCGCCTCGACAGGGCAGCCGGTCGAGGTCAACCTGTCCGCCGCGTCGGTCGGGGACGAACGGCTGCTCGAGCGGATCCAGGCGACACTCGCGCAGACCGGGACCGACCCGTCGCTGATCGTGTTCGAGGTGACCGAGACCGCCGTCGTCGCCGACCTCCAGCGCGCGCGGGAGTTCGCGTCGGCGCTGCACGAGCTGGGATGCCGTTTCGCGCTCGACGACTTCGGCACCGGGTACGGGACGCTCACCTACCTGAAGCACTTCCCGATCGACTACGTCAAGATCGACGTCGAGTTCGTCCGCGACCTGTCGACCAACAACGCCGACCACGAGCTCGTGGGCGCGATCGTGACGATGGCGAAGGGCCTCGGCAAGCGCACCGTCGCCGAGGGCGTCGAGGACGCCGAGACGCTCGCCCACCTGCGCGCGCTCGGCGTCGACCAGGCGCAGGGCTACTTCGTCGGGCGCCCGGCAGCGATCGAACGCCAGCCGACGGACCGCGCCTAAGACCCCGACTAGCGCGGGTTCGCCGACTGGAGCTGGCTCAGCGCCGCCTCCCACGCGAGCTGGCCGGCGATCCAGCGCGGGCCCTCGGCCCACAGCTTGTCGAGGTACGGGCTCAGGTGCAGGGCGGCGATCTTCGCATCGATCGGCCACGTCGGAGCGCTCGAGACGCGTGACTCGCGCGACTCGCCATTTGGGCCGAGGCGCGCGCTGAAGTACACCCCGGGCGCCGAGGCACGGGAGAACAGGACGCCGTGGACCTCGCCGTCGAACTCGGCCGGCTCGACCTCGGCGCCCGCCAGCGCGGCGATCGCGGACGCGGCCGCGTCGGCCTGCTGGGCGGCGATCGCCCCGAACTTGACCGGGAACGAGGTCGCGTCGCCGGCGGCGTACACACGCTCGACGCCGAGCACCTCGCCGAAGCCGGTCGTGTGCAGGAACCCGTCGGCGTCGCGCGGTAGGCCGGCCACCGAGGGCCCACCCAGCCGCGGCAGGCTGACGATCCGGTCGAAGTGGACGACGTGCCGCGCCGGGAACAGCGTCAGCCCGCCGACCGAGGGCTCGACCTCGCTGCCCGTGACGAGCTCGATCTCCGCCTGCTCGAGCAGCCGCCGGACGGCGGCGCTGACCTGCTCGCCGAACGCCTGCAGCGGCTGGCGCTCGGCCGTGATCACCGTGATCTCGACCCCGAGTCCGCGCGCATGCTCGGCCGCCAGCAGCGCCAGCTCATACGCCGGCAGCGGCCAGGTCGGCGCAGGCGCGATGAACACGATCGAGCTCAGCTCGCCCGCTTCGAGCTGGTCGATCACGCCGGCGAGCGTGGCCCACAGCTGCGCGGGATCGCCGGTCGAGATGCCGGGCAGGTGGTGGCGGACGTGCGCGCCGAGCGCGATCAGGAGCGCGTCGTAGCGAAGCTCGTGGCCGTCGGCGACGATCGTCCGCTCGTCGGGGACGACCGCCTCGAGCGCGCGCTGCTCGAGCTTGATCCCGGTCTCCTGCGCGAACTGCGCGAGCGCCAGCCGGCGGGCGGGCCGGTGCGCGAACGCCGACAGCACGCCGGCGGGCTGGTAGGTGAAGTCGGCTGCGGGCGAGACGAGGGTGATCGAGACGCGGTCGGCCGCGAGCGCCCGCAGTGCCAGCACCGCCTCGAGCCCAGCGACCCCGCCGCCCACGATCACGACCTCAAAGGGGGCGTTGGTAGGGCGAAGGCTTGACATGCACCCACGCTATCCGGCGCCCCCGCCCGCGCCGTCCGTGCGCGCCCCGCCGCGCGCCGCGGGGAACTACGCAGGCAGCCGCAGCGCCGCCCGCCAGCCGAGCCGGGCGCCGCCGTGCAGCATGCCGCCGGCGTACACGCGCGCGGCGAGGCGCGCCATCCCGTAGATCGAGGCGGCCATGATCACGGCCGCCAGCGGCAGCTCCCACGCAGCGACGTGGCCGAGCGCGATCCGCGCCGGCATCAGCGTCGCGGTCAGCGGCGGCACGAACGACAGCAGCTTCAGCCAGCCCGCGTTCGGGTTGCCGATCGCGGCGTACACGAGCAGGTAGCCGATCAGCAGCGGCAGCTGGACCGGGAGCGTGGCCGCCTGGAGCTCCTCCTGGCGGGCGACGAGCGCGCCTGCCGCGGCGAGCGCGAACGCGTACAGCGCGAACCCGGCCAGGAAGCAGACGAGGAACGCCGGCAGCAGCAGGATCACGCTGGTCGGGATCTTGGCGCTGTGCACGAACGCGTTGGCGATCAGCCCGGCGGCCGCCGCGACGCCGAGCTGGCCGAGCCCGACGGAGCCGATCCCGAGCACCTTGCCGACGAGCAGCTGCCGTGGCCTGACCGCCGCGAGCAGCACCTCGGCGGTGCGCGAGGTCTTCTCCTGCGCGACCCCGATCGCGACCGCGCCGCCGTACAGCCCGAGCGAGACGTACATCAACAGGGCGGCGGCGATCGCTGCGATCGTGCGCGCGGTCCTGTCGGGCGCCGGCGGCTTGACGATGGTCTCGCTGATCCGCACCGGGGTCAGAGCAGGCAGAACCTTCGCGAGCGGGACGTGCGCGAGCGCCAGCCCGGAGCGGAGGTGGACGTCGTCGAGCGCCGCCTGGAGCACCGCCCGAGCGCTCGCCGACAGCGACTGCTTGACCGAGACCACGGCGGTGTCCGCCCCGGTGAGCTCGAGCGCGACATCGAGTCCGCCGGACACGAGCAGGTCGCGCGCGGTGGCCGGGTCGGCGACATCGATCGCGCGGACGTGGAGCTTCGCGGCGCCGGCGGTCCGGGTGACCGCCGGCGCCAGGGCTTGCGTGGACGGACCCACGAGCCCGAGCTTGACGGGCGCCGCGGAGCTCGACTTGATCAGCCCCGGCAGCGCCACCCCGACGACGACCAGCAGCGCGGTCACGAGCGTCAGGATCCGGATCAGGCGCCCGCGGACGCGCTCGGCGATCTCGCGCCCGGCGATCAGGCGGACCACCTGCCAGGCGCTCATCCCGACACCATCTGGCGGTACAGGTCGACGAGCCCGCCGGTCTCGTACGCGAAGTGCTCGACCGGCCCCTGCGCCTGCGCGGCCCGCAGGATCGCCTGCGTGTCGGTCCCCGGCTCGACCACGAGCACGACGCCGTCGGCGTCGGTGCGCGCGATCCGCACGCCGGGGAGCGCCGCCGCCCAATCGCTGGCGCCGTCGACCCGGATCCGCAGCTCCGCCGGGAGCCGCTGGCGCAGCTCGCGCAGGGTGCCGTCGGCGAGCACGCGACCGCGGTCGACGATCACCACGCGCCGGCAGATCCGCTCGACGAGCTCCAGCTGGTGGCTCGAGAACAGGATCGCCCGTCCGGCCGCGGCCTGCTCGCGGAGCACGTCGGACAGCGAGTCGACCGCCTCGGGGTCGAGCCCCGCGAACGGCTCGTCGAGCACCAGCAGGCGCGGGTCGTGGACGAGCGAGACCGCCAGCTGGACCCGCTGCTGGTTACCGTGCGAGAGCGCGACCAGCCGCTCGTCGAGCCGCTCGCCGAGGCCGAGCCGCTCGAGCCAGTGGCGGGCGCCGGCGCCTGCCGCCGCCGCCGTCATCCCGTGCAGCTGCGCGAAGTACGCCACCTGCGCTCCGATCGGCATCTGCGGGTACAGGCCGCGCTCCTCGGGCATGTAGCCGAACTGCAGCCGCGCACCGTCGTGCAGCGGGCGGCCGCGCCAGCGGACCTCGCCGGCGTCGGGGTGGATGATCCCCATGATCGAGCGCATCGCGGTCGTCTTGCCGGCACCGTTGCGGCCGACCAGGCCGACGATCTCCCCGGGGCGGGCGGCGAACGTGACCCCGTCGAGCGCGACCACCTCGCCGAAGCGGCGACGCAGGCCGAACACCTCGAGCCCCTCGGCGCCCAGCTCAGATGTCGTAATCATAGCGTTATGATATCATGCTCGGAAGATGCGACAATATGCATGTGATATCGCCTGACCCCGCCGGAAGCGACACACCCACGGTCGCCATTCTGAGGCCTGGGGCCGCGCACGAGCAGCGCCGCGCGCGCGCGATGCGCGGCGGACCCGCGGCGGCGATCGGGGCCGGCTGGCTGCTGGCAGCGGCCGGGCTGATCGCGGCCGGGGCCGCCGGTGCGGGCGTTGCGGTCGCCGTGATCGGGATCGCCGTCGCCGGCGTCGCGGTGCTCGCGGGCGCCGGATTCGTCGTCGTGCAGCCGAACGACTCGCGCGTGCTGATCCTGTTCGGTCGCTACACGGGCACCCTCGCCGAGCCGGGGCTGTCGTGGGTCAACCCGTTCACGCTTCCGTGGCGGATCAGGGTGTCCCTGCGGGTGCGGAGCTTCCAGAGCCAGCGGATCAAGGTCAACGACTCCAGCGGCAACCCGATCGAGATCGCGGCGGTCGTCGTCTGGCGGGTCGCCGACACCGCCCGGGCCGTGTTCGACGTGCAGGACTTCGAGGAGTTCGTCGCGATCCAGGCCGAGACGGCCGTGCGCCACCTCGCGAGCCGCTACCCCTACGACGACTACGACTCGAACGGGGTGTCGCTGCGCGGCAACGCCGACGAGGTCCGCGACGCGCTCCAGGGCGAACTGGCGGCGCGGCTCGAGGCGGCGGGCGTCGAGGTCGTCGAGACGCGGCTGACGCACCTGGCGTACGCGCCCGAGATCGCCGAGGTGATGCTCCGCCGCCAGCAGGCCGAGGCGATTCTCGCGGCCCGCCGGACGATGGTCCAGGGCGCCGTCTCGCTCGTGCACATGGCACTCGCGCAACTGGCGGACTCGGACCTGGTCGAGCTCGACCCCGAGCGCAAGGCGGCGATGGTGTCGAACCTGATGGTCGTGCTGTCGGGCGATCATTCGCCGACGCCGGTGATCAACACCGGAACGCTCTACAGCTGACGGGCATGGCCGAGAACAAGCGCTTCCTGTTACGGCTCGATCCACGGCTGTTCGACGCGATCAGGCGCTGGGCGAGCGACGACCTGCGGTCGATCAACGGCCAGATCGAGTATCTGCTGACCGAGCAGGCGCGCCGGGCCGGGCGCCTCCCCCACCGGCGCGTCGAGCGCCCCGGGGAGGAATCGGATCCGACCAGCCCGGACCCGGGCGACGAGGGATCGCTGGAGGCCGAGGTCGAGGCCCTGTCGAACCTGACCCGGCCAGTCTCGTAATCGACCGCGAACGACATCGACGTGTCAACCCCCCCTGCTGTACGAGGGGGTTGTCACGTCGGTGTCGCCACAGCACGCCGATGTGTCAACCCCCCTCGAGACCCGGGGGGGTTGTCACTGTGTGGTCGTTCCGTCCCCGATCCCGGAGCCTCGACCCCCCGGTAGGGGCCGTGGTGGCGAGCCCACGAGCCGCCACCACGGCGAGTACCGCTCTCTACGAGCCCGAGGCGTAGTGCTCGCGCCAGATCAGCCGGTAGACCCGGATCTTGCGCGGCAGGTCGCGGACGCCGGGGAGGAACGGCACCAGGACGAACAGGACGCTCAGCACGCCCATCACCGCCACCACCAGGATGTCGGCGTTGGCCGAGGTCGAGAACGGCTTGATCTGATACCAGAACGTGTACAGCCACAGCCAGCTCTGGCCGGGGAAGCTGCCGGTCTCGTTCATCATCCCCCACTGCGTGCCGAGCAGGTGCTCGGCCTGCGCCCGGCTGGCCAGGAGGCCACCGTCGGCGAGGAACATCAGGATCTTCGTGTAGTCGGTCGAGTAGAACTGACCGCTTCTGAGCAGCGCGCCGTCGAGCCCGCCCGCCTGCGCGTACAGGAGCAGCGCGTTCATCATCGTCGTGACCGGGCCGTAGTTGCCCGGCGGCATCACGACCACGTCACTCGCGCCTGCCGGCTCCGTCTCCGGCTTGGTCTTCGTCGGCTGCGGCTCGACGTCGGCGTGAGCGAGCGCGTTCGAGTACGCGGTGGTCCACTTGGCCTGCTGGCTGGCGGACGCGTGCGTGTAGGTCGCGACCGCCGCCTGAAGCGCCGGCTGGCCGGGAATCTGGCTGAGCGGGCCGATCACGTAATCCTGGGCGGTGTTGATCGGATGCGCCACCCCGAACCACTGCTGCAGGTGGATGAACGCGATGTGCTGACCGATCTGGGCGTGGTTGTACGGAGGGCCGTAGCCGGCCGTGCCGCTCGAGCCGTCGAGCTCCGACACCGCAGTGGTGACGAAGTCGACGGGCTGGCCGCGCGACCAGCTGCGGATGCTCGACGGGTGCTCGTCCGGTGAGGAGAACAGGATCGCCAGGACGACTGCGATCAGCGCCACGACGCCGAGCGCGATCGTCGCCTCCTTGACCAGGTCGTACGGCTGGTAGCCGCCGCGCCAGGTCCTGGCGGCGTCGTTGAGCTCGCGGTTGCGTTGCTTGTAGGTGCTGTAGCTCATGACTCGAGTGGGGGGACGACGCCGTGACGGCGAACCAGCAGGACATGGGCGACGACCAGGCCGACCACCGCGAGCGGCAGCAGGAACACGTGGTAGCCGTACATCTGGCCGAAGTTGAGCAGGTTGAAGAACGACCCGATTCCGGCGGAGTTCATCGCATCCTTGGCCTGCGTCGAGATCCACTGCGCGTCGAAGTTCGACTGTGAGACGTAACCGGTGAGCGCGCACGGGATCGCGACCAGGAACGTGATCGCACCGGTCATCCACACCTTCGCGCGACCGCCGCGCCAGGCCGACATCCAGTACTTCCCCCACAGGTGGATCACCATGAAGAAGAAGAACAGCTCGACTGCCCACAGGTGGAGGCTGTTGAAGAAGTGGCCGATCGAGCCGTCGTGCCACCACCCCGGCCCCTTCAGCGCGAGGATCGTGCCGGACCCGATGCACACGGCCAGCGAGCCGAGGCTGAGCGCCCCGAACAGGTAGATCCACGAGGCGACGTACGTCGGCTGCGAATCGGGAAACAGCTTCTCGTAGGGCAGGGTCTGGACCGCCTGGCGGCGAATCGTCGCCGTCCAGGAGCTGCTGCCAGGCTCGATCGTGTGTTCGCCTGGGGAACTGGCCCCGTCTGCCAGGTCGGTGACCTTGGCGGGCCCGTCGGTGGCGCTCATGAGCGCCTCCGGTGCTGACTGTTGGGGAAGGGCGCAAACAGCGCGCCAAGGAACAACACCAGCATCAGCACGATGACGATCAGGTTGGGGACAGAAAGGTAGATCACCCAGACGTGCACATAGCCGGCGTGGCCGTTGAGGTTGAATATCGCGGCAAGCATGCGGGGAAACCTAGGTGTCGCGAAGCAGCCGTCCATCGGCAGAAGCAGGCGAGGAGGGTGCGGAGGATTACTGAGAAGGCCGCCCTCGGATTGCCGAAGGCGACCTCGTTTCAGATCAGCCGCCGCCGCCGTGGAAGTGCGCCCACGGCGAGAATTGCGGCACGGCGAGCAGCGCGAGCACGACGCCGAGCCCGACCGAGCCGACCAGCAGCGCGAGGCGCAGGCTGCGGCCCCGGCGGGCCTTGGCGGAGAGGCGGGGTCCCGCGGGACCGTACTCGAGGCGGACGGCGTCCCCGACCTCGAACAGGTGGGCGACCACGTGCAGCGCCGTCGCCCCGAGCCACAGGACGAACGACGCCTTGTGGATCAGGAGCCAGGTCGACCGGTGCGCGGGCCCGATGAACATCAGCACCACGCCGCTCACCATCACGAGCGCGGTCAGCAACACGACCGGTCCCGCCAGCAGCCGCAGCGGCGTCCACGGCGGGCCCTTGCGCACGTATGCCGAGCGCCCGAGGTAGTAGCTGGCGACCCGGTAGCCGGTGCTCGCCAGCTTCAGCGCGAGCGGGCCGACCAGGATCAGCCCGATGAACATGTGGGCCGAGATCAGCTGACCGATCCGCAGGATCGTCACGCCGAGCGCGGCCAGCAGCGCGAGCAGCAACGCACCGGTGACGCCGGTCAGGCGCTCGTTGCCCTCGACCCCGGCGGACTCGGCCGACCGTCCACGAGCGATCGGGCGCACCGCACCGCTCGGGTGGGCCGGCTCGATCCGGGGCGGCGTCTCGGTGCGCTCCATGCGCAGACAAGTGTGTTGGGCGAACCATCAACCGCCCGTTAGTTGACCCTGAGAACCCTCACAGGCGCGTCGTGACAAGCCCGTGAGGGGATTCTCAGGTTCGACTTACAGATTTGTGAGCTCGTGCGTCGAACCTCGACTGCATGGCGCACCTGCTCTCGATCGCGGCGGCCGGCACATCCGCGAGCAAGGCGATGTGGTACGCGACCCGCGGCACCGGCGCGGTCGCGCTGCTGCTGCTGACGGCGTCCGTCGTGCTCGGGATCCTCGGTCCGCTGCGGCTCGCCTCGGCGCGCTGGCCGCGGTTCGCGGTCGCGACGCTGCACCGCGACCTGTCGCTGCTCGCGGTCGCGTTCGTGCTGCTGCACGTCGCCACCACGGTGCTCGACAGCTTCGCGTCGGTCGGCTGGGTGGCGATGGTGATCCCGTTCACCTCGTCATACCGGCCGCTGTGGCTGAGCCTCGGGACGATCGCGTTCGACCTGATCCTCGCGCTCGTGCTGACGAGCCTGATCCGCACGCGGCTCGGCTACCGGCGCTGGCGCGGGATCCACTGGCTCGCGTACGCGAGCTGGCCGATCGCCGCCTTCCACGGGCTCGGCACCGGCAGCGACGCCTCGCAGCTGTGGCTGCTCGCGCTCACCGCCGCCTGCCTCGGGGCGATCCTGGCGGCGGTGCTGGTGCGGCTCGGGCAGCTGCCCACGGGCATCAGCCCGCGGCCGTGGCTGTCGCTGTCGGCCGCGACGCCGATGGCGCTGGTCGTGTTCGTGCTGGCGGGGCCACTGTCGCCGAACTGGGCCAAGCGTGCCGGCACACCGGCGAAGCTGCTGTTCGGCGGAGTCAAGCTCCCCGCCACGGCGGCGGCGACGACGCAGCACGCGTCGAGTTCGACCCCGCCGCCGGCGAGCAACCTGTCGCAGCCGTTCAACGCGCGGATCGACGGCACCGTGCGCCAGTCCTCGACCGCCGGCGGCGCGCTCGTCGACATCCGGCTGGCGCTGCACGGCGGCCCGGGCGGGCGCGGCGGCGGCGCGCTGCGGATCCGGATGGCGGGTCAGCCGCTGCCCGGCGGAGGCATTCAGATGACCGGCAGCCAGGTCGACCTCACCCCGAGCGCCGGCGCGCCGCTGATGACCGGCTCGCTCACCTCGCTCGACGGCAGCCAGCTGACCGCCCAGGTGATCGCGGCCACGGGCGCCCGGCTGAACCTGCACGTGCAGCTCCAGATCAACCCCTCCACCGACGCGGCGTCGGGCGAGCTGTCGGCGGGGCCCGAATGAGCGCCCCTCCCGCCGAGCGCGCGCGCCTCGGGATTCCGGTCGCGCCGGCCGCAGCAGGGCTCCCGCGGCTGCTGGCCGGGCTGCGCGACGACGGCACGCCCGTCGACTTGCGCGAGCACGAGCTCCGCTACGGCCCGCTGCCGTCGCCGGCGGCGCACGCGTTGATCGAGGAGGTCGAGCGCAGCGGGCTGCGCGGCCGCGGCGGCGCCGACTTCCCGACCGCGACCAAGCTCCGCTCGGTCGCGGCCAGGCGGCGGCCGAGCGCCGTGATCGTCAACGCGTCGGAGACCGAGCCCGCGAGCGACAAGGACGGACTCCTGGTCGCGGGCCTCCCCCACCTGGTGCTCGACGGCGCCGTGCTGGCGGCGCGGGCGGTCGGCGCCCCAGAGGTGATCGTGCGCCTCAGCGAGCGCACCGCGCAGGACGGGTGGCCGGCGCTCGAGGCCGCGCTCGCCGAGCGAGCCGCGGCGCGCGCCGGAGGCTGGGATCCGGTTCCGGTGCAGGTGTCGATCGGCCCCGACCGCTACGTCAGCGGCGAGGAGTCGGCGATCATCGGCGACCTCGAGGACGGGGTGCCGCTGCCGCGCTTCACCCCGCCGCGACCGTTCGAGCGCGGCTACCGCAAGCGGCCGACGCTGATCCAGAACGCCGAGACGCTCGCGCACCTGGCGCTGATCGGGCGGTTCGGCGCGCGCTGGTTTCGCACGCTCGGGACCCAGTCGGATCCCGGGACGCTGCTCGTCACGCTGTCGGGCGCGGTCCGCACACCGGGCGTGTTCGAGCTCGAGCTCGGCGCCCCGCTCGAGGACCTGCTCGCCGCCGCGGGCGGCGCGGTCGAGCCGCTGCGGGCGCTGCTGGTCGGCGGTTACTTCGGCACCTGGATCTCCGCGGCCGACGCCGCCGGGCTGCGGTTCGAGCGCTCGGCGCTGCGGGCGGCCGGGCTGTCGCTCGGCGCCGGCGTGGTGGTCGCGCTCGGCCAGAGCCGCAGCGGCCTGCGCGACAGCGCGCGGGTGCTCCGCTACCTGGCGGATCAGTCGGCGGGGCAGTGCGGCCCGTGCGTCCACGGGCTCGACGCGATCGCGACGTCGTTCACCACGCTCGTCGACGGCTCCGCCCACCCGCGCGAGCGCCAACGGCTTCTGCACTGGGCTTCGCAGGTCACCGGGCGCGGCGCCTGCGCTCACCCGAACGGCGCCGTGCGGCTGCTGCTGAGCGCACTCGAGGTGTTCGGCGACGAGCTCGCCGCGCGCTGAAGCGCCACAATCTGTCTCGGTATGACCGCTTCGGTGCTGGTGATCGAGGACGAGCTCGGGATCCGCGACTTCCTCGAGCGCGGGCTGAGCGACTACGGCTACGCCGTCGAGACCGCACCCGACGGTCCGAGCGGCGCGAGCAAGGCGCTGACCGGCGACTACGACCTGGTCGTGCTCGATCTGATGCTGCCGGGCCGCTCCGGGCTGAGCGTGCTCGACGACCTGCACCGCAACCGCCCGGCGCTGCCGATCATCCTGCTGACCGCGCTCGGCGAGACCGAGAACCGGATCGCCGGGCTCGATGCCGGCGCCACCGACTACATGGTGAAGCCGTTCTCGGTCGCCGAGCTGGCCGCGCGAATCCGGGCGCACCTGCGCACCGCGACGAGCACGACGACGACGATCCGCGCCGCCGACGTCGAGCTCGACCTGCTCGACCGGCGGGTGACGCGGGCCGGGCAGTTGATGCACCTGTCGGCGACCGAGTTCTCGCTGCTCGCCTACTTCGTCAAGAACGCGGGCCACGTGCTGACCCGCGAGCAGCTGCTCAAGGCGGTGTGGAACTACGACCACGACCCGGGGACCAACGCCGTCGAGGTGTACATCGGCTACCTGCGCCGCAAGCTCCGGATCGGCGATCGCGAGCTGCCGCTCGTGACGATCCGCTCGGTTGGGTACCGGTTCGATGACGTCGCCCCCGAGTAGCCGGGGGGTCTCCGCTCGACACAGCCTCCGCTGGGAGTTCACCCTGTGGATGACGGTGCTGCTGCTGGGGGCGGCAGGCGTGGCGTTCGCGATCTCCTACCGCGAGACCGCCAGCCAGCTGAGCGGCCAGATCAACCACGACCTGCGCAGCGACGTCTCGCAGCTCGAGCTGGCGCTGCGGCTCGACCAGGACGACCGCGTCGCGAGCGTCGAGGTCAGCGCGCTGCACTACCTGGGCGCGCAGCCGTTTCGCTCGAGCTCGACGCTGCTGTTCATGCTGATCCCGGGCCAGGACGCGATCTCGAACTTCGGCGAGGTGTTCGGCTCCGGCGCTCCCGACGACCGCGAGACCGCCGCCCAGCAGGCGGCCGAGAACCGCATGTCGGCGGCGATGCGAAAGCCCTGGCTCGGCCTGCACGACCAGCACGTGGTCGACGTCGGCAAGGTGCGGACGCTCGAGCGCGCGATCACCGTCGGCGGCCGGCGGGTCGTGATCGGCGCCGGCGAGCCGCTGCTGGCGCTGCACCGCGCGCAGGAGGGGTTGATCAACGCGTTCATGATCGCGGCGGTCGTGCTGGTGCTGGCCGTGCTGCTCGGCTCCTACCTGATCGGCCACCGGATCACCGCGCCGCTGCGGCGGATGGCTGCGGTCGCCGCCCGGATCGACGCCGGCGACATCAGCTCGCGGGCGCCGGCGCCGCCGAACGAGCACAGCGAGGTCGGGGTGCTGGCCGCCAGCCTCAACCACATGCTCGACCGGATCGAGCGCGGAGTCGCGACCCAGCGCGAGTTCGTCGCCGACGCGTCGCACGAGCTGCGAACGCCGCTGACCGTGATCCAGGGTCAGCTCGAGGTGCTCGCGCACCGCTCGCAGGAGGGCGCCGACCGCGGCGAGATTGACCGGTTCGCGCGCATGGTCGGCGTCGAGCTGGCACGGATGCGCAGGATCGTCGACGACCTGCTGCTGCTCGCGCAGGCCGAGCGGCAGGACTTCCTGCACCCCGAGCCGATCGACGTGGGGCCGTTCCTGCACGAGATCTGGGACTCGGCGACGCTCGTCGCCAACCGCTCGTTCGAGCTCGCGACGGTGCCGGAGGGGAAGCTGCGCGCCGACCCCGACCGCCTCGCGCAGGCGCTGCGCAACCTGATCAACAACGCGATCGACCACACCGCGACCGGGCACGGCACGATCCGGCTCGAGGCGAGCGTGATCGAGCCCGCGTCGCTGCGGATCGCGATCGTCGACGACGGGCCCGGGATCCCGCCCGAGCAGCTCGTCCGTATCTTCAACCGCTTCCATCGGGTCGACTCGCTGCGTACGGAGGGAATCGGCGGCTCGGGGCTGGGTCTGTCGATCGTGCGGGCGATCGTCGAGGCGCACGGCGGCACGGTCGGCGCCACCAACCGGCTGGATGGCCCCTCGGGCGCGGTGTTCGAGCTCGTACTTCCGGGCTTCGCACGGTCCTACTCAAAAGTGGTGCCAGCAACCCGACGGTGATAGCGTGCCGCCATTCCCGCCGCCGAGCGGGGTGGATAGGACATTCCGTCGGGAGGAGATTCGATGAGATTCTGTGCGCGCCCTGCCCGCTTGGCAGGCGCAGCGGTCGCAGTCGTACTGATGGCGTCACCTGGGGTGGCGTCGGCGAACTCGCCGTTCGGACCCGGTCCGGATGGCCGCCAGCACGGGCTCGACGCGTACCTGGGGTCGCACAGCAGCGTGCAGAGCAACCCGACGCCGTCGGCGGGCCGCTCGGCTGACGACGGCGACCTCGCCAGTCAGTTCGCCTCCTACGGGTGGGAGCGCACGGCACCGGCGTTCACCGTGTCGGGGCAGGCGCTGCTCGACGCACGCCAGCAGGCGCACGGCATGCCGACCTACGGCGGCAGCTGGACCGAGCAGACGACCAAGCCGTACAACGCCCAGCCGACCAACTACACCGACCCGTTCTGGGGGAACGAAGGTGCCGGCTTCAGCCTCGTCGGCGGCCGCACGACCGCGCTGCTCGAGACGACCGCGGGCACGTGGCTGGCGGGCACCGCCGACGGCGGCGTGTGGCGCTCGACCGACCAGGGAACGACCTGGACCCCGGTGTTCGACTCGATGCCGACGGAGTCGATCGGTGCGCTGGCGCTCGCCCCCGACGGGAGCGTCTGGGTCGGCACCGGCGAGGCGAACACGAACGCCGACTCGTACGCCGGCACGGGCGTGTACCGCTCGACCGACGACGGCCGGACGTGGCAGCCGGTGACCAGCGGCGACGGCTCGAACCCGATCGTCGGGCTGACGGTCTTCCGGATCGCGTTCGATCCCGCCGGCGACGCGTACGCGGCCACCGACAACGGCCTCTACCGCTACAGCGCGACGAGCCACGGCTGGAGCGAGGCGCTCGCACCCGCCCCGGCGAATGACCCGCAGCCGTACTACGACAACCAGGTGACCGACGTCGCGGTCGTGCCTGGGACGGGCGGCAACGACGTGATCGCGGTCGTCGGCTGGCGCGGGCCGCTGACGGCCGACAACGTCAACGGCTTCTACGAGTCGACCGACGGCGGGCTGAGCTTCTCGCGGGTGACGCCGACCGGCGACATCAACGCCGGCGACATCGGCCGCACGACGTTCGCCTACAGCGCCGACGGGTCGAAGCTGTATGCCGTCGTCGAGTCGCCGGCGCTGCTGACGGCGGGCGCGATCTCGAACCTCCAGGGCGTCTTCGTCGCAACCGGATCGGGCGCAACGCCGGCCAGCGTGGCCGGTCCGTGGACGAAGATCGCAGACCCGACGATCCTTGCGAACTCGGGCTCGGCGGACGCGTACGGGCCTGACAGCGTCGGCGCGCAGGCCTGGTACAACCAGGACCTCGCGGTCGATCCGGCCAACCCGAACCACGTCTACGTCGGCCTCGAGGAGGTGTTCGAGTCGACCGACGGCGGCACCAGCTGGATCACCGCCAGCCCGTACTGGAACTACCCGTTCAGCTGCGACGCGAGCACGCCGCCGACCTGCCCGAACACGACACACCCCGACCAGCACGCGATGATGATCGCCGACGGGAAGATCGTGATCGGCAACGACGGCGGCGTCTACAGTCGCCCGCTGTCCGACGACTCGCAGGACGGCAACTGGACCGACCTGAACGCGACGCTGCGCAGCTGGCAGTACTACGACGCCCGCGCCGGCTACCTGCCGACGGGTGGGATCGGCATCTGGGGCGGCATGCAGGACAACGGCACGGCACTGTTCGATCCGAACCAGAGCCAGATGGTCGAGCCCGCTGGCGGCGACGGCTTCGACGTGATCGTCAACCCGTTCAACGCCAACCAGATGGCGGGCGAGTACACCGACGGGACGGTCTACAGCTCGACCGACGGCGGCCACTCGTTCAACGACTACGTCAGCCCGACGTGCGCCGCTCAGGCGACGGTCGGCGCCACGCCGCTGGCGAACTGCGATCCGGCCCCTCGGTTCGTGACGCCGCTGGTCCAGAGCCAGACCAACCCGAACCAGTGGCTGATCGGCGGCGAGTTCGTGTGGGAGTCGAACGCGGGATGGAACACCACCTGCGACAACCCCAACACGGGCGCCCCGTGCAGCTGGACGAACCTGTTCGACACCGGTGCGGGCCACTCGGTCACGGCGCTGTCGGCGGCCGGGCGGGCTGTCTACGCCGCCTGGGTCAACGGGTCCGGCGAGCCGGGGCCGACGTTCGCGGTCGGACTCGCGACGAACGTCGGCGGCTGGCACCAGATCTCGACGGCCGGACTGCCGAACCGCTACATCGCGGGGATCGCGGTCGACCCGTTCAATCCGTTCCACGCGGTCGTCGTGTTCAACGGCTACACCCGCCGCTGGATCTCCGGTGGCGGCGATGGGCACGTGTTCGAGACGTTCGACGCCGGCCGGACCTGGACCGACATCGACGGCAACCTCCCGGACGCGCCGGGCGACGCCGTCGTGATCTCGCTGGGCCGGCTGTACGTGGCCACCGACATCGGCGTGTTCACCGCCGCTGACTTCGGCCACGGCCGCCCGCCGTGGTTGCGCGACGGCGACGGGGGCCTGAACTGGTCGGTGCTCGGCAGCGGCCTCCCCGCCGCCTCGGTCAACGACCTGACGGTCGGACCGCGCGGCACGCTGTACGCGGCCACCCACGGCCGCGGCGTCTGGTCGATCCAGGCGCAGCCGTTCCCGTTCCGCTGAGCTGACGCCGTGGATGGCTCCCGGGGCTTGGTTGCCCCGGGAGCCGCCGCGGGCTCCAGCGACCTGGGCTTGCCCGCGCTCCCGTCAATGGCCGCACGGATCCGAGAGCTCGTCGGCAAGACGGGCGGGCAGGGCCAGAATGTCGCGACAGCCTCGTGGCGATAGGAGCTTCGACCAGCGCCAGGAGGGAGCTTCGAGGCGGTTCTGCGGAACCGGCGGAGGGTCCCGCTCGCTCGATGCGCGGGCGAGCGAGACGCTCCCAGTGCCGGAGCGGTCAGGCGCCCGGCAGGTCGTTGACGCCGGCGCACCAGCCGGCGCCGCCGGCGGCGGCGTCGCTCCACAGCGACTGCACGGCGAACCCCTGCCCGGCGTTGCCGATGATGTTGCCGAGCGCACCCGGGATCCCGATCGTGCCCTGCCCGGTGAGCGGGTCGAGCCCCACCCACGCGCACTTGTCGCCGTTCTCGTTGGCGTCGAGCGTGTCGTACCAGCCGCCGAGGTGGGTCGGCGAGGTGCCGCTGCCGATCACGTCCTCGGCGCCCGGGTCGGTGATCGTCTCCTCCATCTCGTGGCCGAGCACGATCGAGAAGCCGTCGAGCCTGCCCTGCGGGCCGGGGTTGACGGCGTTCTCGCCGCACACGTTCGCGCCGTTCGAGTCGATCGCCAGCTGGTAGGGGATATTGCTGTAGGAGATCCCCTGCTGCAGGCCGTTGTAGACGCCGCCGGCGACCCCCGGCCACACGTAGTCGTGGAACGCGCAGTAGCCCTGCGACAGCGCGTTCGGATCGCTCAGCCCGGGCGGCTGGACGATCACGATGTCGGCGTCGCCCAGGTCGGTGATCCCGAAGTGCCGGACCGCCGCCTGCGCCTCCGTCCCGAGCACGGTCAGCGTGTTGCTCGCGCCGGCCGCGTTGCTCATGCTCGTCTGCGGCAGCGTGTTGGGATCGCGGTTGTCGACCCAGATCCCGGCCAGCAGGTCGGGATCGTTGGCGATGAACGTCTGGTTCCCGGCGCTGTCGGTCTGGTAGTACTGGCTGCTGACGCCGGCCCAGTAGGTGCCGCCGACCTGCTGGAGGAAGTCGGCCATGTACGCGCCGGCGCCATCCGGATCGCACGGCAGGAACGCGTGCAGGGCACCCTCCCTGATCCGCTCGGGCGTGCACGCCGTGCCCGCCGGCCACGCGCCGCTCTGGCCCCAGCCCCAGTACACGAGGTACTCCCGCGGGTGCACCTGGACGTGGCCGCCGTAGTAGGCCATGTTCCCGGGATACGGGATCCCGAGCGCCGGGGTCTCCGGCACGATCGAGCACGACTGCCCGAGCACGTTCTGCGGGCACGGCGGCGCCGGCGGGACGATCGCGCCGATCGCCTGGTCGTGCTGCGCCTCCTGGACGAAGTTGGGCATCAGGATCGGGGTTGCGGCCGCCGAGCCGGCGAACGCCAGCATGGCGCCGAGCGCCAGCGCGCCCGCCGCCCCTGATGCAAGACGAGATTTGAACACGAGCCCTCCCGGACCTCGTTCGCGCGCCTGGATTCGCGCGCGGTTTGGATGGTCCAGGATGTTCCCGGGCGGCTCCGTCTTGAAACTACATTGGCGAAGTTTCGGTCTGCGCCAGGCCCGGCGTCACTCGAAGATCACGTCGAACGGCAGCGCGGTCGCGGTTCCGGACGCGTTGAACGTCTGCACCTCGGCGCTGGTGTTCCCGCTGGCCGTGCACGCGGCCCCGGCCGGGATCTGCACCTCGGCGCTGCCGGGCGAGGTTGCGTCGCCGCGGATCGAGGCGACGCCGACCGACGGCGCCTGCGCCAGCTTCAGGCAGTAGACCCCCGTGCCGGTGCCCGTGCTGACCGCGAGCACGTTGTGGTTGGCGGCCGCACCGCCGGTCGCGTCGACGCTCGCCGACGCGATCGCGCTGGCGCCGTTGCACGCGTACACCGTGCCCGTCACGGCGGTGAAGCTCGCGCCGCCGCTCGGGCAGCTCGCGTTGCCGGCGACCAGCGTCGTCGCGACCACGCTCGTGCCCGCCGCCCCGGCCGGTCCGGTCGGCCCTGCCGGCCCGTTCGGCCCGGTCCTGCCGGTCGCGCCCGTCCTGCCGGTCGCGCCGGTCTTGCCGGTGGCGCCGGTCTTGCCGGTCGGGCCCGTCGGGCCCATCGGGCCCATCGGACCCGCGAGACCGCGGGGGCCGGTCTGCCCCCACGCGATCGGCCGCTCGAAGCGCCCGCAGCGTCCGTTCGGGTTGCGCACCCTCAGGACGCCGGTGCGCTGCTGGTAGCACGCGAACACGACCCCGCCTCGAGTCGGGAAGACCGCCGCGTAGGCGCCGCCGCTCATCGCCAGCACCAGCGCGAGCGTGGCGGCCACGTTGGCGTATCTGACATGGGCTCGGATCTTGTGCATGCTCACCTTCCTCGTTCGTTCCCGGGCACCGCGAGCGCAAGCATTGCGCCCGCAGCCCTACAAACCCGCCGCTCGCGCAAAGGTTGCGAACACGCCGGTGGCGGTTTCCGAGCCGCAGGCGCTCAGATCCCGGCGATGACGGCCACTGCCACCCGGCCGAAGCGGGTGTCGTCTGCGATCAAACGAACTCAGCGACGCACGACCGTGACCGGGCATCTCGGCCCGGGCGCGCGAGCGAGCCGCGCGTCCGCGGTCACGAGCTCGCACCCGAGCGCCTCGGCTAGCGCCACGTAGCTCGCGTCGTACGCGCTCAGGTTCTCGCGCAGCTCCCAGACCCGGCCAAGCAGACCAACGACCGCGAACCGCCGCAACCCGAGCCTCGCCCAACGCCCCAGCGCGACCAGGGCCTGATCAGCGCCGACGCTGCCGCGCAGCACCTGCCCGCGGAACGCGCCGGCGACCTCACAGTCGGCCAGGTGCGGTACCGCGACGGTCTCGCTCGCGAGCGACCGCCGCGCGTCGCCATCATTGAGCAGCGCCAGCACGGCGGCGGAGGCGTCGAACACGATCACCGGCCGGCGCGCCCAGCCTCGAGATCGGCAATCACGTCGCTCGCCGACACGTCGAGATCAGGCAGCTCCCCAAGCAGCGCCGGGTTGTCCGCGCGGCGCGCGGCCTCCCCCAGCTCCCGCAGCGCGAACGCCGACACCGACATCCCCTCGCGGGCCGCGAGCGACGCGAGACGCGCGCTCAGCTCCTCCGGCACGTTTCGCAGATACAACGTACCCATGTCGCACAATGCTAGCAGGATGCGTCGGCTGTGCGACGACGGGGATTCCGCTTCAGAAGATCCGGTAGCTCTGGATCGAGATGAAGAACCCGTGCCGGGTCCGCGTGTTCGTGCAGGTGACGCCCGTGGTCGCGCTCGAGCAGGACAGCACCCCGACCACGTCCTTTGACCCGTACGGGAGCGAGCGGGCGGACGGATTCAGGGCGGTGTCGCCGGCGCACACCCAGTTGCCCCGACCGGTCTGGCCGACGGTCAGTCCCTGCCCGAAGTCGACCTGGTTCGAGCACCACTTCGGGTGGGGCGGCGGCGACCAGTTGCGGTGCCTGATATCGCAGCGCGCGACGCCGCCGAGCAGGTAGCAGCCGATGTTCGCGCTCGGCGAGCGGAAGTTCGTGAGGTGGAACGTCGCCGCACCGGCGCCGGCGGCAGCGACGAGCGACAGGATCGCTCCAAACACCAGGGTCCGGCCCCACAGCGCTCGCACAGCTCCAGCGTAGCTCACCGGTCAGCCGAGCAGGCCGCGGATGTCCTCGGCGGTGATCGCGCCCGAGAAGATGTCGCCCTCGTCCATCACGCCGCGGAACAGCTCCGCCTTGCGCTGCGCGAGCGCGACCACCTTCTCCTCGATCGTGTTGCGCGCGATCAGCCGGTAGACGATCACCGGCCGCGTCTGGCCGATTCGGTGGGTGCGGTCGATCGCCTGCGCCTCGGTCGCGGGGTTCCACCACGGGTCGAGCAGGAAGCAGTAGTCGGCCTCGGTCAGGTTCAGCCCGAAGCCGCCCGCCTTCAGGCTGATCAGGAACACGGGCGCGTCCCCGCCCCGCCACTGCTCGAGCACGCGCTCGCGCCGCCGGGTCTTGCCGTCGAGGTAGCAGTACTCGATCCCGTGCTCGTCGAGCCGGTCGCGGACCTTCGCGAGGAACCCGGTGAACTGGCTGAAGACGAGCGCGCGGTGGCCGCCGGCGACGACGTCGTCGAGCTGCTCGACGAGCGCCTGAAGCTTCGCGCACGGCACCGCATCCGAGCGCTCCTCGACGAGCCCCGCGTGCAGGCTCAGCTGGCGCAGGATCGTCAGCGACCGCAGGATCGTGAAGCGGTTCCTGTCGAAGTCGTCGAGCAGGCCCAGCACCCGCTGGCGCTCGCGCTGAAGGCGCGTGTCGTACAGCTTGCGGTGCCGGGGGTGCAGGTCGAGGCTCAGCACCTGCTCCTGCTTGGCGGGCAGGTCGGCGGCGACCAGCTCCTTCGTGCGGCGCTTGACGAGCGGCCTGATCCGCCGTCGCAGCCGCGCGAGCCGCTCGCCGTCCCGCGCGCGCTCGATCGGGCGCTGGTAGTGCTCGGCGAACCGCGTCGGGTCGGGGAACAGCCCGGGCGCGGTGATCGACAGCAGCGACCACAGCTCCATCAGGTTGTTCTCCATCGGTGTGCCGGTCAGGGCCACCTTGCAGGGAGCGGAGACGGCCCGGGCCCGGGCGTAGCCGTGGGAGGCGGAGTTCTTGACGAACTGGGCCTCGTCGAGGAACACCCCGGCCCATTCCACCGCCTCGTACTCCTGGTGGTCCAGGCGCAGGAGGGCGTAGGAGGTGACGACTATGTCGGCCCAGTGGGCCTCCTCGGCCACGCCCGTGCCCCGCCGGGCGGCCGTCTCGGCCAGGGGCACCACCGCCAGGTGGGGGGCGAAGCGCGCCGCTTCGGAGCACCAGTTGCCCACCACGCTGGTGGGCGCCACCACCAGGAAGGGGCGGTCCACGCCCTCCTCGATGGCCCGGCAGACCAGGGCCAGGGCCTGGAGGGTCTTGCCCAGGCCCATGTCGTCGGCCAGGATCCCGCCCAGGCCGTGGTCGTAGAGATAACAGAGCCAGGAGAAGCCCTCGGCCTGGTAGGGCCGCAGCGTGGCCGCCAGGCTCTTGGGCACCGCCACGGCGGCCGAGCGCCCGGCTTCCAGGAGGGCCTTCACGCTGTCCTGCCAGGCCCCGGCCTGGGCGTCGAGCACGCCGAGGGCCGCCAGCTCCTCGAACAGGTTGGCGTCGAAGCGGGACAGGCGGATGGTGCCCGGCGCGGCCCCGGGCTCGGCCAGCTCCCGGGCCTCGGCAATGAGCCGGGCCAGCTCGGCCAGCTCCGGCCGGTCGAGGGGGAAGTAGGTCCCCGACGGCAGGATCAGGTGCGTCTGGCCCTCGGCCAAGGCGACGAAGAGCTGCCCGAAGGCCACCTCCTCTCCGGCCACGGTGATCTCCACGGCCAGGTCGAACCAGTCCCCCTGGGACCCGGGCCGCCCGCCCAGGCGCACGACGGGGGCCTCGGTGGCCGCCCGGTAGTCGAGCGGGCTCCCCTCCTCCTCTACCTCCAGGTTCTCCAGCTCCCGCAGGCGGGGCAGCAGGTCGGACACGAAGACCACGGCGTCCATCCCCGCCAGCCACCCGTCCGGGGCCAGGCGGGGGCCGCCGCCGGCGGGGTCGACTTGGCCGAGAACGGCCAGCTTGCCCACGATGGACAGGGCGGCTCGGGCGGCGTCCTCCACGCCGGGGTCGCTGGCCGGCTCGGGCGGCCACAGCTCGCCCCGCCAGCCGTCGGGCAGTCCCCGCCGCCAGGACAGCTCGACGCCGTGGTTGGGCTGGTGGCGGACCGACAGGACCAGGGCGACCGCGGGCAGGTGGGAGAGGTCGACGGCACCGTCGCTGGAGGCCAGGCTGACCCGCCGGCCCAGGCGGGGGAGGGCGCCGAGGAAGCGGCGGACCTCCTGGGGGGGGACGTGAACCCGCCCCCCCTCGACCAGGGCCAGCTCGGCGGGGCCGGGGGAGCGCACCAGCGGGGCCAGGTGCAGGGCGGCCGGGACCTTCGAGTCGGCGGCCCCCTCGTCCCACCAGGCGATGCCGTGAGGGACCGCCCCGATGAGCAGGCTGGTCGACCCGGCGGGAACGGGGCTGCCGTCGGACTCATAGTTGGCCGCCATGGTCAGGCCCGATTCGGCTCCGGTGACGTCGAGCACCACCTCGACCGGCGCCTCCAGCCGTACGGGGGACCCCGAGCCCGAGCGGCTGGCCCGTCCCACCCAGCCGAGGGGCGCCCCCAGCTCCCCCAGCTCCCCCAGCAGGTCCCACAGCCGCCGGCTGCCGATCTTCTCCAGGGGGAGGGGCTCCTCCCGCCTGGCGTAGTAGGACCCCCCGAGGACGCCGGGGCCGCCCATGGCGACCAGCTCCCCCAGCAGGCGCAGGGCCACCTCGGTCGGACCGTGGCCCCCGCTGCGTTGGTAGGAGAGGCTCCACCAGGAGATCCCGCTCCGGACCCAGTTCCCGGCCGGGCTCAGGGTCATGGGGCGCAGGCCGATGGAGGGCCGCCGCCCGGCGGGAGCGGGCCGGCGGCTGGCGCCCCTGCCGGGGGGTC
>DAHUYL010000157.1 GCA_027315255.1 Solirubrobacterales bacterium | reverse complement strand
GACCCCCTGCGCGCGGCGCTCGACGTGGCGACGCGCTGCGGCGCCCGCGTGCTTGCCGAGCGCGCGCGGGCCGAGCTCGTGGCCGCCGGCGCCCGGCCGCGGCGCGAGCGCTTCAGCGGAGCGGAGTCGCTCACGGCAAGTGAGCTGCGCGTGGCGCGGATGGCCGCCGAGGGACTGTCGAACCGCGCGATCGCGCAGGCCCTGTTCGTCAGCCTGCGCACGGTCGAGACGCACCTGACGCGGATCTACCAGAAGCTCGAGCTGGAGTCGCGCGAGGGGCTTGCCGCGGCGCTCGGCGGCTGACCGCGCTCCCGGTCCGCCGGCTGAGCCGTTCCGTCCGGGGCGGGTGCGAACATGTGTTCGTGCGCTGGAGCGGGCAGGCGATCGTCGAGGAGGAGCGGCGGCAGTTGCCGGGCTACCGGGACGCGGTCGTGCGGCACTTCGAGGCACCGGAGGCGGTCGACACCCGCTTCTACGAGGTCCGCGCGAAGTCGGTCCTGAACGGCGTGCCGGAGGCGTCGCGGATGCCGTTCCGCTGGACCGTGAACCCCTACCGTGGATGTTCGCACGCGTGCGCCTATTGCATGGAGGGCGATACGCATGTCCTGCTTGCCGATGGGCGAAATCGGAAGCTGCGCGACCTCGAGGTGGGCGAAGCCATCGTCGGTACGGCTCGACACGGCAGATATCGCCGCTACGTGGCAACCCGTGTGCTCGCGAAGTGGTCCAGCATCAGGGAGGCGCACGAGATCGAACTCGCGGATGGAATCCGAATCGTCGCGAGTGAGGATCATCGATTCCTGACCTCCCGCGGCTGGAAGCACGTGACTGGCGCCGAGCAGGGGCGGCCGCGGCGACCTCACCTGACGCGTGGCGGACGGCTCCTCGGCCCGGGGGGCCACGCCGAGGCACCCGAGCACGACCTCGAGTATCGGCTCGGATATCTCTGCGGGATGGTTCGCGGCGATGCCGACCTCGCTTCGTACAGCTACGAGCGCGTAGGGCGAGCCTACGGCGATGTGCACAGGTTTCGGCTCGCGCTGACCGATATCGAGGCGCTCGATCGGGCCGAGAGATTCCTCCGGTTGAGCGGCGTGGGCACGAGTAGATCCGAGTTCCTCGCGGCCACAGGTGCCGATCGACAGATGTTCGCGATTCGAAACAGCTCGGCCGGCGGTGTCGAGCGCATCCGACAGCTGACGGCGTGGCCGCAGATTCCGACTACCTCGTGGCTCAAGGGGTTCCTCGGCGGCATCTTCGATGCGGAGGGCGGTTCGAGCTACGGAGTTGTCCGGATTTCAAGCACCGACCCTCTGATCATCGCTTGGATTGTGCGGGGTCTCGAGCTTCTCGGCTTCGCTCATCGTATGGAGCCGCAGCGTGACAAGTTGAATGTGGTGCGCCTGCTTGGTGGAAGCGCGAGCACGTGGCGCTCGGAACGAACACCGATCCGTACCAGTGGGTCGAGGGCCGCTACGAGCTGATGCCCGGGATCTGGGCGGCGCTGCGCGACGCGCGCACCCCCTGCTCGGTGCTGACGAAGTCGCCGCTGCTCGTGCGCGATCTCGAGCTGATGCGCGAGCTGGCCGCGGTCACCGACTTCAGCGCGGCGGTGTCGGTGCCGACGCTCGATCCGAAGGCGTGGCGCGCGAGCGAGCCGCGCACCCCCAGCCCGCGGGCGCGGCTCGACGCGGTGGCCGAGTTGGCGCGCGCCGGGATCCGCACGGGGGTGCTGATCGCGCCGCTGATGCCCGGGATCAACGATTCGCCGGAGCAGGTGGCGGAGGTCGTGCGGCTGGCCTCCGAGGCCGGCGCGGGATACATCGGTGGGATCGCGCTGCACCTGCGGCGCGGCGTGCGGGAGGTGTTCATGGCGTGGCTGGCGGAGCACCGACCCGATCTGGTCGAGCGCTACGAGCAGCTCTACCGCCGCAGCGCGTACGCGCCGCCGGCGGAGCGGGCTCGGCTGGCGCGGCTGATCGACGGGCCGCTGGCCACGCCCGAGCTACGGATCAGCCGCCTGATCACCGCCTCCGAGCGACCGCAGCAGCAGCCGACCCAGGAGCAGCCGCGCAGGACGGAGGAGGTGCCGCGGCTATTCTGAGGCACTGGTCCGCTGATGCGAAGGCTGTGGAAGAAGCGACCCGACATCGGGCTCGAGCGGATGTTCGAGACCCGCAGCGAGGCGTGGTCGGCCGCCGGGCTCCGGCTCGAGATCGACGCCGGGCAGGTGCGTCGCTCGCAACGCCGGCTGGCGCTGCTCGTGCTGCTGCTCGTCGCGGTCGTGCTCGCGCACCTGTACGTCCAGCACCACTTCTCGCTGATCGCCCATCACAAGCGGGGCACGCCTTGGCCGGCGGACTGGGTCGTGGGGCAGCCGTACTTCACCGCGGTTGCGGTGCTTGCGATCCTCGTGATCGGCTGGCTGATCTCACACGACGTCAGCCGCCTGACCCCGGCGCTGTTCAAGCGGATGGATCCGGCGACGGCCGGGACCGTCGGCTTCCTGATCCGGCTGGTGATCGTCGTCGCGACCGCACTTGGCGCGCTCGGGATCGCCGGGATCGGGTTCCAGGCGCTGGCCGTCGGCGGCGCGTTCACCGCGGTCGTGATCGGGCTGGCGGCGCAGCAGACGCTCGGCAACGTGTTCGCCGGGCTGGTCCTCCTCAGCGCGCGGCCGTTCCGGCTCGGCGAGCGGGTGCGGTTACAGGCGGGGATGCTGGGCGGTGCCGTCGAGGGGGTCGTCGCCTCGCAGGGATTGCTGTACACGGCGCTCGCGCGCGGCGGGGAGCAGATCATGATCCCCAACAACGTCGTGCTGGCGGCGGCGGTCGTGCCGCTCCGCGAGCCGGAGGCGGTCGACGTGAAAGTCCGGCTGAGCGCGGCCGTGCGGATCACCCACGTGCAGGACATCCTCGACGCGAACGTGAGCGTCGAGACCCGATCGCCGCCGAGCGTCGTGCTGGAGGAGATCGACGGCGACACCGTCGTCGTCAGGATCAGGGCGACGCCAGACCGCCGCAGCGAGGGCGCGCGGCTGGCGGACGAGATCATCGCGGCGCTGTCCGCGGTGACCGGTGAGCACGAGGTCGCGGCCGTCGGGCGCGAGCAGCGGCTCGGCGACGGTTCCGACGGCCCCCGGAGGTCTTGAGCCGCTTCGAGCTGCTGGCACGCTGCCGGGCGTGCTGCCGGCGTCGCGCGTGGCCGACGTGACGGGCCGGCCGGTTGGCGTGGCGCGCCCGCGGTTTGACATGACGCGGTCGGTGTACCACGACCGGCGCCCTGGCAGGACGTGACGGCTCGAACAGGCGCGCGGGCAGGCTCGGGGTGAGGACGGCGCTCGGCGTCCCGCCGGTCGGGCCGACGTCGTAGGCGAGCACCAGCCGCTGGCAGAAGGCGACCCGGGCACGGCGGGTGTGGATCGGAGTGACCTCCCAGCCTGAGCCGACCGGTCGGAACATCACCATCGGCCGGTGCGAGCGCCACTCTCGACCCGGCTTGTAGCCGACGCCGCTGACGTTGACGTCGAGGTCCCAGGCGAGCGTGCTCGCGAAGCCCACGAACGTCACCGGATGGCCGCAGTGCCTGACCGTCGCCGGGCCGCCGGCGAGCGTGACCGCGGTCCGCAGGCGGTCGATCCGCGTCGCGTCGATCGAGGCCCGGTGCACCTGCTGGCGCAGCAGCCGTGCGCGGCTGCGAGCGACCGGGACGAGCGCGACCGCGAAGATCGCCACCGCAGCAACGCCGGCACCGCGTAGCCCGATCGCCAGCGGCGGCGACAGGCGCCGCAGCCAGGGCCCGGGGAGGAGGCCGGCGCGCTGGCCGCGTGCGGCGAAGTCGAGCACCCAGCCGATGCCGGCCGCCGCGAGCACGACGAACACGGCCCCGGCCTCCATCAGGTAGCGCTGACTTGCGGGCCAGCCGTGGTAGGCGAACGCGAGCTCGACTACCGCCCACACGAGCGCCGCGCCGGCCAGTGCCAGCGATACCCGGTCACGCCGGATCGCTGCGAGGATCACGGCGGCGAGCGCCGCGAGACGGACGGGCAGCTCGTACAAGCCGAGCAACCGGTTCGTCACACCCACGAGCTTCGAGCCGTGGATCGCGCCCGGGAAGTTGAGCGCCAGCTGGCCGGAGATGAACCAGCTGTGCGACGTGAGCGCCGGGATCAGGAACCAGCCGGTCGGGATCAGCAGCAGTCCGGCGAGCAGTCCCGCCCGCGCCCACCACGAGCGGCTCTCGCGCAGGCGCCATAGCGCATACAGCCCGGCGAACGGCCACGCTTCGGGTCGGCCGAGCGAGGCGAGCACGAGCATCGTGAACGCCAGCCCCGGACGCCGAGACAGGTGCGCGTCGATCGCCGCCAGGCACAGCGTCACGACCATCGGATCGCTCGTCGCGATCAGCATCTGGTGCGAGAAGTCGTTCATCCCGATCACGCCGAGCCCGCCGGCCGCGCCCGCCACGAGCGCCGGCCAGCGGCGGGCGGCGGGTTCGGAGGAGAGGCCGGTCAGGCGATAGGCGATCCGGGCGGCGAATACGGCGGCGGCCAGGGCGACGGCACTCGACGTCACGGTCCAGAGCGTCATCTGCGATCGCCCGAACGCCGCGTAGGGGAGCGTGAACAGGAACGGGAGCGGCTTCCACGAGGGAGCGCCGTCGGTATTGAGGTTCCAGTGCAGCAGCACCTGGCGGCCCCACACCAGCCAGCCGAACGCGTCATACGACGGCCGGGTGTGCGTCAGGCTCACCCACACGACCCCGGCCACCACCACCAGTGCGGCCACGAGCACGAAGGCGACCACGCCGCGGCGTCGCCGCGCCCACGAACTCGGCCGGCTGACGTGGTTCGCGGGAGCCTGCCGCCGCTCCATCTCGAGGACCGGCACTGGGGTCGAGCTAGACACTGTCCGAAGGTCGCTTGTCCACCTGACCGGCTGCTAAAGCGCCCGCGATCCTGCCGCCACCCAGCAACCGGCTGATCCGCGCGGCCGGCCCCGGTGCGACGCCGGCGAAGCTCGCTCCCGCACGCAGCAGCCGCGGGGCGATCGCCACCTCGGCGAGGTTACGATCGACCGCGCGGATGGTCGCCTCGGCGACCTGCGCGGGCGTGACCGTGCCGACGCCCGGTGGCAGCTCGATGTGAGCGTCGGCGAACATGCCGGCGTCGCGGACGAAGCCCGGAAGCACGACGGAGACGCCGACTCCGGCGCCGCGCAGATCCTCGCGCAGCCCGAGCGCGAAGCCGCGCAGCCCGAACTTGGTCGCGCTGTAGACCGACGACGCAGGCGAGGCGGCCTTGCCCGCGAGCGAGGAGACGAACACGAGGTGGCCACGCCCGCGCGCGACCATCGCCGGCGCGAGCCCGCGGGCGAGCCGGAGCGGCGCCCTCAGGTTGACCTCGAGCATCGCGTCGATCTGGCCGGGAGACAGCTCCGGGAGCAGCCCGGTGGCGGGCAGCGCAGCGTTTGAGACGAGCACGTCGACCTCGCCGACGTCGGCGAGCAGCCGCTCGAGCTGGTCGCGGTCGGCCAAGTCGCAGGTGATCGTTCGCGCCCCGAGTTCGCCCGCGAGGCTGTCCAGCGGCACCTGCCGGCGCCCGGTCAGGATCAGCTGCGCACCGCGCGCTGCGAACGCCCGCGCCAGCGCATGCCCGATCCCCCCGCTGGCGCCGGTCACGAGCACGGTGCCGCCGGCGACGCTCATCGCGGCGCAGTCTAGTGCCACGATACCGGCGGCCATGGCCGTACCCGACGTGATCGCGCTGTTCGGCCCCACCGGGGTGGGCAAGACCGCGGTAGCGGTCGCGCTGGCGGATCGGCTGCGCGCGCGCGGCGAGGACCCGGTCGCTGTGTCGGCCGACGCGCTGGAGGTCTACGCGGGGCTCGAGCTGCTCACAGGGGCCGCAACGCCACGCGAGCGCACCCGTCTCGAGCACCGCCTGCTGGGGTTCCTGCCCGTCGACGCGACGTTCAGCGCAGGTCAGTACGCCGAGCTCGCGCACGCCGAGATCGACGACCTGCTCGCCGCGGGCCGGCGGCCGATCGTCGTCGGCGGGACCGGGCTGTACCTGCGCGCCGCGCTGACCGAGCTGTCGCTCCGGCCGCCACCCGCGCCAGGAGTTCGGGAGCGCTGGCTGGCAGAGCTCGAGGAGCGCGGCGCTCCGGCGCTGCACGCCGAGCTGGCGCGGCGAGCGCCGTGGGCCGCGGCCGAGATCTCGCCGGGCGACCGTCAGCGGATCGTGCGCGCGCTCGAGCTGTTCGACGCCGGCGAGCTGGAGCCCGCACCCGAGGAGTCCGAGCTGTGGACCGAGGCGACCCGGAAGCCGACGCTGCTGGTCGGGCTGGTGATGGACCGCGAGTTGCTCTACCGGGAGATCGACGCACGGGTCGAGCGGATGCTCGCCGCCGGTGTCGTCGAGGAGGTCAGGCGCGCGCACGCGGCTGGTGCGAGCTCGACCGCACGCAAGGCGCTCGGCTTCGACGAGTTGCTCGCCGGCGACGTCGACTCGATGAAGCGACGCACCCGCAACTATGCGCGCCGGCAGCTGACCTGGATGCGCAAGCTCGCGGGTGTACACGAGCTCGACCTGACCGTCCGCACACCCGCGCAGGCGGGGGAGCTGATCGCCGGCTGGTGCGCTCCGTAGTTTGCGCCCGCGTGCGGCGGTCGAGGGCCGATGCTCCGGACCGCTGTCGCCGACACACTCGCTGGCGTTCGGTGTGTCCATCCGAGGAGGAACGAAGGGCGCGTGCCCGGCGGACTCGATCTGGAGACCCTCGAATTGACCCTCGAGTCAATTGGCGAGTTCGCGCGTCGTGAGCTACCAGACGCGCGGCTGATCGAACTCGACGAGCGCGACGAGTTCCCCGCCGAGCTGGTGCGCAAGATGTGCAGCGACGAGCTCGGCATCCAGCTGCTGTTCGTCGACGAGGAGTACGGCGGGATGGGCGCCGGCGCGTTCGACGTCTATCGCGTGTGCGAGCAACTCGCAGCGTGCGACCTCGGGCTCGCCACCTCGGCACTCGCCACCTTTCTCGGGTCCGACCCGATCAGCGTCGGCGGCACCGAGGAGCAGAAGCGGCGGTACATGGCCAGGATCGTCGGCGACGGCGTGCTGATGGCGTACGGCGCGACTGAGCCCGACGCCGGAAGCGACCTTGCTGCGATGAAGACGGTGGCAACTCGGGTTGCGAGCAACGGCACGGTAACCGGCTACCGCCTGTCCGGCGCCAAGCAGTGGATCTCCAACGGCGGGGTCGCCCAGCTGACCTCGGTGCTGGCACTCGCGCCCGATGGTCCGAGCTGGTTCGTGGTCGACCACGACGTCGAGGGCTTCACCCACGGCGCGCCGGAGCGCAAGCACGGCATCCGGCTGTCCAACACCGCGGCGCTGTTCCTCGAGGACGTGTACGTCGACGCCGACCGGCTGATCGGCGGCGCGGAGGGGCTGGGTCTCGTCCAGGCACAGCAGGTGTTCGGTTACACGCGCCTGATGGTCGCTGCGTTCGGGCTCGGCGCCGGCTGGGCGGCGCTCGACCGCGCAATCGCCTACTCGCGGGAGCGCATCCAGGGAGGCGGGCCGCTGTCGGGCAAGCAGGGCTACACGCTGAAGCTGATCGTGCCCCACGTGATCGCGCTCGAGGTCGCGCGCGCCGCGATCGAGGACACGGCAGAACGGCTCGACGCGGGCGCCGGACCGCTGAACGTCGAGGGCGCCGTCGCGAAACTGCTCGCGACGGAGGCCGGCGATGCCGCGGCCGACGCGGCGATCCAGGCGCACGGCGGCTACGGCTATACGCGCGAGTACGTGGTCGAGAAGATCAAGCGCGACGTCCGGATCACCCGGATCTACGAGGGCACCTCGGAGATCCTCGAGATCACGATCGCCCGCGGGCGCTGGCAGGATCACCTCAAGTCTCGGGGTGATCACTACCACGCGCAGGCCCGCGAGCTCGAGCTGGCGCACGCAACGCACCCCAAGGTCGGGGCCGGCGTCGCCGCGCTCGCGCAGCACGCCCTCGCCGAGCTGCTCGAGTGCAGCCGGCTGGGCCGGCTGACGCGTCACCAGCACATCCTGATGCGGCTCGGCGCGCTGATCGGCGAAGCCGAAGGGGCTGCCTGTCTGGTCCGTCGCGCCGCGCGTGCGGCCGACGGGCAGCTCGATCCGAAGAGCTCGCGTCGGTTCGCGCCCGACGCGCTGGCGGCGATCGCGCGCGTCAACGCACGCAACGCCGCGCTTCACATCGTGACCGAGGCGATCCGGTGGGTCGGCGGCAGCGAAGCCGAAAGCCCCCGGGGCCTCGACCGCCGCCTCGCGCTGACCGAGGTCAACACCGCTCAGGCCGGACTGATCGCCGACCTGGAGCAGGTCACCGCCGCCGTCTACGGCGCGATGCACCGCTGAACACCACCAAGCACCAGAAAGCAAGGGTCCGATGCCCGATCCGCTCGAACACGCCGCAGCAATCGTCGGCGTCGGCGCAGTCCTTCCGGACGCGCCCGACGCGAACGCGTTCTGGCACAACGTGATCGACGCCCGCTACTCGATCGGCGAGGTCGACGCCGCGCGTTGGGACCCGGCGCTGTATTACGACCCCGATCCGGCCGCGCCGGAGAAGACGTACTCGACGATCGGCGGCTGGGTGCGTGACTGGGAGTGGGACCCGCTCGCCTGGAAGCTCCCGATCCCGCCGAAGGTGTCGGCGGCGATGGACGATGCACACAAGTGGGCGGTCGCATGCACGCGGATGGCGCTGGCGGACGCAGGCTGGCCGGAGCGTTCGTTCGACGGCGAGCGCACCGCGGTGATCATCGGCAATGCGCTGAGCGGCGAGCAGCACTACCTGACAGCGCTGCGCGCGATGTTCCCCGAGCTGGCGCGCGAGCTCGAGCGGACCGGCAGCTTCGCGGCGCTGTCGTCGGAGCTGCGCACGACGATCAAGCGCGAGCTGCGCGCTCGCTTCGAGGAATGGCTTCCGGAGGTCAGCGAGGACACGATGCCCGGCGAGCTCGGCAATTGCATCGCCGGGCGGGTGGCGAACCTGTTCAACTTCCGCGGGCCGAACTTCACGGTCGACGCTGCCTGCGCGTCGGCGCTTGCAGCGCTGGACGCGACCGTCGACGGCCTGCGGGCCGGGGAGTTCGACGTCGCGATCACCGGCGGCATCGATCGCAACATGGGGGCCCACACGTTCATCAAGTTCTGCGCGATCGGAGCCCTGTCGCCGAGCGGCTCGCGCCCGTACGACGGGGGCGCCGACGGGTTCGTGATGGGGGAGGGCGGAGCGCTGTTCGTCGTCAAGCGGCTGGCGGACGCCGTCGCCGCAGGCGATCGCATCTACGCGGTCGTGCGCGGGGTGGGCAGCTCCAGCGATGGCAGGGGCAAGGGGCTGACCGCGCCGAACCCGGTCGGACAGCGGCTCGCGGTGCGGCGCGCGTGGGAGAACGCCGGCATCTCGCCGGCGGCGTGCACGCTGATCGAGGGACACGGGACCTCGACGCGCGTCGGGGACGTGGCGGAGATCGAGAGCCTGATGGCGGCGTTCGAAGGTGTCGGCCTCGCGTCCCGCTCGGTCGCGCTCGGCTCGGTCAAATCGAACATCGGTCACCTGAAGGCGGCCGCGGGTGCCGCGGGGCTGCTCAAGACCGCGCTCGCGCTGCACGCGCGCACGCTGCCGCCGAGCATCAACTTCCAAGACCCGAACCCGAACATCGACTGGTCCGCATCGCCGTTCGCCGTCAACACCGAGTTGCGGGAGTGGGAGATGCCGAGCGGAAGCTCGCGTGTCGCGGGCGTCAGCGCGTTCGGCTTCGGCGGCACGAACTTCCACGCCGTGCTCGAGGACTACGACCCGAGCCGGCCGCCGGCCAACGGCGATCGCCATGGCCACACCCGGGTGGCAGTCCCGATCCCGGCAGTCGCGATCTCGCCGGCCGCGATCCCGCCGGCCGAACCCGCCTCAGTCCCCAAGCCGCCGGTGCGCGGCGCGCTCGTGCTCGGGACCGACGACGGCGCCGAGCTCGCAGGGCAGCTGCGCGCTGCGCTCGCCGAGGCACGGCTCGGTCGCGGGCTCGAGCCAGCGTCCCCGGATGCGGCCGTGCTGCGAGCGCGTGAACGGATCGCGATCGACTTCGCCGACGGACCGGAGCTGATCGCAAAGGCCGAGCTCGGGCTGAAGCTGCTCGACGCCGGCGAGCCCGCCCGGTCGGCCGCGTGGGAGGCGCTGCGCGCTCGCGGCATCCACCGCGGCAGCGGCGCCCCGGGCAAGGTGGCGTTCCTCTACACCGGCCAGGGTTCGCAGTACGCGAACATGCTCGGCGAGCTCCGTCGCCGGGAACCGGTCGTCGCCGAGTGCTTCGAGCAGGCCGACGCGATCCTGGCGCCGCTGCTCGACGGCCGGCGGCTGTCGACGATCATCTTTCCCGATCCTGCGGATCCGGACGCGGTTGCGCAGGCCGAGTCCGAGCTGCGGCGCACCGAGATCCAGCAGCCGGCGGTGATCGCCGTCGACATCGCGCTGAGCCGGCTGCTCGCCGCCTACGGGTTCGTTCCCGAGATGGTGATGGGCCACTCGGTCGGCGAGTATGCGGCGCTCGTCACCGCCGGGGCGCTGTCGTTCGAGGACGCGCTCGAGGCGGTCAGCGCACGCGGCCGCGAGATGGCGCACCTCGAGCTGGACGATCCCGGGGCGATGGTGGCGGCGCTGGCGCCGCTCGACGAGGTCCGCGAGATCATCGCCGCCACCGACGGCTACGTCGTGCTGGCGAACGTCAACTCGACCCGTCAGGTCGTGATCGGTGGCGCCAGCGACGCGGTGGCGCGCGCGGCCTCCGAGCTCAACCGCCGGGGCCATACGGCGATTGCGCTGCCGGTCAGCCACGCGTTCCACACCGAGATCGTGGCGCCGGCCAGCATCCCGCTGCGGGCGATGCTCGAGCGGCTCGGGCTGCGGGCGCCGCAGCTGCCGGTCGTCGCCAACGTGAGCGGCGAGCTGTACCCGAGTGGCGAGGACGCCGTCCCGCAGATGCTCGACATGCTCTCGCGCCAGATCGCCTCGCCGGTCCAGTTCGTCGAAGGGCTGCGGACGCTGTACCGCGAGGGCGCCCGCGTGTTCGTCGAGTCGGGCCCGAAGCACGCCCTGCACGGCTTCGCGGCCGACGTCCGCGCCGGCGAGGACGTCGTCTGCCTCGCCGCGAACCACCCGAAGCAGGGCGACATCGCGACGTTCAACAACGCGCTCTGCGGGCTCTGGGCAGCGGGGCTCGGGGCCGGCGGGCGCGAGCCGGTCGAACGCCTCGCCGAGGAGCCGATCGAACGCCCCGCCGAGGTGCCCTTCGAGCGAACGGCCGAGGAGCCCGTCGTGATCACCGGCGCCGGGCTGGGGCTGCCAGGCCACGAGCGACTGTTCGACGAGGCGAACGTGGCGCGGCTGCTCGACGGCGAGCAGGGGATCGACGTGATCCCGGTTGCACTGCGGCGCGAGATCCTCGACAAGCACATCACGCGGCTGGTCAAGGGCGAGGACGGCGGCGCCAGCTTCGAGACGATCGACCGGCTCGATGCGGTCGTCAAGCTCGCCGCCCGCGCCGGCGCGTTCGACCTGCGCGAGTTCGGGGTCGAGGACGAGCGGGTGGCGGCACTCGGGCGCTCGACCCAGCTCGCGATCGCGGCGGGGATCGATGCATTGCGCGACGCCGGGATCCCGCTCGTGCTGCGCTACAAGACGGCGAGCACCGGCAAACCGCTCCCCGACGGCTGGTCGCTGCCGGACGAGCTGCGCGACGACACCGGCGTGATCTTCGCGGCGGCGTTTCCCGGGCTCGAGGAGATGGCGGGCGAGGCCGAGCGGTACGCGACCGATCGGATGCGGCGTGAGCGACTGGCGGCACTCGAGTCGCTGCGGGCCCGGATGCTCGATCACGAAGGCACCGATGAGCTCGTGCTCACCGAGGTCGAGCGCCGGATCGCCGAGGTCGCCCGCATGCTCGAGACCGACCCCTACACGTTCGATCGCCGCTTCATCTTCCGGGTGCTGTCGATGGGACATTCCCAGTTCGCCGAGCTGATCGGCGCGCGCGGACCGAACACCCAGATCAACTCGGCCTGCGCGTCGACCACCCAGGCGATCGCGCTGGCGCAGGACTGGATCCGCGCAGGGCGCTGTCGGCGGGTCGTGGTGGTGGCGGCCGATGACGCCACCTCGGACACGTTGATGGGCTGGATCGGCGCCGCCTTCCTGGCCACCGGCGCCGCCGCGACCGACGAGCTCGTCGAGGACGCGGCGTTGCCGTTCGATCGCCGTCGCCACGGGATGATCGTCGGGATGGGCGCTGCCGGGATCGTCGTGGAGAGCGCCGCGTCGGCGCGCGAGCGCGCGCTCGCGCCGATCTGCGAGGTGCTCGGCACCGTCACCGCCAACTCGGCGTTCCACGGAACCAGGCTCGACGTCGAGCACATCTGTGGCGTGATGGAGACCGTCGTCGCGCAGGCCGAGTCGAGCGGCGCCACGCGCGCCGAGATGGCCCCGCAGATGGTGTTCGTCTCCCACGAGACGTACACACCGGCGCGCGGGGGCAGCGCGGCGGCAGAGATCCACGCGCTGCGGCGGGTGTTCGGCGAGGACGCCGGCAGGATCGTGATCGCGAACGTCAAGGGCTACACCGGACACCCGATGGGCGTCGGCCTCGAGGACGTGCTTGCGATCAAGACGCTGGAGACGGGGATCGTCCCGCCGGTCCCGAACTTCCGCGAGCCCGACCCCGAGCTCGGCGTGCTCAACCTGTCGACCGGTGGCTCGTATCCGGTCACGTACGCGCTGCGGCTCGCGGCGGGGTTCGGCTCGCAGGTCTCGATGACCGTGATGCGCTGGACGCCCGCGCCCGACGGGCGGCGTCGCGGTCCCCACGAGCTCGGCTTCGAGTACCGCGTCAGCGACCACGCCGCGTGGACGCGCTGGCTCGCGCGCGTCAGCGGCCAGCCCGAGCCGATGCTCGAGGTCGTCCAGCACCGGCTGCGCGTCGCCGACCAGGGCGTCAGCACCGAGCCCGCCGAGCCTGAGCCGTCCGTCCCGAGGCAGGCGGCCGAGCCCGAGCCGGCCACCGAGCCGCCGGCCACCGAGCCCGCGGCACCCGGAACCGCAGATGACTCGGTCCCGGCGAAGGTGCTCGAGATCGTCGCCGGGGCGACCGGGTATCCGCCCGAGCTGCTCGACATGGATCTGGACCTGGAGGCTGACCTGGGGATCGACACGGTCAAGCAGGCG
>DAHUYL010000146.1 GCA_027315255.1 Solirubrobacterales bacterium | reverse complement strand
ACCGCTCCGGCCGTCGCCGCAAAGGCAGCAAGTTCCTCGGGATCGCACTCCAAGAAGCCGCGCTCGCCGCCACCCGCGTCAAAGGCAGCTACCTGCAAGCCCAATACCAGCGGCTCAAGCCCCGCATCGGGCACCGCCGCGCGCTCGGCGCCGTGCAGCACTCGATGCTCGTCGCCTACTGGCACATGTTCACCACCGGCGAGGTCTACCGCGAGCTGGGCGGCGACTACTACCAACCCCGCGACCCTTAACGACTCACCAAACGCCTCGTCGCTCGCCTGCAATCTCTCGGCCACAACGTCATCCTCGAAGCGCTACCCCAGGCCGCGTGACCCGAGCGTCCACGAGGACCCAAACGACCCGAGCGTTGTCTTGACCCCAACGTAATTTCCCATCAGGCCGCTCGCGGGAGCGAGGTGTCGGTCAGCTGAGGCGACTACGTTCAGGTGGTGTCGCCGCTGGCGAGGGCTCGGGCGGGTTTGCAGGTATGAAGGCGTCGAGGACAGTCCCGAGTGAGCATCGCGTTCGCCCTAGCCCAGCAAGCGGCCAGGTGGCCTCGCAATCGCCAAGTCCCAGCGTCGGCCCGCGGCCGTCAACACGACTGCTGTCCTATTCTGGGCCCTCGGCGGCTCGCTGTCGAGTTGCCACGAACTGCATCACGCCGGCGTCGCCGCGACGATCGCATTGGGGCTCGGCCCAGTCGGACCCGACGATGGTATCTGCGACGGAGGACACGACGGTCGGCTCAGGTCGTGCCCACGCAGTTCAATGCGGGCGCCGTACATAGGCATTTCGCCTGGTCGTGCACGCCGCTCGCCAGCCCTGCAAACGGCGAGAAGCGCGGCCGGTCGACGGCCCCTGCGGACCGTCGCATTTGCCCTTGGCACCAACGCGAACTGCGCCTTCGCAATGGCGCCGCTTGCCGGCTCGGCCGCCGGCACCCGCGGCCGCGCTCTCCCGTTAACGCGACGGCCCGCTCGGCGGTCACGCCGGACTTCGTGTCGCGCGAAAGGGGCGTCGGCGCGAGGCCGCCGCCGGCTGCCGCCGCCATCGCTTGCTCGCCGGCACGAGCTTGGAGCTGAACATCGCAATGGCCGATGGACCGCAACCTCAGCGAGATGATTCGAACGCCGCGGCTGACCAGTGCATTCGCCGCTGGCATCGGCCGGGCTCACGAGCGCTACGGCCGACGGGCAGTACCTCCGAGACGGCCAGCGCGGTGCGATTGCTCCGACCGGACGCACCGGGGCGCGCGAAGCGACAGGATCGCGACGACGCTACCGCACGCCGCGTGGAACCCTCCCGGCCCCGTCTGCGATCGCGGTCGACGACACCTCAAGGGCGATGTGATGCCCAATCGTGATGCCCAATGTGGCGGCCTTGTGCGTTACCCCCGCGACCGGTGACTCGATTAGTACCGTTTTGCAGGGACTTTCGAAGCGGGAGCGACGGGACTCGAACCCGCGACCTCCGGCGTGACAGGCCGGCGCTCTAACCGACTGAGCTACGCCCCCTCAAGGGGATGACCAGTATGGCAGGAGAAGAATCTCGCTGCGGGCCGCAACTTTCCCGCGGTCGAGGCCTTTAAGCCCTCGACCGAATCTTCTAGGAGATCGCGCCCAACCCCGGCCGTGGGCTAGATCGACTAGGAGCCACTGGGCGGGGATCCCTCACCGGATCCCCGCCCGGCTTTCCTCGGCGCCCCGGACGGGCCGACCGGGGCCTGTGGACGCCGTGGTCTTACCCCTGCGAGCGCGCTGGCGGCCACAGAAGCTCGACCACGCTCGACGCGAACTCGACGTAGCGATCGGGCGTGTACCGCTCCGGATCGGTCAGGACCATCCGGCCGGCCTCCTCGGCGAGGTGCATGATCGAGCGCGCAGCCAGCTCGACGTCGAGCCCTTGCGGGAACTCGGGATGGGCGAACGCCCAGCGCACGAGTGCTGCGATCCGTCGCTGCATCTGCGCTCGGGTCATCTCGACGTGCTCGCGGATGATCGCCGGCGTGCCGTCGATCGGCAGCAGGATCAGTCGCCAGGTCGTCGGCCGGGCGCACACCGCCTCGAGGAACATCTGCGCTCCGCGGAGCAGCAGCTCAGGCGGGCTGAGCTCGCCGGGATCGACCGGCACGACCTGCTCGAGCTGGGTGAGCGCGATCCGCTCCTCCCGCTCGAGCAGCGTGTGCAGCAGCCGGCCGAGCTTGGCGAAGTGGTCGTAGACGACAGGCCGGGTGACTCCCGCCGATCTCGCGACCGCCTCGATCGAGACTCCGGCGTATCCACGCTCGACGATCAGCTCGAGCGCCGCGTCGAGCAGCTGCTCCCGGCGCCTCGCCGGAGCCATCCGCGGCGCATACGGGCGTCGCCCACGCGTCGCCTGGGTCTGCCGGGGTGGATCAGTCGGCATCGGGGGTGAGGCTAGCGGCTCAGGCGGCCGTCCGGGGCATCAGCGGCCCGTCGTCGAGCAGAGCCATCGCGAACTGCTCGTACGACAAACGTGCAGATTCCGGTCGGGACGGGTAGGGTGGGGTACGCAGTCCCTGCAACACGCCTTCTGGAACGGTCGGGCGTTGGTGCGGGGTGATGGCAGGGAAGGCCGCTCCATCAACACCAGTACCAGGGAGGACGTGAAGTGTCATCAACGCTCTCGTGGCGGCGCCGACGAAGCGCCGACCCTGCGCGCTGCCGCACGGCTCGGACGGTCCGTTTGGGCGTCGCCGTAGCGTTCGGCAGCGCCGCGCTGCTCGTGCTCGGGGCAGGCACCGCGTCGGCCGACCCGGGCTGTCCAACGACGTCCTCCGGTGCGGCCGGGGACGTCGCCGCGTTCACGTTCACGCCGGCGTCGTGCGCCGCTGGCTCGGATCCGAGCATCAGCTCGTCGATCAGCTTCAACTACCAGGGCAGCACGACCGACTCGGTCAAGAGCGTCACGGTCGCGCTGCCCCCGGGGCTGCTGGCATCGCTCGGTGCGGTGCCCGACCTGTGCACGCCGGCCGAGCTCGAGCAGAGCGTGCCGGCATGCCCAGCCGGCTCGGAGATCGGCACGGGGTCGCTCGAGGTGAGCGCTCTCGGTGCGACGATTCCGTCGACCGTCACGCTTTACATGATGCCCGCGCCTTCGTCCGCCGACGTCTCAGGGGTGGGCGCCGAGGTCACGTTCCCCGGTCCTCCGCCGTTCGGGCTTCCGCTCGTGACGACGACCGGATACGTGGCGGTCTCCGAGGTTGGCAACGCTCCCGTCCTCGACCTCGTCCTGCCCGACATGCCGAACACCGCAACCCAGGGCGGAAAGACCCTCCAGGTGCAGCTCGAGCAGATGAGCTTCACGATCAACGGCACCGCTCCGACGTCGACGGGCTCCCCGTCGACGATTCCGTTCACGCGGCTGCCGAGCAGCTGCTCGGCAGCGACGACGACCCTGACAGTTCAGACGTACGCCGCTTCGAGCCCGAACGGCACCGCTTCGAGCAGCTTCACTCCGACCGGCTGCTCCGGCCCGGGGGCGATCGGCTTCTCCGCGAACGTGTCGGCGACCGCGACCAAGGACAGCTCGGACCCAGGCGTAACGCTCGTGACCAAGGTCACTACGAACCCGGCACAGGCCGCCGACAAGTCGCTGACCCTGATCGTGCCGGCGAAGGCGCTTCCGCCCGACGTGTTCAACGCCGCCCACCTGTTCGGCAAGGCGGTCGGCTCGGTCGTGGCCCAGACCTCACTGATGCCGACGCCGCTGGTCGGCACGGTCACGCTCACGGGGACGATCTCGGCGCCTTCGCTGACGATCACGTTCCCGCCACCGTTCGCGATCAGCTTCAGCGGAGCGATCAACATCGTCGGCGATTCGGTCTCGTTCCAGACCGTTCCGGACGTGCCCGTGTCAAGCCTGACGGTGACCCTGAACGGCGGCGCGACGGCGATGTTCTACACGAACTGCCTTGCGCCGACCGGCACGTTGTCGGCGGCGCTCGTTGGCCAGGATGGCACCAGCACAACGCAGACGCTGCCGATCAGCGTCGCCGGCTGCCAGGCTCGACCGTCGCGGGGAGCGAAGCTGTCGGGCGCTTCGCTGAGGGGCCTCCGGAGTGGCAAGCGGGCGCTCGCGTTCGCGCTCACGGCCGGGAGCCGCCTCGTCAACCTCCGCGCGTTCACGATCTCGCTTCCGGGCGGCTTGAGCTTCGATGCGGCCACCTACAAGCACGCGCTCTCGGTCTCCGGCGCGCAGATCAAGAGTGTCGTGCTCAGCCACGGCCGGCTGGTCGTCCGGCTGCGCTCCTCGGTCTCGTCGCTGAGCGTCAGGCTGACGCCCAAGGCGTTCCTGGAGCAGGGTTCGCTCGCTGAGCGGATCAAGCGCCGCAAGCTGAAATCGCTGACGGCCAGGGTGGTCGCGACGAACGCCGCCGGCCACAGCGTCACGCTGAGGGCGAAGCTTCCGGTGTAGGCGCGCAATCGCGCCCTGCCGGGTCCCGCCGCTTGTGGCTGGCGGGACCCGGAGGCCGTCGCGGGCCGGCCCTCCCCCCGGCGCCGGCCTCGCGCGCTCGCGCGCCGTCACGCCGCTTCGGAGCTATGTCGCCGTCACGCTGCCCGCGAGGCTTGGAGCCGCTTCGCTGTCACGCTGCCCGCGCCGCCTCCCCCCTCCCGGCGCACAGGGCGCACTGGTCGTAACCGAACCTCCCGCGCAGCGGCTGCAGCCGCGCCTCGTTCCGATCCCACGCCGGATTGAGGTGGCGGCCGATCACCACGCAGCCGACCCGCCGCGCTCCGGCAGCAACCAGCGCAGCAGCGGCGCTCTGGGCGCTCGCACCACTGGTCCACGTGTCGTCGATCAGCAGCACGGCTGCGCCTGAAAGTTGCCCGGTCGCGGCGAACCGGCGGGCATCGAACTGTCGCTGCTGCACCTCGGCCTCGGTGCGTGCGAGCAGTGGCGCGTGCCGCTCCCGTGTTGGCCCGACCAACTGACCCACGATCCGCCGCAATGGGTGGCGGGCGTCGCGGCTCCGTTCGCCCGACGGCACCGTCGTGACCAGATCGAACCGATCGACCCCGGCCATCGCGGCCACGCACTGCTCGTGACGCTCGAGGAAGCGCCACAGGATCGCTGCGATCGTCGCCGTGGCCACCGGCACGAAAGGATCGGCGTCGCGCTTGGACGCCGCGAGCGCGCGGTGCAGCGGACCGCCGGCGATGCTGTAGCTGACTGGCAGGAATGCCGCCAGCCGCTGCTGACCTCTGGTGCATGCAAAGCAGCGTCCATAGCCGCGGGTCAGGTTGAAGCAGTCGCCGCACACCCCAGGGCCGAGCTGGGGCACGATCAGGTGCGGCGCAGCCGCGTCGCTCAGCCGTCGCACGCCAGTCATCCGACCTCCATCAGCGCGGGACGACCCACGTTGAGCGTCTCGACGACGTCAGCCGCCTGATCGACGACCGTGACCCCAGGACGCCGCGCTAGCTCCTGCGCCCACGACTGCGCGGCAGCGCCCGGAAGCAGGACGACCGCCCGGCCCAGAGCGAGTGCATGCCGCGCCTGGATTCGTGTGCCACTCGTCGGACCGGCCTCGACGATCACAGTGGCGGACGTCATCGCGGCCATCAACCGGTTGCGCTCGGGAAACGTCCGGCGGCTTGGGCGAGTCTCGGGCCAGAACAACGAGACGACCGCACCGTCCGCTGCGATTCGCCCCTGCAGCGCCTGATTCTGCGGTGGGTAGCAGTGGTCGAGCCCGCACCCGATCACCGCGATCGTGCGGCCACCGGCCGTCATCGCCGCCGTGTGGGCGACGGAGTCGATCCCGGCGGCCAGCCCCGACACGACGGCCGTGCCCGCCGCGGCGAGGCGGCTTGCGACGGCATCCGCGCTTGCGACGCCTTCGGTCGAGGGGTGCCGGGTCCCCACGACAGCGACACCGCAGCGGCCGGCACTCTGCAGCCGGCCGCGAACGAACAGCAGTGGCCCGATGTCGCCGTCCCTCAGTTGAGCCGGGTAGTCGTGGTCGTCGGGAGCGAGGAGCTCGATCCCGCGCGTTCGCCACCGCCTGAGCTCCTCTGCCGCAGCTGACCGCGCCTCGCCCGCGAGGAGGCCCAGCCGGTCCTCGAGGATCGCTTCTGCGTCGGCGGCCCGAAGCCGTTCCGAGCGCAGCCGGGAGTCCGACCGCAGCAGCGCGACCAAGCCTGCCTTGTCTGCTTCCGATGCCACTCCACGACCGTACCGGATCGAACGGACGTTCGATCCGGGATCAGCCTACGGCCGTCGGAGCGGCGGCGTCAGTCCGCGTACTCGGAGGGCGCCGGCTCGTGCGAGGGCGTGCTCACCGTCGCCACCGCCGAAGGCTGGTGCGCGACCGTACTCGCAGCTGCGAACGGAGCCGGGGCGGGTGAGGCGACCGGTTCTGCGGCCATCGGCACGTCGTTCATCGTCCCGACTCGCGGCTCCGCCGGTGCCGCAGCCGGCGGCATCTCGTGGGCTGCTGGAATCGTCAGGTTGGCCTGCTCCTGCAGACCCGACATGGCCCCGCGGAACTCGCGAAGCCCCTTGCCGAGCGAGCGGCCAACCTCCGGAAGGCGCTTGGGCCCGAGCACGAGCAGCGCGACCGCCAGGATGAAGAGTAGGTGCGTTGGTTGGAGGATGTCTCCGATCATGTCCCTGGGAGGTTAGCTCTTGTGCCACTGCGGGTCACATCCGCCTTTCCCCGCAGAGCCACAGCCGATCGTGCGCCGGCGGATCAGGCAGTGATCGCGCTCGACCCCGGGGTAGCCGGTCAGGCTCGATAGACGGACTCACGGCGGCGGACCGATCGCGGCCAGCACGGTCCGCCGGGGGCGCCTCGTTCTGATCCGAGCGACCCCATCGTGGACGCTGATGGTGCGCGTCCGGCGCCGCGTGTGGGCGTAGTAGAGCGTGATGCCCAATCGGTCGCCCTTCGGGAAGTGCTCGAGCCGGAGGGTCAGCCACCCGGTGGACCACCGGGCGGAGCGGACCCTGACGAGCGTGCATCGCCCGGTCGCCCATCGGTCCTGCTTGGCGCCCGGGCACAGCCGGCATGAGGAGCTCGTCGGCACCTTGACCGGAGTTGGTGGCGTCGCCGTCGGCGTGGTGGTCGTCGGTGTCGTCGTCGTCGTGGTCGTGGTGGTGGTCGTGGTGGTGGTCGTAGTGGTGGTCGTGGTGGTCGTGGTGGTCGTGGTCGTGCCGGCGGGGACCGTGACCGTCGTGGTCGCCGCGTTGCCCGGCCCGCCATGCCCGGCCGTGTCGGTCAGCCACAGTCGTACGGTGTAGCTGCCTGCAGAGGGCGCGGTGATCTGGGCAGCGCCGTTGTCGCTGACCTGCGTCGCCCCACCGCAGCTCGCTTGGCAGAGCTGTACATACGCGGTCGCGATCGGCTGCGGGGGACTCGCGGGGTTCGCCCACGAGAGGTTGATCGCGTCCGAGCTCGAGCTCGCCGCGATCGCGCTGAGCTGCGATGGAGCGGGCGGCCCGTAGTTGTCGACCACGATCGTCGGGCCCTGCACCACAGTCGTATCCCCGGCCGCGTTCGTGAGCACGAGCTGGACGTGCTGGCTGCCGTCCTGGAACCCTGCGCTGTCAACCGCGAGCTGCTCGGACGAAAGTTCCGGACAGGCCTGCACCTGCGTGTAGGTGCAGTTCTGCTGCTGGTTGACAACGGTCGCGCCCGTGTCGCTCTCCACCTGCACGTCTTGGATCCC
>DAHUYL010000179.1 GCA_027315255.1 Solirubrobacterales bacterium | reverse complement strand
GAGGTGCGATGCGTCAGCGGCTCCTCGTCGAGCCCCAGCTCGCGCGTCAGCTGCTCGAACTCGGCCGCCGACAAGGTCTCCTCCTGCGGGGTCGTCAGCCGGCCGGTACGGCGCGGACGCTGGGTGACCGGGTCGACGTCGCCGCCCGCGGCGTACGCCGGTACGTACCCGAGGTCGGCCTCGATCCGGTGCCGGCGGGCACTGTAGCCGTGCTCGCGCTCCTTCCAGTGGGTCAGCACCGGCGAGGCTATGAAGATCGACGAGTACGCGCCCGAGGCGACCCCGATCAGCAGCGCGAACGCGAAGTCCTTCAAGGTCGTGCCGCCGAACAACAGCAGCGCGATCACCGGCAACAGCGTGCACGACGTGGTCGCCAACGACCGGGTCAGCACCTCGGACATCGACCGGTTGACGATCTGCGAGAACGCCGCCCTGGGCATCCGCGGGATGTTCTCCCGCACACGGTCGAACACGATGATCGTGTCGTACAGCGAGTAGCCCAAGATCGTCAGCAGCGCCGCCACGGTGTCGGCCGTCACCACCCTTCCCGTGAGCGCGTACACGCCGCTTGTGATCAGCAGGTCGTGCGCCAGCGCGATCAGCGTCGGCACCGCGAACTTCCAGTCGAACCGCAACGCCACGTAGATCGAGATCGCGATCAGCGAGACGATGATCGCGACCACCGCACTGTGCGTCACGGTCGAGCCGAACGTCGGCCCGACCGAGGTGATGTTGACGTCCTGACTGTTGGTCTGCGGGCTCGTCCGGATCCCGTACGCCGACTGAAGCGCGCTGGTCAGCTTCGCCTGATCGGTCCGGTTCAGATACCTGGAGTCGATCTGAAAGCCGTAGCGGCCGAGCACCTTCCCGTTGACCCGCTGGACCGTCACATCACCAGCGCCTGCGCTCGCCGCGAGCTTCTTGACCTGCGGCACGGTCGCGTTGTGAACCAGCCCAACCGAGATCTCCGTCCCCGACGTGAAATCGATTCCGAGGTTCAGCCCCTTACCACCGATCGCCAGCGCCCCGACCAGCAGGATCACGCCCGACATCGTGAAGAAGTAGCGGGAGGCGCCCATGAAGTCATACCGCCACCGCCGCCGCCGGCCCCCCGCGCCGAGCATCGCCGGATGCGCGATCGCACGCGTGCTGGACATCGTCGACAGCACCGCCCGAGTCGCCATCACCGCCGTGAACAGCGACACGAACGTGCCGATCCCGAGCATGAACGCGAACCCCTTCACATCCTGGGTCGCGAGCACGAACAGGATGAACGCGGTCATGATCGTGACCACGTTCGCGTCGATGATCGCCGTCAAGCCCTTCTTGTAGCCCGCCGTGATCCCCTGCCTGATCGAGCGGCCCGCGCGGATCTCCTCCTTCACCCGCTCGAAGATCACGATGTTCGCATCCGCCGCGACCCCGATCGTCAGGATCAGGCCCGCGATCCCCGCCAGCGACATCGTGATCGGGATCAACTTGATCAGCGCATAGAAGTACACGCCGTACACGGCCAGCCCACCGACCGCGATCAACCCCAGCACCCGATAGAACGACAGCAGGAACAGCACCACCACCGCAAGGCCCACCACCCCGGCCAGCAGCCCCTGATCCAGCGACTGCTTGCCGAGCGTCGCTGACACCGTCTGCGTCGAGATCAACCGCAACCGGATCGGCAACGCCCCCAACCGCAACTGCGTCGCGAGGTTCTGCGCCGAGCTGATCGTGAAGTTGCCGCTGATGTCAGCGCCGCCGTTGCCGCCGATCCCGTCCGGATACAAGTTGAACTGGATCTGCGGAACCGACACCAGCTGGTTGTCGAGCGCGATCGCGAAGTGCTGGTAGAGCCTGCGACCGAGGATGCTGTCGGCATAGCCGCGCTGGGCGATCGCCGCCGTCACCTTCTGGAACGCGTTCGCGCCGTTGCCCGTGAAGCCGAACTGCACGTCCGGAGCCCCGTCGCCGCCGGTCCCCTGCTGCGGATTCGAGATCTCGTTGCCGAACAGCGCTGCGTTGTCGCGCAGCACGTAATAGCGCGCGTCCGGACTGCCATACGGCGGCCACTTCGAGAAGCTCCCCGGCGCCCCCTGGACGACGACCGTCCCGCTCTTGACAACCAGCAGCTGCGCCTGCGACATCGACACCCCGCCCGGCAGGCTCGCCTTCAGGTCCGCGGCGATCTTGCTCGCGCTGGTGCCAGGCGTCTCGACGATCGGCGGGCTGTCGAGCAGGCAGTGGACGCCGGGGATCGGCTTCTTGCCCTGGTCGGCCGCGGCCACGGCACACGCGTGGCTGCCCGGGGCAGCAAACAGCCAGTACTGGTTGCCGTAGCGGCCGTTGTGCTTGTTCGGCGTCGAGTACGGCTGCTTGGCGGCAAGCTGTACGGCGGCGTACAGCCCCATGCCGCCCGCAAGCTGACTCGAGCTCCCGACCGCGGCCACACCCGATCCCTGGCTGATCTGCGTCGCCGTCGCATCGCCGCTCTGGAGCTGACTCGCGACCGTCTGCCCGTTCGGCAGCAGCGCGTTCGCCTCCCAGTCGTAGAAGATCAGCCGGGCCGTCGAGCCGACCTGCGCCTCGGCCCGCGTCGTGTCGGTCACGTCCGGCAGCTGCACCACGATCTGGTTGGTGCCCGACGTCTGGATCGACGCCTGCGACACGCCGAGCTGGTTGACCCGGTTGTTCATCACGTCGACGGCGCGCTGCAGCGCGCTCTGGGTGACGACCTTCGTCTGCGCCGTCGGCTCGCCCTGATAGGTCAGCTCGACGCCGCCCTTCAGATCCAACCCGAGGTACGTCCTCTGGGTCGCGATCACCAGTGCCGAGGCCGCGATCAGCCCCGCAACCAGGAGCAGGATCAAGCCGTTTCGCTGCCGGTCGGTCATCGCTCCGGGGTGATGCTAGACGGTCCTGTGCGTTGCCCGGGCAACGGTCAGTGGTTGTTCGTCGGCGTCAGGACGACGAGCACGCCGCCCTCGTCGTAGTCGTAGGAGGGAAAGATGTCGGCCACCGCGCCTGCGCGCTCAGGCCCCGCGTCGAGTGCCACGGGCTTGCCGTTGACGCGAACCTCCCACTCGAGTGCGGTCGCGACGTGGTCGACCCCGTCGGCGAACTCGAGCCGCAACGCATCCCGCAGCAGACGCCCGATCGCCGCCTCGGTCTTCAACCCGGTGAGCTCGAACGCGCCCCGGCCGCAGTCGACGATCCGGCCCTCGGAGTCGCATGCGAAGAACGCCGCGTTCGGCGCCGGGTAGTAGTCGTCGAGCAGCTCGAACAGGTAGGCGAACCCGCACTTCTCGCAGCCCCGGGCCTCGCGGCGAAACCCGGCCAGCCGGTCGATCCCCATCGACCGGTTGCCGCAGTGCGGGCAGATGAAGTAGTGCTCGTGCGACATCGCGGGGCTGAGGATAGAGCGCGACCGACCTGGGCACCGGAGGCAACCGGGCCGTGACACGCCGGCTGAACGCTCAGAGCAGCGACAGCGGCCCCGGCGGCTCGAGCCCGAGGTGGGCGAACGCAAGCCTGGTGGCGGCACGGCCCCGCGGCGTGCGCTCGATCAGGCCGCGCTGCAGCAGGTAGGGCTCGTAGACGTCCTCGATCGTGTCCTGTTCCTCGCCGACCGACGCCGCGAGCGTCGAGAGGCCGACCGGGCCGCCGGCGAACTTCTCGCAGACGGTTCGGAGGATCTCGCGGTCGAGCCGGTCGAGCCCCAGGTGATCGACCTCGAGCAGGTCGAGCGCCGCGCCGGCGAGCTCGGCGCTCACGACGCCGTCGGCATGGACCTCGACGTAGTCCCGGACGCGCTTGAGCAGCCGGTTGGCGACGCGCGGGGTGCCGCGGCTGCGCTCCGCCACCGCGATCGCGCCGCCGTCCTCGATCCGCACGCCGAGCAGCCGCGCCGAGCGGCGGACGATCCGCGCCAGATCGGTCTTGTCGTAGTGCTCGAGCCGGTGCTGGATCCCGAAGCGGTCGCGCAGCGGGGTCGAGAGCAGCCCGGTGCGGGTGGTCGCGCCGATCAGCGTGAACGGCGGCAGGTCGATCGTCACGACTCGGGCGCCGGCCCCCTGGCCGACCGTGATCGGCAGGCAGCGATCCTCCATCGCCGGATAGAACGTCTCCTCGAGCGCCCGTGGGAGCCGGTGGATCTCGTCGACGAAGAACACCGAGCGCGGCTCGAGCGCGGTCAGGAACGACGCGATGTCGCCCTTGCGCTCGAGCGCCGGACCGGCGGTCTGCACGAATCCCACCGCCAGCTCGGCGGCCACGATCTGCGCGAGCGAGGTCTTGCCGAGCCCCGGCGGTCCGGCGAGCAGCACGTGGTCGAGCGGCTCGCCGCGGGCGGCGGCGGCGGCGATCGACACGCGCAGCTGGTCCTTGACCTGCTCCTGACCGATGAACTCCTCGAGCCGGCGCGGCCGCAGCGAGCGGTCGCCGTCGTCCTCGGGAAGCTCCTGCGGAGCCTGGACCCGCACGCTCATCCCCGGGCCGCCTTCAGCGCAGCCGCGATCAGGTCCTCAGGACGCTCGCCGTTCAGGCCGTCCAGCAGGTCGTCGGACTCCTGCGGGGTGTAGCCGAGGCCGATCAGCCCCTCGCGCGCCAGCGCGCGAGGGTCGTCGGAGCGGACGATCGTGATCGCCGGCTGGGGCAGGACCGCCTCGACCTTCTCGCGCAGCTCGACGATGATCCGCTCGGCCGTGCGCTTGCCGATGCCCGGAACGGCCTGGAACCGCGCGCTGTCGCCCGCCGCCAGCGCCGCCAGCAGCTCGCGCGGCGGCCCGCCCGACAGCACGGCCAGGGCCACCTTCGGCCCGACCGACTGGACCCCGAGCAGCATCAGGAACAGCTCGCGCTCGTCCTCGGTCGCGAACCCGTACAGCGCCAGCGCGTCGTCGCGGACGATCAGGTGGGCGTGGAGCACGACCTCGTGACCGACCGCCGGCACGTGGCGGAGCGTCTCGCTCGAGACGGCGAGTCGATAGCCGACGCCGCCACAGTCGACCACCACGTGGTCGGTGCGA
>DAHUYL010000128.1 GCA_027315255.1 Solirubrobacterales bacterium | reverse complement strand
GGCACCGGCTGGACGGCGGCGAGCAGCCCGGGCGGGGCGGCTCGCCGCAGCGTCCGCGCCGGTCGCCGTCCGCCGCCGGCGAGCCCGGCGACCGCCGCGGCCGCGAGCACCCCCGCCGCCAGCACCGCGGCGCTGGCGGATACGGCCGCGCACGCCGCCCACGCGGCCCGTGTTCGCCTGCGGCTCATTCGACGTGGATGGTCCTTCATCGAACGAATTGGTACCCGGCGATTCCCAGCGGGATCTAAACGCCGCCTGCGAGCACCCTCACGAACGGGAGCCCGGCGCCGGGCCGTCCGTTCATCTACATTCGCAGCGCATGCGGATGCGCTCTGGAGCTGCCTTGCTGATCGGCGCTGCGCTGGCGCTCGCGGGGTGTGGCGGGTCGGGCTCGGGCTCGGGGCAGGCGCACCACAGAGCGGCGGCACCCAAGGCCGCCGCGAGCGCCCGGACTCCGGTCAAGCGGGACTCGCTCCGGGTTCGCAACGCGAGGCCGCAGCCCAACTGGAAGCCGTACGCCGGCCAGCAGGTGCCGATCCTCGTCTACCACGACCTCGGGACGCCGCCGCCGACCGAGCCGTATCCAGGCCTGTACGTGTCGAACCCGGACTTCGAGGCCGAGATGGCCTGGCTGCACTCCGCCGGGTACCAGGGCGTCACGCTCGACGAGATGATGAACGCGTTCTTCCATCACGGCAGGCTGCCCGCCAAGCCGATCGTGATCACGTTCGACAACGGCTACATCCCGCAGGCGACGTTCGCGGTGTCGGTGCTGGCGCGCTACGGGTGGCCCGGCGTGCTCAACGAGATCACCGTCGACCACCTCGCCAACTGGCGGTTGCGCGGGCTGGTCAAGCGCGGCTGGGAGATCGACTCGCACTCACTCACCCATCCCGACCTGACGACCGCCGGCGCCGCCGAGCTGCAGGCGCAGGTCGTGCAGTCGCGGCAGTTCCTGCGCCATGCGCTGCACGTTCCGGTGAACAGCTTCTGCTACCCGTCGAACAGGTACGACTCGGCGGTGATCGCGGCCGTGCGCGCGGCCGGCTACACGAACGCGCTGACCGAGAACCCCGGCTTTGCGACGCCGCAGACGGATCCGTACGTGCTGCCGCGGTTCGAGATCGAGGGCGGCCTCTCGCAGCTGCAGTCCGACCTGTCGAGCGGCTGATGGCGATCGAGTTCCGCGACGGCCTGATCGACGCGGGCGACGGCGCCGAGCTGGTCGCAGCGCTGCACGCCGAGGTCACGGAGATCTATGCCGGGTCCGGGCTCGACGTGGCGCTGATCCCGGCCGCCGGCCCGGCCGAGCTGAGCCCGCCCGCCGGCGCTTTCCTGATCGGCTACGAGGACGGCGTTCCGGTGTGCTGCGGCGGCGTCCAACGCCTCGACGAGCGGGCATGCGAGCTGCGACGGATGTTCGTCGCCCCAGCCGCTCGCGGCCGGGGCTTCGGGCGCGTGCTCCTGACCGCCCTCGAGGCGCGGGCGCGCGAGCTGGGGTTCAGCGTCGTCCGGCTCGAGACCGGCCCGCGGCAACCGGCGGCCCAGCACCTGTACCGGTCGGCGGGCTACGACCCGATCGCGAATTTCAACGGGAACCCGGTCGCGACGTTCTTCGCAGAGAAGCGGCTGGCGTAGCTGCGGTGCTGCGTCCCGGGCGGATTGCGGATACCGTGGGCGCCGTGTCACAACTCAAGGGCGTCATCCTCGCCGGCGGCAAGGCGACCCGCCTCCGACCACTCACCTACGTCACCAACAAGCATCTCCTGCCGGTCTACGACAAGCCGCTGATCTACTACCCGCTCGAGGCGATCGCGCGGGCGGGAGTCGAGGAGGTCCTGCTGATCACCAACCCCGAGCACGCCGGTCACTTCCTCCAGCTGCTGCGGACCGGCAGCGAGTTCGGGCTGCGGATCACGTACGAGCTCCAGGAGGAGGCGGGCGGGCTCGCGCAGGCGGTCGGGCTGGCGGAGCCGTTCGCGCGCGGCTCGAAGCTGCTGGTGATCCTTGGCGACAACATCTTCACCCACGACCTCAGCGCGAGCGTCGAGCGCTTCCGCAGCGAGTCCCACGGCGCCGTGATCTTCGCCAAGGAGGTCGACGAGCCCGAGCACTACGGCGTCGTCGAGCTCGACGGCGAACGCGTCGTCTCGATCGAGGAGAAGCCGGCCCAGCCGAAGAGCTCGCTCGCCCAGACGGGGATCTACCTGTACGACGAGCGCGTCTTCTCGTTCATGGACCAGCTCGCGCCGTCGGGCCGCGGCGAGCTCGAGATCACCGACCTCAACAACATCTACCTCGAGGAAGGGTCGCTGCGCTGCGAGACGCTCGACGGCTGGTGGATCGACGCCGGCACCTCGCACGACGAGCTGCTGGCCGCCAACATCACGGTTGCCGAGTTGCGCCGCCGCGGAGAGCTCTAGGCCGGGACTGCGGCTTCGATCTCGGCGGCCGCCGCCCGGACCGCCTCGCGCGCGTCCGGCGGCGCGAGCACGACCGCGTCGCCCGCCTCCTTCAGCACCTCGCGAACGAGCCAGTCGAGTCCGGCGAAGCCCAGATCGACGACGACCGAGCCATCGGCGCCCTCGCCGATCACGGTCCGCTCCTCGCGCGCCCAGCGAGCCCGCTCGGGCGAGATCCACACCCGCGCGCGGCGGGAGGCGGGCACCTCCCCCGTGCGCGGCCAGCCGTCGACGCCGGCCGACGGATCGACGTCGGCGCGCGGCTCGAACGAGTCCGCGCTCACCTGGGCGGACTTGATCCGGTCGAGGCGGAAGTGGCGGACGTCGCTGCGGGCGGGATCGAAGCTCGCGATGTACCAGCCCTCGCGCCCGTTGATCAGCGCGTACGGCTCGACCGTCCTCGTCGTGAACTCGTCCTCGTTCTCCTTGTAGTACTCGAACGACAGCAGCCGCTGGGTCGCGATCGCGCGCGAGATCACGGCCGCGATCTCGGCGTCGTCGCCGCCTGCGGCCGCGATGTGCAGCCCCTCGTGCGCCGGATCCTCGCCGAGCGCCGCCACGACCTTGCGACGCACCGAGGCGAGCGATCCCGCCGGGATGTGCTCGCCGATCAGATCGATCGCGGCGACCAGCGCCTTCGCCTCGACGGGCAGCAGCCGCGCGGGGCGCGCGAACGAGTCGCCGTACGCCTCGGGATCGACCTCGATCTGCCCGTCCGCGTCGATCTCGGCGTACAGCACGTAGGTGCCGGCCCCGAAGTTGACGACGTTGAGGACCGAGATGTCCTCCCGCAGCTCCTGATCGGAGACCGTCAGGGCCTGGCACAGCTCGCCGGCGTCGAGCCGCCGGCCGCCCCGCCCGGCGTCGATCAGGATGCTGGCGAGCGTCACCAGCCGGGCGAACCGCTCGGGCCGGATCGCGGCGTCGACCCCGCCGCCGTTGGTCTCGACGACCGCCTCGGCCGGCGCCTGCGTCGTCGAGGCGGCGGTCTGGGGCGGCGATGGTGCGGCGGCGATCGGCGCCGTTGCGTCAGGATCGCCGCTGTGGCGGGCGACGAGTGCCTGGACGCGCCCGCGCTGCTCCTCGACGAGCTCGGCCGGGGCGAGGATCCTCGCATGCTCGCCGAGCCCCAGCACCCAGGCGATCAGCAGCCGGGCGTTCGCGTACTGGGTCAGGAACACACGGTCGCGCCCGTCGCTCGGTGCGCCGTCGCGGTCCTCGGTCGACGGGCGGAAGTCGCCGTGGCGACCGAAATGGCGCTCGATCTGCCACGCGATCCGGCCGCTGATCCAGATCTCGGCGGTGCCGGCCGGGTCGCCGAACTGCCACGGGATGCGGTTCGCGTAGGCCCGCGGATCGAATTCCGCCGGGCGCACGAAGTCGTGCTCGGCCTTGGTCGCGTAGCCGACCTTGCCTTGGATCCGCGACAGGCGGAAGACGCGGACCGCGCCACGTTCGTGCGCGCGCCCGACGAGGTAGAACTGGCCGCCCTCGAACAGCAGCTGGTACGGATCGACACGCCGGCTGCCGGTCGCGTCGCGCTCCATCGTGTAGTAGTCGAACACGATCGTCTTGCGGCGGAAGATCGCGGTCTCGATCTTGGCCAGCCGCTGTGACACGTCGTGGCCGCCGGCGGCGCCCGTGATGCCGAGCGCGATCGTCCGCTGCACCGGCGAGCTGAGCGGGCTCGGGTGGCCCCAGGAGATCTGCTGCAGCGCCAGGCGCAGCGGCTCGGCGTACGCGAACTCGCCGTCGAGCAGGTGCAGCGCGGTGCCGAGCGCGGCCAGCTCCTGGTCGGTGAACTCGATCGCGGGCAGGTGGAAGTTCTCCGGCGGCAGCGAGTAGGTCTCCTGCTCGACCTGCCCGTCCTGGGGCTTGTGCACGGTCAGCACGATCCCCAGCGCCTCGAGCTCGGAGCGGTCGGCGTAGAACCGCCGCGCGAACGCGTCCTCGTTCATCACGCTGTAGCCCTCGACGTCGCGCCGGATCTCCGGTGCGGTCACGGGCCGGTGCTCGGCCATCAGGTACGAGATCAGGGACAGCTGGCGGATCAGCTTCTCGGTGTCCTTGGCCATCGGAGACCACTTTATTCGGGGGTCGCCGACGGGGCCGGGGCGCAGGTCGGCTGGCGGTCGGCGCGAGCGCTATTTGCGGGATTCGCGGTCGCCGTGCGGCCGCTCAGGCAGCGGCGCGCTCAGCCTCGGGCGCGCCCGGCCCGAAGTAGGCGACCGAGCCGATGCCCTTGTCGTACGTCGCCCAGGCGCTGCCGGCCGGCAGCTCGCGCTCGATCCGGTCGAAGCTGCCGAGCTTCGAGCCGAGGTTGTCGACCATGTGGACGAGCGTCGCCTCGCGTGTGCACGGGACGACCGGGCTGCCGTGCTCGAGCGAGCCGTGGTGGCTGAGGATGATGTGCAGGACCGCCTGTGCGAGGGTCGACGGAAAGCCGTCGACCCGCTCGATCGCGGTGCGGATCCTGAAGTAGCCGAGCGCGATCTCGCCGTGCAGGCGGCCGGGGTCGGACATCACGATCTCGGTCTCGCCGAACTCGTACGTCTCGATCTTGCCGATGTCGTGCAGGAGCGCCGCCGTGACCGCGACGTCGCGGTCGATCCCGCCGAACACGGGCGACAGCGCGCTGACCGCCTGCGCGACGGTCAGGGAGTGCTCCAGCAGCCCGTGCCGGTAGGCCTCGTGGTAGTGCTTGGCGGCCGGCGCGTCCCGGTACGCCGTCCATGTCGGCGACCCCTCGCCGAGGACGGCGGCGAGCAGGCGTCGCAGGTGCGGGTGCTGGACGGTCGCGATCAGCTCGCGCAGGTCCGCCTCCATCGCCTGCGGGGTGCGGGTCGGACCGGGCGTCATCGAGCTCGACGATACGAGGCGGGCCGGACGTCGCTATCTGCGAGGATCCGCGCGTGCGCGGCACTGCGATCGTCACCGGCGGGACGGGCGGGCTGGGCGGGGCGGTCGTCACGCGGCTGCTCGAGGAGGGTTGGCGCGTGGTCGTCCCGTCCTCGTCGGTCCCGTCCGCGGCGGCCTCGACCGCGCCGGCCTCGACCGCGCCGGGTGTCGCCCGGCTCGAGCGCGTCCACGCCGACCTGTTCGATCCCGCCGCGGCTGCGGCCGTCGTCGAGGCGGCGACCGCGGACGCGGACGCGCCGCTGCGCGGGCTCGTCAACCTCGTCGGCGGGTTCGCGGCGGGCGGGCGCGTCCACGAGACGCCGATCGAGGAGTTCGAGCGGATGCTGGCGCTCAACCTGCGACCGACGTACCTGATGACCGCGGCGGCGCTGCCGGCGATCGTCGCTGCCGGCGGCGGCTCGATCGTGTGCGTCGGCAGCCGCACCGCCGTCCAGCCCTTTCCGGGCGCCGCCGGCTACGTGGCGGCGAAGGCTGCGGTCGTCGCGTTCGCCCAGGCGGTCGCGGTCGAGTACCGCCGCGACGGGGTGCGGTGCAACGCGGTGCTGCCGAGCGTGATCGACACACCGGCGAACCGCGCGGCGATGCCGGACGCGGACTTCGCTCGGTGGGTGGTGCCGGCGGAGATCGCCGGGGTGATCGGGTTCCTGCTGTCGGATGCGGCGGCGCCGACGAGCGGCGCCGCGATTCCGGTCTACGGCCGCGCCTAGCCGATCGCGTCGCCGAGTTCGTCAGAGCCCCGGCGGGTGCCGGACGACGAAGCTCGACAGGTTGGACTCGTCGGCCTTTCGGTTCGACCAGCGAGAGCCGGTCTCGGCGAGCGCGACCGTGTCGAACCGCAGCCCCGCGATGTACGCGAACGTGTGGCCGGCGTTGGCGAAGATCGTGATCCACCTGCCCGGTCCCGGATCGCCGTAGCTCTCCAGCTGGCCCGAGGTCTCCGTCCCGGTCAAGAGCCCCGCCGCGGCGAGCACGAAGCTGAGCGAGCCCGAGCAGTCGTAGCCGGTGTCCTCGTACGTCAGGTGGCCGCCGCCCCAGATGTACGGCAGCCGGGCGATCTCGTTGCCGGCGTTGATCACCGCCTGCACCTGGGCCGGCGCGTCGATCGGCGGCAGCGCCAGCCCACCGGAGATCAGCGTCGCCCGGTTGGGGTCGGCCGAGATGCCGCTCGCCGCCAGCTCTGCCTCGACCTGCTGGTTCGAGATCGGCTGCTGCAGCGGGGGGTTCGCGCCGCTCGCGCCGTTCGACCCGTTTGCGCCGGCTGAGACGCTGACGACCCCGGCGGTCGCTGTGACGCCCGACCCGCCCGCTCCGCTCGCTCCGCTCGCGACCCCGGCGAGCGGTTCGATCGCCTGCGGGTGGCCGTGCAGCACCAGCGCATCGCTGCTCAGCCGCGGGTCGAGCGCGACCCTGTGGTGCGCTTCGCCGTGGTTCGGCCGGCCGTGCTGCGCATTCGCGACCGCGCAGCCGGCGAGTGCAGCGGCGACCACGAAGCCGGTACCCGCGCGGACGACGTGCCGCGCCCAGCTCGAGCGCAGTCCTGTCACGCCGCGGCCCCTCGGGTCACGCGGTCAGTATGCCGCCTCACGCAACCCGGTGCGCTGGACGGCGTGGTCAGCCCGTGGTGATCGCCGGCGCCGTCCGCTCGTGCCTGCGCTCCGTCACGACCGCCCGCACCGCGTCCCAGTCCACGTCCCGGAAGTTGTGCATCGGGCAGTACTTGGGGCCGCACATCGAGCAGAACTCGGCCGTCTTGAAGTAGTCGTCGGCGAGCGTCTGGTCGTGCATCGCCCGGGCCGTGTCGGGGTCGAGTGCGAGCTCGAACTGCCGCTTCCAGTCGAACGCGAACCGCGCCTGCGACAGCGCCCGGTCCCATTCGGCGGCTCGCCGGTTGCCGCGTGCCAGGTCGGCCGCGTGGGCGGCGATCCGGTAGGCGATCAGCCCCTGCTTGACGTCATCGGCGTCGGGCAGGCCGAGGTGCTCCTTCGGGGTCACCTAACAGAGCATCGAGGTCCCGTGCCAGCCGACGATCGCGGCGCCGATCGCGCTCGTGATGTGGTCGTAGCCCGGCGCGATGTCGGTCACCAGCGGCCCGAGCGTGTAGAACGGCGCCTCGTGGCAGATCCGCTGCTGGCGGCGGACGTTGTCCTCGAGCTGGTGCATCGGGATGTGCCCGGGCCCCTCGATCATCACCTGGACGTCGCGGGCCCACGCCCGCTCGGTCAGCTCACCGAGCGTGTCGAGCTCGGCGAACTGGGCCGCGTCGGACGCGTCGGCGATCGAGCCGGGACGCAGGCCGTCGCCGAGCGAGATCGAGACGTCGTGGCGTGCGCAGATCTCGAGCACGTCGTCGAACCGCTCGTACAGCGGGTTCTCGCGCAGGTGCGCGACCATCCACCGCGCCAGGACCCCGCCGCCGCGCGAGACGATCCCCGTCACCCGGTGCTGACACAGCGGCAGGTGCTCCAGCCGCACGCCGGCGTGGATCGTCATGTAGTCGACGCCCTGGCGGGCCTGGTGCTCGATCACCTCGAGCAGCAGCCCCGCGCTCAGCTCCTCGATCTTCCCAGCCCGCTCGAGCGCCTGGTAGATCGGCACCGTGCCGATCGGGACCGATGCGGCGGCGATGATCGCCTCGCGCGTCTCGTCGATCCGCTTGCCGGTCGACAGGTCCATGACCGTGTCGGCGCCCCAGCGCTCGGACACCGTCAGCTTCTCGACCTCCTCTGCGATCGACGAGCTGGTCGGCGAGCTGCCGATGTTGGCGTTGATCTTGACGCGCGCAGCGAGCCCGATCGCCATCGGGTCGAGCGCGCCGTGGTGGACGTTGGCGGGGATGATCATCCGTCCCCGGGCGACCTCATCGCGGATCACCTCCGGGGCCAGCTGCTCGCGCTCGGCGACGCGCTCCATCTCGGGCGAGACGACTCCCTGGCGGGCGAGGTGCATCTGCGTGCGGCACTCCGCACCGGCGGGAAAGGACGTGCGACTGGACATATTTGGCTCCCTTCGCTGGCATTGCCCAGATCAGGTTCGATGGGTCGGCGCTAGGAAGCGCCCTCTCAGCCCCTCGCGTAGGGACCCCCCGTATGTGTCATCGATCATAAGGACAGGCGACCGCGCGGGCGCCGGTCCTCCCGTGCGTCCGGCAACCACGGTGTGGCAACCGTGCGTGCGCGGGCTTGCCGGCCGGCGCCGTACAGTGGCCACATGCGAGGTCGGAGGCATCTGGCGAGCGGGGTCGTCGTCGCGCTCCTGTGCCTCGCGGCCGTGGCTCCGGGGGCGCAGGCGGCCCCCAGCTGGTCGGCGGCGGGCAACTTCGCGCTGCCCGGGGGCGCGACGCCGGGCGCGACCGCGATCGCCTACCAGTCGGGCGGCGTCGCGACGGTCGCCTTCATCGACGTCGTCTCGAGCTCGCCGCTCCAGACGGTCCTGCACGCTGGCGTGATCCCACCCGGGGGCAGCTACGAGGAGCAGCTGCAGATCCCGTCGACCCCGACGCTCGTCCCCTTGCAGCTGTCGCTCGCGGTGGCACCGAGCGGCGCCGCCGTGCTCGAGTGGGAGGCGCTGACAGGTCCGGACGCCTCGACCACGCCGCTCACCTACCTCGCCAGCTACCGCGCCCCGGGCTCCGGCGCCTGGGAGGCGCCGGCGACGGTCGCGACCGACACGACCGCCAGCTCCAGCATCGCTCCGGCGATCGTCACCGCGATCAGCTCGAGTGGCGCGGCCGCCGCCGGCGTCGTCCACGTCGATCCGACGATCCCGGCTCCGGGCGGGTCGCGGATCGACGTCGCCGTCCACCCGGCCGGCGGCGCGTGGGGTCAGGCGACGGAGCTCGGCCCGCCCGGCGCCGCACAATCCGCCGACGGCCTCGCGCTCGGCTTCGATGCGGCCGGCGACCTGACGGCCGCCTACCGGCTGCCCGCCGGCGCGGGCCACCTGCTCGCCGTCCAGCAGTGGGTCGCCGCAACCGGCAGCTGGGGGCCCGTCGCCGACCTCACTCCCGACGATCCCACCAAGGACGCCGGCAAGCCGACGCTCGGAGTCGCGCCCGACGGAAGCGCGCTGGTCGCCTTCCAGTACGCGTCATACGGGATCCAGAACGTGCTCCACGGCATCCCGAGTGCGGCCGGCGCGTACGCGGTCGCGCGCGCCGGCGCCAGCGGCGCGTGGACCACCCCCGTCGACATCGCACCCGGTGGGGTGGCGAGCTGGCCGCTGGCCGCCGCGGTCTCGCCGGCCGACGAGGCGTTCGTCCTGTACTGGCTGCAGAGCGCAGGCGCGGGCTCGGGCTCGGGCTCGGGCTGCGTCGGCGTCGGTGCCGCGACCGTCGGAGCGGGCTTCGGGGCGCCGCGCTGCGTCTCGGCGACCGGTTCGGGCACCGTGGCCGGCGCGATCGCGTTCCTCGGAAACGATGCCTACTTCGCCTGGACGCTCGCGACAGCGGGCCCCGGCAGCCCGCAGGTCATCGAGGGCGGCCGCTGGCTGTCCGGCGCAGCGCAGCCGGACAGCGTCACCGCGCTCGACTTGCCGGCGCAGTCGCTGAGCTTCCAGCAGCTGGTCGGCGACCAGGACGGCAGCGTCGCGGCGTTCTGGACGACGGGCGCTCCGCCGGTGCTTCGCGCCGCAGCGTTCGACGGCGGCGGCCCGAACCTCGTCTCGACGAGCATCCCGACCACCGCGCTCACCGGCCAGACGCTGACGATGAGCGCGAGCTTCGTCGATCTGTGGTCTGGCCTCGTGCCAGGCGGGCCGAGCTGGAGCTTCGGCGACGGCACGACCGGCGCCGGCCCGAGCGTGAGCCACGCGTACGCCCAGCCGGGCACGTACACCGTCACCCTGTCCGCGAGCGACACGCTCGGGAATTCGACGACGACCACGTACTCGGTCACCGTCGAGCCGCCTCCACCGGTGCTCGCGCTCACGCGCGTCGGTCAATCGCACGGGCGCTGGCGTGAATCCGACCCTCCCGGCGCCCGCGGCCGCAGGGAGCCGCCGATCGGAACGAGCTTCCGCTTCTGGCTGACCGTGCCGGCCACCGTCACGCTGACGTTCAGCCACGTGTTCACCGGCCGCCTGCTCAACGGCCGCTGCGTCGCCGCGACCGCCAGGACCAGGAAGCGGCCCCGCTGCGTCGTGGTCCGCCGGGTCGGAACGCTCACGGTGACGGGACGCACCGGTGCCAACACGCTGCGCTTCGACGGACAGCTCGCCGCCGGGCTCAGGCTGGCACCCGGCACCTACACGGTGGCGCTGAGGGCACACGCCGGCACCGCCGGGACGGTCTCGGCTCCGATCCGCTTCACCGTCGTCGGCTGAGCGGCGCCCGCCGGCCCATAGACTCCCGCGACGATGAGCGACTACACGATCAAGAACTTCATGCAGGACATCGACGACAGCGCAGCCCGCCTGGGCGTCGACGGGCTCGAGGCACGCTTTGCCCGCAGCCATCTCGATTCGGATCACCTCGGCGTCAGCCACCTGCGGTTCGGGCCCGGGGTGCGGTTTCCGTTCGGGCACCGCCACCGCGAGCAGGAGGAGGTGTACGTCGTCGTCTCGGGCTCGGGTCGCCTCCGGCTCGACGGCGAGGACAAGCAGCTGCGTCGCTGGGACGTCGTACGGGTGGCGCCGCACGTCGCCCGCGGCTTCGAGGGCGGTCCCGAGGGCCTCGAGCTGATCGCGATCGGCAACGACCGCCCCGAGGGCGGCGACGGCGAGCAGCTCCACGAGTTCTGGGTTGACTGACCCGAGCATCCTGATCCACGCGGGCGCCGGACCGTTCGCGGCCGAGCTGCGTGGAGACGAGCCCGAGGTCCGCCAGGTCCTGGCGGACGTCCTCGGCGAAGCTCGCGGACTGCTCGAGCTCGGGGCCGACGCACTCGGCGTGGCGGTCAGGTGCGTCGAGCTGCTCGAGGACTGCGAGCTGTTCAACGCGGGACGCGGGTCGGCGCTGTGCGCCGACGGCTCCGTCCAGATGAGCGCCGCGGCGATGCGCGGCGTCGATCGGGCGGCCGGCGCGGTCGCCGGCGTGCGCACGGTCCGCAACCCGATCAGGGCGGCCGAGCGCGTGCTCGCGGGCGATCAGGTGCTGATGATCGGCGCCGACGTCGACGAGTTGGCACGCGCGGCCGGGCTCGAGTCGCTTCCGAACGACGCGTTCGTGACCGACCGCGAGCGGGCCCGGCTGGAGCGTCGGCTGACTGCGGCCGCGCGAGGGACGGTCGGCGCCGTCTGCCTCGACGCCGCCGGTGGTCTGGCGGCGGCCACCTCGACCGGCGGGATCAGCGGCCAGCCACCTGGGCGGGTGGGCGACTCGCCTCTGATCGGCGCCGGCACCTGGGCCGACGGCCTCGTGGCGGTCTCGTGCACGGGCGACGGCGAGGCGTTCATCCGCGCTGGCGCGGCGTTCCGGCTGGCCGGCCTCGTCGCCGGCGGAACGCACCTCGCCGACGCAGCCGATCTGACGCTCGCGGAAGTGGCCGGGCTCGGTGGCCACGGCGGCCTGATCGCGCTTCGGCGGGACGGCAGTGCCGCGCTGCCGCACACGACGCCGGTGATGCCGCGCGGCCGCTGGCGGGCCGGGGAGCCGCCCACCGTCTGGATCGGACCCGGCTAGGCACGATGCGCCGCCCCGGTGCGAACGTTCCCGCCGCCGCCGCGTGGCCCCTGAGCTGAGCCGGGCACCCGCAGGACCTGAACCGGGTCCGGCCCCCGGAGCTCGTCAGGCGAGCAGGTTGACGAGCCTGCTCTCGGCGGTGAGCGCCTTCTGGAGAACCGACAGTTCGAGTTCCTCGGCCACAACCGGGTCGACGGCCGGGACTGCCGAGCCGCCGCCGGCTGCCCGACCGGCTCCGGAGGCGATCTGCGAGGCGGCCGCGGCCAGCGCCGCTGATCCACCGCCGCCGCCGAAAGATGCGAGGCTCAAGTCTGAGATGCTCATGTCGATCACGGTCGGCATGCGCGCCGGCAGCACGAGCGGACCGGCGGATCGGTGGACGAATGTATGGCGGGCGTGCGATCGACGGATCGGCGAAGCGTCGAGCCGGGCTCGCGGAGAGCTTCAGGCGCGGGCGATCGCGGCCGGGTCGAGCCCGTCGAGCCGCGTCATCGTCACGCTCGCCTCGAGCGTCGCGCTGGCGAGCCCGCGATAGACGCCCTTGATCGGCGGCACGTCCGCGTAGTGGCGGCCGTGGCCGATCTTCACGTGACGCTCGCCGGCGAGGCCTCGATTGGTCGGGTCGGCGCCGACCCACACGGGCTCGCCCGAGCGATCCCCCGGGAGCAGCGCCTCGAGCCAGGCGTGCGTGTCGACCTCGACCGATTCCGGGCCGCCGTCGACGGCGGTCGCGAACAGGTACCCGGATACGTACCGGGCGGCGATCCCGTGGTGGCGCAGCACGCACAACCCCAGGTGAACGAAGTCCTGGCAGACGCCGGCGCCGCCGTCGAGCACGTGCGCGAGCGGCGAATCGACGTACGTCGCCCCGCGGCGGTAGTCGAACCGGTCGGGGATCAGCTCCGACACCAGCATCACGGTTGCAAGCGGCGTCGGGGCGGCGCGCGTGCGCTCGAGCAGCTCGAGCAGCACGGGGTGGCCGGGCGCGTCGTCGGTCGCCAGCAGGAACTCGCCCCCCGCCTCGAGGTAGGCCTCCTCGGACAGTGCGTCCCAGCTCGATTCGGGCGGGTCGGGAGCCGGCGCCGTGCTCACCCGCGCGCGCACGTCGACGACGAGCTGGCGGTGCGGGCGCGAGACCTCGAACTCGACCACCTCGGTCCCGAAGTAGTCGGCGTGGCGGTGCAGCCGCACCTCAGGCTGCAGGCGGACGCTGAACTCGTCGACGCGCTGGCGGCTGTTCGCCGCCGGCTTGACCCGCAGCGCGTTGAGGTTGTCGACGACGTCGGCGTCGTAGTCGTAGCGGGTCAGGTATCTGATCGCGAAGTTCATCTCGGCGCCTGCCGGGCGGGGGCGGTGGCGGTCGCGAGCGCTCACACGTGCACCGCCGCCAGCGCCGCCAGCGCAAAGTAGCGCTCGTCGATGTCGTGATCGACCAGCTCGAGCTCGTCCTGCACCCGGCCGAGCATCTCGCCGAGCGTCCTGCCGGTCTCTGGTGTCCGTCGCTGCAGCTCCAGGTCGGCGATCAGCCGCCCCAGCCGGAGCACCGGCGGCGAGGAGCGCGGCGCCGCATCGGCGGTCTCGAGCGCGCGCTGGAGCGCCAGCAGCGACGATGCGACCGAGCCCGGGTACATCCCCTCGTACAGCAGGAAGCGGACCACGCCGCGCAGCTCGAGCGACTGGCGGGCGGCGCGCCGGTAGGCCTGGAAGCCGCCGACGGCCTGCAGCAGCGCCAGCGCCTCGGCCTCGCGCCCGCCCGCCGCCGATCCGGTTCCCGCCGCCGATCCGGCGGCCAGTGCGCCCGCCGCCTCCGCGGCGTCCGACTCGCCCGGCACCGCCACCCGCAGCATCCGCAGCACCATGTCGGCCTCCTCGATCCGCCCGCCTGCCTCGAGGAACGAGCGCCCCTCGTCGTGCAGCATCGTGCGCCCGAGCAGACCCCAGAACAGCGCGCAGCGCTCCTTCACCTCCTGGTAGACCGAGTACGGGCCGGTCGCCAGCGCCGCCGCCAGGTCGTACCGCTCCAGCGACAGGTAGAACGAGTTGAGCGCCTCCCACATCTCGGTCGAGATCACGTCGCGCAGCGTCCGCGCCCGTTCCCGCGCCCGCGCCACGCACGAGACGATCGACGCCGGGCTGTCGGTGTCGAGTGTCAACAGCGGCGCGATCTGCGCCCGTCCGAAGTGCGGCGGCACGACCGCCGTCGCGTCCGCCGCGTCCTCGCCCGGCGCGGGTGGCTTGGCGCCGATCACGGCCAGCACGCCCGCCCAGCTGAGCGCGATCCCGCGCTCACCCGGAACGCCGGCCACGTCGGCGTGGAAGGCGCCGTCGAGCATCCGCGCGGTGTGCTCGGCGCGGGTCAGGTCGCGGCCGAGCCAGAACAGCTCCTGTGCAATTCGAGCGAGCATCGCTCACCCGCTGCCGGCGAGCCCACAAGCCGCCGGCAGCGCAGACTGCTGCTGTTGCTGCGCCTGCCCGTGCCAGCCGCCGTAGCGCACGTCGGGCAACCGTGGCGGGCGGCGGACCGGCAGCGTGCCGGGCGCGAGGTCGCCGGCGGCGCCTTCGTCGTCGAGCACCCAGGTGTCCTTCGAGCCGCCGCCCTGTGAGGAGTTGACGATCATCGAGCCTTCGCGCAGGGCTACCCGCGTGAGCCCGCCCGGAACGATCCGGATCTCGTCGCCGAACACCGCGAACGGTCGCAGGTCGACGTGCCGAGGCGCGAGCCGGCCCTCGCCGGTCTCGGTCGGCACGGTCGACAGGTGGACCAGCTCCTGGGCGATGAACCGCTCCGGCCGGGCCTCGATCAGCCGGGCCTGCTGCTCGCGCTCGGCGGCGCTCGCCTGGGGGCCGATGAACACCCCCTTGCCGCCCGACTCCGACGTCGGCTTGACGACCAGCTCGCCTAGCCGCGACAGCACCCTCCGTCGCTGCTTCTCGTCCGACAGTAGGTACGTGGGGACGTTCTCGAGGATCGGCTCCTCGCCGAGGTAGAAGCGGACCATCTCCGGGACGTAGTGGTAGACCGCCTTGTCGTCGGCGACGCCGGTTCCGACCGCGTTGGCGATCGCGACCGTGCCCGCGCGGTAGGCGCGGATCAGCCCGGGGACGCCGAGCAGCGAGTCGGGGCGGAACTCGAGCGGGTCGATGAAGTCGTCGTCGAGCCGCCGGTAGATCGCGTGCACCCGCTGGAGCCCGGCGGTCGTGCGCATGTAGCAGACCCCGTCGCGGACGACCAGGTCGGATGCCTCGACCAGCTCGATCCCCATCTCCCGCGCGAGGAATGCATGCTCGAAGTAGGCGCTGTTGGCGGGCCCCGGCGTCCACAGCACCACCGTCGGCCGCGAGTCCGTCGCCGGCGCGACCGCGCGCAGCGCCTCGAGCAGCAGCGTCGGATAGTGGTCGACCGCCCGCACCCGGTGGCCGGCGAACAGCTCGGGCACGAGCCGCGTCATCGCGAGCCGGTTCTCGAGCACGTAGGAGATCCCCGACGGCGTCCGCACGTTGTCCTCGAGCACGCGCCAGCGACCGTCGCCGCCGCGCACGAGGTCGCAGCCGGCGACGTGCGTGTACACACCGCCGGGGGCGCGCACCCCGTGCACCGGCCGCGCGAACGACGGCCGGCTGACGATCAGCGACCACGGCACGATCCCGGCGCGAACGATCTCGTGCGCGTGGTAGACGTCGTCGACGAACGCGTTCAGCGCCCGGATCCGCTGCGCGAGGCCGCGCTTGATCGCGGTCCACTCGGTCGCCGTCAGGATCCGCGGAATCAGGTCGAGCGGGAACGGGCGGTCGCGGCGGGCGCCATCGGTCCCGGCGATCTCGAACGTGATCCCCTGCTGCATGAAGATCGCGTCGCGCCGCAGGCCCGCCTCGAGCAGCCCGCGCGGTCCGAACCGCCGCAGCGCGGCGAGCAGCGGCGCGGCGTGGGGGCGGGGCGCGCCGTCGTCCTCGATCAGCTCGTCGCAGCAGCCGGCCGGAACGGCGTAGCCCTCGATCGACGCGGCCCCGCGCTCATCCACACCGGGATCGGTGGCGGTCATCGGCTCGACTCTAGACCCGCCGCCACGGCGCCTGCCACGAGCAACTGGCCAAGCCCGGGGCCGGCGGGGCTGGCCACGCGGACAACCGACTCCCTAACCTTCGCGTCGATGCGACTCCTGGTCACCGGCGCCGCCGGCATGCTCGGCAACGACGTCCAGGCCGCGGCGACCGCCGCCGGCCACGAGCTCACTGCGCTGTCGCGGGCCGAGCTCGACATCACCGATGCGGCCGCGGTCGCGGCTGCGGTCGCG
>DAHUYL010000120.1 GCA_027315255.1 Solirubrobacterales bacterium | reverse complement strand
GGGATCGACGAGGCGGTGTTCGAGCTCGACCCGCTGCTCGAGTGGGCCGAGCGCGACGGGTCGAAGCCCGCCGATTAGCGTCTCGAGGATCCGGTCGAGCACCCCGACGGGATCGGGTCCTGGGCAAACACCCGCACGTTGCGCCGCGACGCGATCGCGTCCGAGGTCTCGACGTCCAAGCAGCATAAATGTTTCGTGTAGAGCGACCTGCCGGCTGCGGCTGGTCAGATACCGTCTGGATGGTGAGCGGCCAGGCTGACACCGAGCCGATCGCGGGCGTGGCTGACCCGCGGTACGTGAAGGCGCTCGGCCATCCGCTGCGGATCCGGATCCTGGCGCTGCTCGAGGAGCGCAACGCCAGCCCGGTCCAGCTCGCGGAGCACCTCGACGCCACGCTCGGGACCGTCGCGTACCACGTGCGCACGCTCGAGCGGCTCGGTCTGATCGAGCTGATCGAGACCCATCAGCGCCGCGGGGCGACCGAGCACGTCTACAGGGCACGTGAGCACCCCCGCATCAGCGACAGCGCATGGTCGGTCGCCAGCCCCGTCGCCAAGCAGGCGCTCGTCACCTCGATCCTCAATCAGATCGGCCAGTACGCGACCCAGAGCGCCGCCGGCGGCGGCTTCGATCGGTCCGATGCCCAGGCGACCCGCGCGGCGTTGAAGCTCGACGAGAAGGGCTGGGACGCACTAGCGAACGCGACCCGGAAATGGCTCGAGCAGGTGCAGAAGATCGAGCAGCAGGCCAGGGAACGGGGCAGGCGCACCGGCGACGAGCTGTTCGACGCCGGGCTGGTGCTGCTCCTGTTCGAGGCGGTGCCGTTCTTCGAGAGCCCGCCGGCCGGCAGCCGTCCGGGCCGCGAGTACAGGCACGGCCAGCTGCCGCGCCAGCGCGGTGGTCGGACGGCCGTCGCCGCCGAGTAGCCGCCGAGTCGCCGCCGCGGCGCTTCAGCCGGTCATGTCCACGGGATACACACGCGTCGGCTCGATCGTCACCATCACGCGGGACGTGCCGGGGGCGTCGTACTCGCGGACGTCGGCGCCGTACTTCGCGCCGACCCGCCCCGCGAACACGTAGTCGTCGTCGGGGTCGATCCGAACCTGACCGCGCACCTCGAGGTAGCGGTACTGGCTGTTCGGGTCGAGCAGCAGGAGACTGCAGTGCGGGCGCTTCAGCAGATTCCTGTACTTCACGCGCGAGTTGTTCAGCGAGAGCTTCAGCTCGCCGTCCTCGTGCAGGAACCAGACGAGCGTCGACTGCGGGATGCCGTCGGCGCCAACCGTCGAGAACGCGGCGACCGGCGCATCCAGCAGGTCGCGGTGGGAGTCCGGGAAGTCGGTCATGCATCGGATTCTGACGCACCCGCGAAGCGGGGTTGGCACGGGCTCCGAGACCGGTGACCGATGGCCGCTCGTCGGTCGCCGCTGAGGGGACGAGAACGCTCGCCCGCACCCCGCATGCGTGCCCACACGCGGCGCGGTGCGCGGCCGAGCCGGCGTCGCGACGGCTGCTCCCGCGGCTCGGCCCGGACCTCGCCGGCGCCGACGTTGTGCCATCGTCCGCGGATGGGTCGGTCGCCTGCATCCCAGCGAGTGCTCGCGGTCGCCCGGGGGGACGAGCCCGCCGACCTGCTGATCCGCGGGGGACGCGTGTTCGCTGCCTCGACGCGCGAATGGATCGACACCTCGCTCGCGATCGCCGACGGGGTGATCGCGGGCTGGGGCGAGCGCGATGCGCTCGAGCTGGTCGACGTCGACGGCGCGGCGCTGACCCCCGGGTTCGTCGACGCGCACATGCACCTGGAGTCGACCAAGCTCTGGATCGACGAGTTCGTCGCGACCGTGCTGCCCCACGGTACGACCGCGGCGGCGCTCGACCCGCACGAGCTCGCGAACGTGCTCGGCGCTCCGGGCATCGTCGCGCTGGCCGCCGCGGCCAAGGCGATGCCGTTCACGTTCGCGATCTACGCCTCGAGCTGCGTGCCCGCCTCGGCGTTCGAGCGTGCGGGGGCATCGCTCGACGCGCGCGACATCGCGGTGCTGCTCGAGCAGCACGGACTCCACGGGGTCGCCGAGGTGATGAACTTTCCCGGCGTGATCGCCGGTGACCCGGCGATCCTCGCGCGGATCGCCGCCGCAGGCGACCGGCCGGTCGACGGCCACTCCCCCGGGGTGTCGGGTCGAGGGCTCGACGCCTACCTGGCGGCAGGAGTCGAATCGGACCACGAGTCGACCCGGCTCGAGGAGGTGCAGGAGAAGCGGCGCAAGGGGATGTGGGTGTTCCTGCGCCAGGGGTCGGCGTCGCAGAACATCGCGGCGCTCGCGCCGACGATCGCCGCCCACGGCCCCGACCTCGCCGCCTTCTGCACCGACGACCGCGAGCCCGACACGCTGCGGCGGCTCGGCCACGTCAACGACTGCGCGCGGATCGCCGTCGCCGCCGGCATCGACGAACGCGACGCGATCCTGCTGGCGAGCACCCACCCCGCGCGCTACCACCGCCTCCGCCGGCTGGGCGATCTCGGGCCCGGTCACCAAGCGGACGTGCTCGCGTTCGCCGAGCTCGGCCGCTGGCGACCGGCACGCGTGTGGCGGGCGGGACGCCTCCTCGCCCGGGACGGGCAGCTCGTGCCTGGATCGGTCCCGAGCTCGCCCGCGCCGGCACTGCTGCGAGACACGGTCCGGATCGGAGCGCTCCCCGGTGCCGAGGCACTCACGCTGGACCTGGCACCGGGAACGCGGGTCCGCGCCGTCGGGGTGAGCAGCGGGTCGCTGACGACGCTTCGCCGCGAGGTGACGTTCGGCGGAGCCGGCGACCTCGGCTCGGGCGAGGATCTCTGCTTCGCGGCCGTCGTCGAGCGCCACCACGCGAGCGGGCGGATCGGTCGCGGCTTCGCGACCGGCTTCGGACTGCGTCGTGGCGCGCTCGCCTCGACGGTCGCACACGACGCCCACAACATCGTCGTCGTCGGCGCCGCGGGCGCCGACATGGCGGCGGCGGTCGCGCGGCTCGCTTCGCTCGGAGGTGGCCAGGTCGCCGTCCTCGACGGCGAGGTGATCGACGAGGTGGCGCTCCCGCTCGCCGGCCTGATGAGCGATCGTCCTGCGGCCGAGGTCGCCGACCGGCTGGCCCGGCTCGCCGCTGCGGCCGCCGAGCGCCTCGGGGTGACCGTGGCCGAGCCGTTCATGCAACTGTCGTTCCTGGCCCTGTCGGTGATCCCGCAGCTGCGGCTGACCGACTGCGGCCTCGTCGACGTCGACGCGTTCGAGCTGGTGCCGGTCGCGATCTGACCGCGTGTCGGTCCGACATCGGGCCCGTCCGCACGAGGGCCCGTCCGCACGAGGGCCCGTCCACATGCAGTTCTTCGTCGGAGCAGTCGCACGCTGTCGCAGAGTCCAGGCGGGTCCCGACCCGAGGCTCCCGCGGAAACGGCATAAGCTCGACAGCACCGAGGTCTGTGGTTGGGGTGGTGCAGACCAGCTGCGTATGGCGGCGTGGCCGCGCGCGGTGTGATCGCGGGGCCGATGCTGGCGCGGTTGTGCCGGTCGGCGGCCGGGGCGAGCTCGTCGACGCCCGGCTCGGGTCCGCTGAGCCGCCGGGAAGTGCCTACCCGGCGACGGCGGCGACGACGGCCGGCGGCGGCGGCGCGCTCGATCCGACGAAGGATCGTGCGGACAGAAGTTGCCGTCAACCGGACCGCAGCGTGGCACGGCCGCCGGTGACGGGACGGCCGTTCCGAGTGGACGCCAAGCGAGGTCGGTTGGCAGATTCGCCCCCGCGCCGCCGCCACCCGCCGTGCACCCGCGGCGATGGGCGTCGAGCGCTCCACCTGACAAAGCGCTGCATGAGCGGCCGTCCGGATGAGGGCGCCCACATGACGCTGTGTGACCCGGCGCCGCACCTGCGGGTAGATTGCCGATGTGAGCGCAACAGTCGCACCGGAGTTCGAGCTCCCTGAAGGCGGGGCCGTCACCGACGAGCCGGTGTTCGAGTCCCGCGGGATCGACTACATCCCGCTGGCCGAGCGCAGGGGCCGTCCGATCGACCTCGCGTGGATGTGGGCGGGCGCGCTGTTCAACGTCGAGTACGTCGTCTACGGCGCGCTGCTCGTCAGCTTCGGGCTTCGCTTCTGGCAGGTCGCGGTGGTGGTCCTCGTCGGCAACCTCTCGTACGTGGTCACGGGGCTTGGCTCGCTTCAGGGCCCCCGCGCCGGCACCGCCGCATTCACGATCAACCGGGCGCCGTTCGGACCGGCCGGCGCAAAGCTGATCGCAGCCTGCAACTGGATCACGCAGGTCGGCTACGAGGTGATCGGCCTGGCGCTCGTCGTCGCCGCCGGGCTGGCGCTGTTCGGCAAGGCCGGTGTCGGCTCCTCGACCGGCCTCAAGGTCGCGCTGATAGTCGGCGCCGCCTCGGTCCAGCTGCTGCTGCCGCTGTTCGGCCACCGGGCGATGCTGCGGGTGCTGCGCGCGCTGGCGTTGCCGTTCGTCGTCCTGTTCATCGTGCTCGCCGCGCTTGCGCTCCCGAAGGCCCATCTCGGCGCCGGCCATGACGGCAACCTCGCGCTGATGCTCGCGAGCCTCGCGTTCGTGCTCTCCTCCGGTGGCTACGGCTGGGTGATGAACGCCAACGACTACTCGCGCTACCTGAAGCCCGGCACGTCTCGACGCGGGATCGTCCGCTGGGTGGCGCTGGGCGGGTTCGTCCCCACGTCGCTGCTGATGCTGCTGGGGGCGGCCGTCGCCACGGGCCTGCCGTCCGCAGCGGACCCGATCGCCGGCCTGCCGCACGCGTTCGCGGGTTGGTTCGTGTGGCCGTATCTGGTGTTCGTGCTCATCCAGCTGTTCGCGATCAACTCGATCGACCTGTACTCGTCCGGGCTCACGCTGCAGGCGATCATCCCCGGCATCCGCCGCTGGCAGTGCGTGCTGCTCGACACGGTCGTCGCCGGCAGCCTGACCGCGTGGACGGTGTTCTCCTCGAGCTTCGGCACGTTCGTCAACGACTTCGTCGTGTTCATGCTGATCTGGATCGCACCGTGGGTTGCGATCTACCTCACCGACTACTGCATACGCCGCGGTCGCTACGACTCGCGCTCGCTGCTCGACACCGCCGCCGGCCTCTACCGGCGCAACCGGGGCGTCCACCTTCCCGGGATCGCAGCCCAGTTCGTCGGGATGGTCGCCGCCGCCTCGTGGATCAACGCCAACATCTGGAAGGGCCCGCTGTCGACCGCCACCGGCGGCGCCGACCTGAGCGTGTTCATGGGTGCGCTGTTCGGGGCTGCGACCTACTGGCTGCTGGCCCGCCGCCCCGTCGCACGCGAGGCCGAGGTGTCGGTTCTCGCGATCGACCTGCCCGTCCTCGGGCACGAGCAGGCCCGAGCCGGCGACGCCGGCTGACCGCGACCGCCGGCCTCTGCTCAGCCGGCTAAAGCTGCCGCCGGCGTTGCCGATAGGTCTGGATGCAGCGCCAGATCGGCGCGCGGACCTATCCGACCCGGCTGGTTGGTGGTCATCCCTCTTGAATGACGGTGGGTCCGGATTGTGGTTGGCAGGGCTCTTCAAACGAAGCGTCACGAGCGTCTGACGAGCGTCGACGGGCACCATCCGAAGCCTGGCCTGCCGATGCTCCACGCGTCCTTGATCGCGCGCGGTGTCGAGGTCGCGCCGGTGGGCGTCTCGATCAGCGACCCGTGGACGGGTCGCTATCTGTACGTGAACGAGGCGATGTGCGAGCTGCTCGGTCGCACCGCGGCCGAGGTGCAGCGCCTGTCGGTGTCCGACATCACACACCCCGACGACCACGGCGCCGACGCCGACGCGCGCGAGGCCATGGTGAGCGGCCGCCTGGACAGCTACCACGCGGAAAAGCGCTACCTGCGCCCCGACGGCACGTTCATCTGGGTCTCGGTGCACGTCGTGCCGATCCGCGACGAGCGCGGGGAGGTCGAGGCGCTGTTCTCGCAGAAGATCGACATCACCGAGCGCAGGCAGAACGAGCAGCGGCTCGCTTCCTACGTCAGCGACGCCGAATGGCTCGGCCGGATCCGGGACGCGCTGGATCAGGACCGCCTGGTTCTCTACGCACAACCGATCGTCTCGCTGTGCAGCGGCGAGACCGTCCAGCGCGAGCTGCTGCTGCGGATGCACGACGAGGACGGCGCGCTGGTCGCGCCGGGTTCGTTTCTACCGGTCGCCGAGCGGTACGGCCTGATCGCCGAGATCGATCGGTGGGTGGTGCGGCAGGCTGTGCAGCTCGCCGCGCAGGGAACACCGGTGCAGTTCAACCTGTCGGCCGCGTCGATCGCCAACGCCGACGTGCTCGGCGAGCTCGCCGGTCAGATCCAGGCAACCGGCGCCGATCCGGCGCTGCTGGGGGTCGAGGTCACCGAGACGGTGATGCTCGACCAGCCGCACGCTGCCGGGGCGCTCGCACGGGAGCTGTGTGCACTGGGATGCGAGCTCGCGCTCGACGATTTCGGAACAGGCTTCTCGACGCTCAGCTCGCTCAAGCACCTGCCCGTCCAGCATCTCAAGATCGACATCGACTTCGTGCGCGATGTCGCGGCCGACCAGACGAGCCAGCGGCTCGTGCGCGGGATCGTCGGGATCGCGCGCGAGTTCGGTTTGACCACGACCGCCGAGGGGGTCGAGGACGAACCGACGCTGGCGATGCTCCGCGAGCTGGGGGTCGACCGCGGGCAGGGCTACCTGTTCGCCCGACCCGCTCCCGTCAACCCGACCCGATCGGGCCCGCGCGGCGCGCTGCGACCGTGCTCGCCGCCCAGCGAAGCATTGGCCACGGTGCGCAACGCGTTCGACGCGTTCGCCGAGCGCGACCTGCTGCGCGCCTGCCGCATCAGCCATCCCGCGCTCGTCCTGCGCCCGCACTCGACCACCGACGGCGCGGATCGTGACGGCGCGTTCCGCGGTCACGACGGCATCGCCCGGTACTTCAGAGCGATCGACGAGGCCTGGGACGAGCTCGAGGTGACCCCGACCGGGTTCTGGCATGCCAACAACGCGGTGGTCGTCGCCGCACACGCAACCGCCCGCAGGGCCACCAGCCTGCACACCACCGAGGCACTGTGGATCTTTCGCCTGCGAGACGGCGTGATCGCGAGCATCCAGATGTTCAGCCCACCCGGGCCCGAGCACACCCCGATCACGGCCAGCCACGGCTGAGCCTCGCTCGTTCGGCGCGAGCAGACCCTCGAGCGGCCCGGGGCGGACGATCCGGCGTCAGTCGGCAGCTGCCGTCCCAGCAGCCGCAGCGGCCCGCGGAAGCTCGACCGACACGCTCGTCCCAGCTCCCACCGGGCTGTGCAGCTCGATCCGGCCCCCGAGCGCCTCAACCCGATCCTTCAGTCCCAGCAGACCCGAGCCTCGCGCGAATGTCGCACCGCCGATGCCGTCGTCCCGGACGCGGACGGTGAGGATGTGGTCGTCGGAGGCGAGCTCGATCGCCAGGTGCGATGCCTGCGCGTGCTTGAGCGCGTTGGTGTGTAGCTCGGAGATCACGTAGTAGGCCGCGATCTCGATCGGCTCCGGCAGCCGCACCGCGACGTGGAGCGTCAGCTCGACCGGCAGCGGCGAGCGGCCTGCGAGTGCCTGCAGCGCGCGTGCGAGGCCGGCCTTGTTGAGGATCGCCGGATGGATCCCGCGGGCGAACTCCTGCAGCTCGCGCTGCGCGCGGTCCAGGCCGGCGCCGATTCGATCGAGCTCGGAGGCGAGCTCGCCGAGCTCCGCCGGCACCGATGAGCGGGCGGCACGCAGGAGCAGTGCCAGCGAGACCAGCTGCTGCTGGGCGCCGTCGTGCAGGTCACGCTCGATCCGCCGCCGGGTCTGGTCGGCGGTGGTGACGATCCGTGCGCGCGAAGCGGTCAGCTCGGTCTGCGTCTGGGCGTTCGCCACAGCTGTGGCAACCAGGTCGGTGAAGTCGGCGAGGCGATCCTCGGTGCCTTCCGGGAAGGCGTCGCCCTGTTGCGCCGACAGATGGATCGCGCCCCACAGATGGCCGGCGACCGTGATCGGGGCGGCGACCTCGAGGCTCATCCCACGATCGCGCTGCTCGGCGGCGAACTCGCCGGAGGCGGTGCTGACGTCGAACCTCGCCGCTCGCGCGGTCTCGAGCACGTGGGTCAGGGCGCGGCTCCCGCCGAGCGGGAGCCGCTCGCCGAGTGACGTCGGCTCACCCGCTCGGCTCCACGCGCCCACCGGGACGAAGCTCGCGTCGGTCTCGTAGCGGCCGACCAGCGCGAGATCCGCGCTCTGAAGCTGCGCGACCTCCCTGGCGACGGCCGCGAACATGGTGCCGGGCGCCTCGCCGCGCGCCACCAGGGTCGCGACGCGCCGCAGCGCGGCCTGCTCGTCGGCGACCTGGCGCAGCGCCTCGCGCGCCTCGGCGTTCGCATAGGCGGTGGCGAGCAGCTCGGTGAAGCTCGCAAGCCGTCCTTCGGTGTCCGCGGGCAGCGATCGCCCCGACGTCGATGCGGCGTACATGACTGCCCGGATCTCGCCCTCCACCGTGATCGGCACGCCGACACACGCGGTCAGCCCCCAGGCGCGTGCCATCTCGGCCGCGGGCCCGGTCCGGTCGTCGAAGCTCTCGATTCGAGCGGGGCGCCCGGTCCTGCAGATCGTCTGGAGCAACTCGTTGGAGGCGATCGGGGTTCGGGCCAGGCCTCCGACGGGGCCGCTCCTGCCCCAGCCCGCCACGATCGTCTCGGACCGCCCGTCGCACCGGGCGAGCAGTGCCAGATCGACATCGAGCAGCCGTCCAGCCTCCTCGGTGACGCTGACGAACACCTCCTCGGCCGAAGCCGCACGGGCAACGAGCGTGGCCACGCGGCGCAAGGCCTCCTGCTCACGCGCCAGCCCGGCAAGCGCATCGCGGTAGCGAACCAGCCGCTCCTCCGCCAGCTTGCGCTCGGTTATGTCCTGCAGAGTCCCGAACATCCGCAACGGACGGCCCTCGGCGTCGGAGATGATGTCGCCCTCGCTGTGCACGTAGCGGACCTCGCCATCCGGTCGCAGCACGCGGTAGTCGACGTCGTAGCGCGGGCCACCTGCGATCGCCCGCTCGTAGGCGTCGATCATGATGTGCCGATCGTCGGGGTGCAGCCGCTCCGCCAGCTTCGCGGTCTCGAGCGCGCGGAGTGTCGGTGACAGGCCAAAGATCCGGTACACCTCGTCGGAGTACTTGACCTCGAAGGTCGCGACCTCGCGCTCCCAATAGCCCAACCTCGCGACGCGCTGCGCCTGGACGAGCCGCTGCTCGTTCTCGCGAAGCTCGCGGTAGGTGAGCAGGCTGGTCAGCGCATCGGCGAGCCGGTGCCCGATCTCCACGAACACGCGCTCCTCCTCCGGACGCCACGATCGGGCGTAGGAGCATTGGTGGATGCCCAGCAACCAAGCGGCCCCCGGGCGTGGATGGATCGCCAACGCGAGGATCGACTGCGGGGGCAGCGCCCCTCCCTCGGTCGCGAACTCGCTCACCTCGGCAGGATCGACCTGCACGCACCAGTCGGCCTCGAGCACCCGCTGGTGGACTCGCCGCCGCTCGGGCGCGTAGGGGCGAGTCACGCCCAACTGCAGCCCACCCGGATACTCCGGTCGCGTCCGCTCCATCACGGGCGTCCAGCTGCTGCCGTGCACGTCGATCAGCCACGCCCGGTCGCACTCGAAGATCTCGAGCACCGCCTCGAGCGCGCGATTCAGCGTCGCCTCGAGGTCGTCTGCGCGATGAATCGCACGGTGCAGCGTGTCGAGGCTCTCGAGAAACCAGACATTCCCTCTGTCGTTGCCTTCCACCAGTCCAGCCTTCTCGCGCGGGCGAGCCCTCGTCACGTCCGAGCCTAATGCAACCGTCTGGGGCCCGCCAGCCCGCTACAGCGCTTCGTCAGGTGGAACGCTCGACGCCCATCGCACGGGCTGTCCCGTCACCGCCGGCCGCGGCATGCCGCTGTCAGGTTGACGGCAACCCTTGCCCGCATGAAGTTGCCCGTTTCAAGCGCGCGGCCGCCACGCCGCCGCCGCCGGCTAGGCACATCCCGGCGGCTCAGCGGGCGCGAGCCGGGCGTCGACGAGCTCGCCCCGGCCGCCGGCAGGCATAACCGCGCCAGCACCGGCCCCGCGACCACACCCTGCGCAGCCACGCCCCCATACGCAGCCGATCCGCACCACCCCAACCACAAACCTCGATGCTGTCGAGCTTATGCCGTTTCTCAGTGAGAAGCTGGTTGCGCGCGTTGCCGTCGCGCGGCGCGTAGTGGATGGTCCCCGGCAGCGCGGTGCTGGAGCATCTCGCGCGCTCGTATACGTTGCCGTATTGGCAGGTGATGAGGG
>DAHUYL010000117.1 GCA_027315255.1 Solirubrobacterales bacterium | reverse complement strand
CGAGCATCAGGCTCAGCGACTGCGGCGTCGCGCGGGCCGAGGTCTGGACGTCGTGCTTTGCGCCGCAGGCGGCGAGGGCGAGCGCCGCGACCAGCGCGCCGGCGGCGAACAGGGACCTTCTCATCGATCTCCCTCTGATTTGGGTTGGTGGGCCCACGGCAGCAGCCGCCGCTCGGCCAGGGTCATCGCTGCGAACAGCCCGATCGACAGCGCGCACAGGATCACGGTGGTCGCAAACGCGCGCGCCGGCTCTAGCTGCGCGACCGACTGCTCGAACAGGTACCCGAGCCCGGAACTGGCGCTCATCCACTCGGCGAACACGGCCCCGATCACCGCCACCACGATCGCGATCTTGGTCCCGGTGACCACCGACGGAAGCGCCGCCGGCAGCTCGACGCGGCGAAAGGTCTGCATCCGCGTCGCGTCCAGGGTCCGCATCAGCTTCAGCAGCTCGGGATCGACCGCGGCAAAGCCGGCGAGCGTCGTGACGACGACGGGAAAGAACGAGACGAGCGCGACCACCACGACCTTGGGCGCAAGCCCGAAGCCCAGCCACAGCGCCAGCACCGGCGCGAGCATCGGCACCGGGACCGCCTGTGAGGCGACAAGCAGCGGGTACAGCCCGCGGCGCAGCGCCGGCGAGAAGTGGATCACGACCGCCATCGTGAAGCCGGCCGCCATCGCGGCCACGATCCCGAGCGCGATCTCCTTCGCCGTCACCAGGAAGTTGCTCCACAGCAACCCGCGGTCGTCGTACAGCGACGCGGCCACGGCGTGGGGGGCAGGGAGCACCAGCGGATCGACGCCGCCGAGGTCGACGTACAGCTCCCAGGCGCCGAGCAGGGCCAGGATCACGGCGAGCGCCGGCAGCGCCGAGACCGTGCGCCGGCTCATGCCGCAACCCCCAGCGCCTGAAGCACGGCCTCGCGCAGCGCCACGACCTCCGGGTCGGTGCGCCGCCGCGGACGCGGCAGCTTGACGTGCAGCTCTTGGACGACGCGGCCGGGCCGGGCCGACATCACGACCACGCGGTCGCCCAGCACGACGGCCTCCTCGACGTCGTGGGTGACGAGCACCACCGTCCTGGGCTCGGACTCCAGCACTCGGGCCAGCCAGCCCTGCATCTCGGCGCGGGTGATCGCGTCAAGGGCGGCGAAGGGCTCGTCGAGCGCCAGCACCGGCTTGCCGGCGAGCAGCGAGCGCAGAAACGACACGCGCTGGCGCATGCCTCCCGACAGCTGCGCCGGCCGAGCGTGTTCGAAGCCGCCCAGCCCGAAGCGCTCGAGCCACGGCGCCGCAGTCGCACGTGCCTGGTCGCGGGCCAGCCCGTGGATCCGGAGCGGCAGCGCCGCATTGTCGATGGCCGACAGCCACGGCAGCAGCAGGTCGCGCTGGGGCATCAGCGCCGCTGGGTCGGACCGCAGCGTGCCGCTGTCGGCGCCGGTCAGCCCGCAGATCAGCTCGAGCAACGTTGTCTTGCCGCAGCCGCTCGGACCGACCACGGTCACGATCTCTCCGGGCGAGGCACGCAGCGAGACGCCCTCGAGTGCCTGGACCGCCGAGCCCCGGCCTCGAAACGTCTTGCAGACGCCCTCGACGCGCACCCCGAATCCCTGGGCCTCGGCGGCCGGCTGGGCCGGAGCTTGAATCATCGCCGTCTCGCTCCCTCCGCGGGCATTACCCCACAGGTTCGAAGGGTCAGCGCCGGGTCGCTCGAAGGCGTGGGCGCTATCTCAGCCGGCTTACCCGCCAGCCCCCCTGGTTTGCTGATGAGCTGGGAATGCTACCGCCGTGCGAATGTCCGTCGCCGGACGATTCAGTAACGTGCTCGCGATGCAACGCCGGAGGGCCGCAGGCCGTGCCGCCGTCGCCGTGGCACTGCTGGCGGCGGCTGCGTGCCTGATCGCGTTTGCGGGCACCGCCTCGGCTGCGCGCACCTTCCAGCCTCGAAGCGGCTTCGCGCTAGGCATGCTGCCGATCGCGGGCAGGCAGGAGATCGCGACGGGGACCCCCATTCCGGTCGTGTACCACGACGGTCCGGTGATGCGTGACGTGACGATCCACACCGTCTTCTGGGCGCCGAGCGGGTTTCGGTTCGACGGATCGCCCGCACCCGGGGTCCTGGGCTACCAGCAGCTAATCCAGCAGTTCTTCTCCGACGTCGCGGCCGCGTCGGGGGCGAACTCGAGCGTGTTCTCGGTCCTGGACCAATACGGCGACCGGGGCGGCAACGGCGCTGACCAGCTCCACTACGACCCGGCTGTCGACTCGGTGCTCGACACCAACCCCTATCCGCCCGCGGCGCAGCAGTGTCCGTCCCCATCGGGGATCGCGACCTGTGTCACCGACCTCGAGCTCCAGCACGAGCTCGACCGACTGATCGGTCCGTCTGACCCCGCCGCGCGCGGGCTGTCGAACATCTGGTTCATCCTCCTGCCGCCGAACGTCGACACCTGCACCTCGGTGGGGTCGTGCGGCACCAATGCCTACGCCGGATACCACTCGGCCTTCCAGCTCGGCCACGGCGAGACGGTGTACGCGGCCATCCCCGATCCGCTGATCGAGTACACGCCGCCGCCGGGCGCCGATCCTCAGGGCAATCCCGAGGCGGACTCGACGGTCGATACGGTCGCGCACGAGCTCGTGGAGGCGATCACCGATCCGCTCGGAACGGCGTGGATGGATCCCAACGGGTTCGAGGTCGGCGACAAGTGCGAGAACGGCCCGCAGGCGGGCACGCCGCTTGGCTACGCGGCGAATGGCTCGCCGTACAACCAGGTGATCAACGGGCACCAGTACCTGATCCAGGACATGTGGTCAAACGCCATCAACGGCTGCGTGCAGAGCTCCGCCACGGTCGCGTCGATCCCGACCCTGCACACCGTCCACCTGCGTCAGTTCAGCGCCCGGGTCAGCGGCAACATCGGAGCCGCGCGGCGCGTGCCCGTCGACGTGTCCCTCGTCCGCGCGGGGGTGACGGTCGCCACGGCGAGCGGCCAGACGCGGGCCAACGGAAGCTGGGGCCCGCTGACGCTGCGCGGCGCGAAGGGTCAACCGCACGCCGTCGGTGACGACCGAGACGTGCTGCGAATCCTCTACGGGGATCTGCCGGGAAGCCCGCCGCCGGATGTGATCGCGACCGGGAACGGCGGCAACCCGTTCACGGCGTCGGGCTGGACGGGCTGGTTCGACCTGGACCACGGCTACGCCGTCACGTCTCACGGCAACCAGACGAAGGTGCTCGTCGGGCCGTGCTCGCAGACCGGGGTGCTCACGCTCCGGCTCGGACGGCTCAGTGCCTCGCCCACGAACCTCTGCGAGACCGAGTCAGACGCCGCCGTGATCACGGCGCGCAGAGTGGGGGCGGGCAGTCCGCTGTCGCTCACGAGCAACGACAACCGCGGCTCCTATCTGCTCCAGCCCGCCGGGACGCTCGTCCAGATGACGGTGCCGCTCGGCGAGCCCAACAGCGTGCCGGCGGTCGGCAACTCGCAGGTTCCGTTCAACCCGACCGGGTTTCCAACGTGCACCGCCTTTTTGCGGATCGCGACCGTCCGCTGTGTGGGCCTGGTGCCCAAGTCCGGCTACCGCCTGCTGCGGGGCGCCACGACTCTCGGCCGGGCGCGCGCGGGCCGCTCCGGCGCTGCGCGCTTCTCAGGGCTGCGGATCGGCGGCGGCGACGTCGTCACGCTGGTCAACGCCGCCGGGCGCAGGCTGACTTCACTGCACGTCGCGCATCTCCGTGTCGCGATCATGGCGAACCAGACGACGATCGCTTCGGGGACCTGCCAGCCAGGCGACTACTGGGGCGCGCCGCAGACAGCGCCGGCTCCGAGCAGCGCGATCGGACTCGGGATCGCCGGCGGCGGCAAGATCTGCCCCAACAGCGGACGTGCGAAGGGGCTCCCGACCACCGACATCGCGCAGCTGGATGACTTCAGCGGCGGCCAGACGGTGCTCCAGGTGCCGCTGATCGAGTCGACCGCCCCAATCCAGGACGAGACCCTGTACGGCTCGTTCGTCGCCTCGGCGCAGTCGGGTCTGCCAGGCCCCCACGGCTCCATCGCGGCCGGTGGGGTGCCGATCTCGCTGACGATCACCCCGGCGGGATCGGCCCGCGTCGCGTTTCGCGCGGCGAACGTGGACACCAGCCGCGGGGTCGCGGTCAGCGGCCTCGCCCCGGGCGCGTACACGGCGCACTGGGTGCTGCGTGACCGCAACGGCGACACCCGCACGCTCACCACGCGCTTCGGCGAAGCCTGACCCGGGCCTGCGGGCCCGGCCGGGTTTGCACGGGCACGACCGGGTTTGCGCGGGCACGACCGGGTTTGCGCGGCAGCCGACCCGGCTGGCTGGCCAGCCAGGCTATGATCCGCGCAACGCCCGAGCCCCAGGAGGAGCAGGTGACATCGACCCGCAGTGATCTCGACCAGCTGCTGTTGACCGAGCGCGAGCACTGGCGCGACGGCCCGCCGCACGAGCTGTTCAGGCGCATGCGCGCCGAGTGCCCGATCCACTGGACGGCTCGAGTGACCGAGTATCCGCAGGAGGCCGGCTACTGGTCGGTCACCCGCGCCGACGATGTCCACACCGTCAGCCGGGACTGGCGCACCTACTCCTCGGCATCCGGG
>DAHUYL010000109.1 GCA_027315255.1 Solirubrobacterales bacterium | reverse complement strand
GGGGGTCGAGACGCGGTGGATGTGGTCGCAGATGGCGCTGTAGAGCGCTTCGGCGCGGTCGGTGCAGGCGGGGGTGATCCCGCCGATCACCTTGGGGGTGTTGCGCAGGGTGTAGTCGGTGCGGCCGGGATCGACCCGCTCCGGCGAGAACGCGACGTTGAACCCCTCGCCGACCTTCATCTGCGAGTGCTGCTCGAGCAGCGGCACCAGCTGCTCTCGCGTCGTGCCCGGATAGGTGGTCGACTCGAGCACGACCAGCTGGCCCTCCTGGAGCACGCGACCGAGCTCGGTTCCGGCGCTCAGCAGCGCGCTCAGATCTGGCTCGCGGTTGGGCGTCAGCGGCGTCGGGACACAGATCAGGATCGCCTCGGTCCGCGCCAGCGGCGCATACAGCGAGGTCGGGTGGATGTTCGCGAGCACGCTCGCGAGCCGCTCAGAGGAGACGTCCTCGACATAGGAGTCGCCCGCCGCGATCGCCGCGACCTTGCGCGGATCGCTGTCGACCGCGACGACCTGCTCCCCTGCCTCGGCGAACGCCACCACCAACGGCAGCCCCACGTATCCGAGGCCGATCACCCCAACCGGCATGGCGCAGCAACATACACGATTGGCTACGGGCCGTTGCGTGCCGGCCGCAGGCTCTAGATCGAGCACAGCTCGGCGATGACCAGCGAGAAGCCCGAAGCAGTGGCGAGCCCCCTCGGCTTGCTCACGATCATCTCGCCGTCGAGCAGCTCCGTGTAACGCTGCCCGTCGCGCTCCAAGTACTCGGCGGTCGTCATTCGCGTGTCGACGGCGTTCATGTTCTCGAAGATGCCGGTCGCCGCGTCCCAGACGGCGTCCGCTGGTTGCAACGAGGGACGCGCTTCAGATGGCCGTTCCGCGTACCGGGATCGTCGTCCGCGAGCGTCTCTGCGCCGCGATCGATGAGCCAAGCTCGAGCCCGTACCGGTGCTCGGAGCTCCGGTCCTGTTCGAGGCGTGATGAGCTCCTCCCGACCGGTGACCACCAAGTTTGCGCTCGGCGGGCTGATCGAGCAGGCGACGGTTGACTGCTACAACGAGGTGAAGCGGGCCGGCTCGGTCGTGATCGGCAGCTGACCGCCCAAGCTAACCGCCCAATTGGTCCCCACACACGGACCGGTCGCGGGATCGTCGCGACGCTACGCTTCTGAAGGTGCGGATCCTCACCAGCGACCCCCCGCCCCCCGAGCTCGAGGAGTTCCTCGAACACCGCCGTCGCGCCGGAGCCGACAAGCTCGACGAGGTCTGGGATGGTGTGCTGCACATGAGCCCCGACCCGTCGATCCCGCACGGCGATGTCGCCCAGCAGCTATCCGAACTGCTCGGGCCGCTCGCCCGAAAGGCCGGCTTCGTGCCGCATGTCAGCACATTCAACCTCGGCCGGCCCTCCGACAACTTCCGCATCCCGGACGGTGGCCTCTTCCGCGAACGCACCGCCGGCGCCTGGGTCGACACAGCGGCACTGGTGATCGAGATCGTCTCGCCGGGCGATGACAGCTGGAACAAGTTCGACTACTTCGCCGACCATGACGTCGATGAGGTGCTGATCGTCGACCCATATGCCCGGGCGGTGCACTGGTTCGCGCTCACTGAAGCTGGTGACTACCGGTCTGTCGAGCGCAGCGCGCTGATCGACCTGGGAGCCGCCGAGCTCGCCGAACGGATCGACTGGCCGACGATCCCGCGGTAGGTCGCTAGCGGCTTCGACCGCGCCGGTGTGGGCGGTTGCCGCGTCGTCGCAGCGCAGTGCTCGGGGAGCGCGGGGGGTTCGGTGCAGTTCGCCGCCTACGCGCAGACGTGCGGAGCCGATCTGCCCACTTCGCGCGACCTTGGCTTCGCCGCCTTGCAGCGGCCACTGGCGGCTTCTACTACGTCTAGCGGAGAGTGCGATCGCGAGCGGACGCGCCGCTCTCGGACCGCGCGTCCCGTCCTCCCAGGTCGTCCACATGCTCGCGGTGCGGGGCGCCGCCGCGCTCGAGCAGGATCGCCAAGCGGAGCAGCGCGCCCGGGACTTCCTGCTCGAGGTCGCAGACGGCGCATCGGGACTGGATCTCGAGTCGCTTCGTACCGTCAGGGATCGCGCGTGGCGGTGAACTGGCGCGGCGGCCCGTGGGTTGCCGATACGTCCGCATGGGCGCGCGCATCCAACCCCGACGTCGCCCCGATCTGGAAGGAAGCGGCGACCGCGGGAGACCTCGTGGGCTGTCCGGTCGTGACCCTGGAGTTGCTCTACGACGCGTCCGACCAGGAACGAGTCGAGATCGTCGCGACGTCGCTCGCCGGCCTGCGCCAGGCGCCGATCACCCGTTCGGTCACCGACGCCGCGATCTCGGCCGTCCGCGAACTGGCGGCCCGCGGCTCTGCCGGCGCCCACCGCGTCCGCGTGCCGGATGCGCTCCTCGCCGCGGCAGCCGCTGAACGCGGCTTCGGGGTCGTGCACTACGACGAGGACTTCGATCGGCTGGCCACGGTGCTCGGCTTCGCAAGCCAATGGGTCGCTCCTGCAGGCAGCATCCCGTAATCGGGGCTCGCGCCGAAACGCGTATCGCTGGCCGATGCCAGACCGGATCGATCGGAGAGTGCGGCGAGCCTCAGAGCTGCGGCTGCGTGCGCGCGGCTGACTGGTCGGGCACGCGCTCGTGCCCCTCGGCGTCCAGCAGCTCACGCAGCTTGCGCAGCGAGCGGGATGTGATCTGCTGCACGTTCGCGAGGCTGAGCCCCATCAACGCTGCGATATCCGGCCCGCCGAGATCGGCGCCGAAGCGCAGCGTCAGCACATCGCGCTCACGCTCGCCGAGCTGCGCCAGCGCCTCGCGCAGCTCGGAGTCGTCGACGAACGTCTCCTCGGGGCCGGGCGCGGTGCCGAGCTCGTGGTCCTCGATCGGCTCGTGGCGGTCGGAGCGGTCGCGGCGGTAGTGGTCGATCAGGACGTTGCGGGCGATCGCCAGGAGCCACGTGTGCTCCGCGCCGCGGCGAGGATCGAACCGGCTCCACGCGCGCAGCGCCCGTTCGAACGTCGCCTGCGTCAGATCCTCGGCCGACTCGCGGTTGCTGGTCCGGTAGGCGAGGAACCCGTAGACGCGGTAGACGTGCTCCTCATACACGCGCCCGAAGTCTGATTGTCCGCGATTCATGCCGAGGTGCAGCGTCCCTGGACCCAGCGAAGCCAGTTAGGGCCGCGGCGAAGCCTGCGTAGGCTACCGGTACCGGTCGCTGCCAGGCGACACTGGACCGGCTGCCTGGTCGCTGACCGCAGCGGGCGCGCCCGTATCCTGTGCGGCGACGTGACGATTCTCTACTCCTTCGGCGCCCGGCCGAACATCGTCAAGCTCGCGCCGGTGATCGCGGCGCTGCGACGGGAGCTCCCCGGCCACCGTCACGTCGTCGTCGACACGGGTCAGCACTACGACCCGATGATGTCCGCGGTGTTCCGCGAGCAGCTCGGGCTCGGCGAACCCGACCACGTGCTCGGCGTCGGGTCGGGGACGCACGCGATCCAGACCGCGCGCGTGCTGGAGCGAATCGAGCCGGTGCTGATCGCGGAGCGCCCGGACCTCGTGGTCGTGCCCGGCGACGTCAACTCGACGATCGCGGTCGCGCTCGCCGCCGCAAAGCTCGAGATCCCCGTAGCCCACCTCGAAGCCGGCCTGCGGAGCTTCGACCGCTCGATGCCCGAGGAGCTCAACCGGATCCTGACCGACCAGCTCAGCGACCTGCTGCTGATCCACTCTGCCGAGGCCGTCGACAACCTCCGTGCCGAGGGCATCCCCGACGAGCGGATCCACTTCGTCGGCAACACGATGATCGACTCACTGGTCGCCGTGCGCGAGCGGTTCGAGCACCTCGATGTCGCCGCGGGAGTGGGGTGCGAGCGCGGTCGTTACCTGCTCGCAACGCTGCACCGGCCCGCGCTCGTCGACGGGCCGCTGCTCGCCGCCGTGATCGAGCGGCTGGCCGAGCTGGCGCGCGAGCTGCCGGTCGTCTTCCCGGTACACCCGCGGACCCGTGCGGGCATCGACAAGCTGCAGCCCGCGCCGGGGATCAGGCTGCTCGAGCCGGTCGGCTACCTCGAGTTCCTCTCGCTGCTGGCCGACGCTGCAGGGGTGCTGACCGACTCGGGCGGGGTCCAGGAGGAGAGCACGTTTCTGCGGACCCCCTGCTTCACGCTGCGCGACAACACCGAGCGGCCGGTGACGATCAGCGCCGGGACCAACCGCCTGCTCGGACTCGACCCGGGTGCGATCGATCAGATCCTTCCCGCGCTCAGGGCGCCGCGGGGGTTGCCTGCCGGGCCTCCCGACGGCTGGGACGGCCATGCCGCCGACCGCGTGGCCGCGGTCGTCGCGGCGAGGCTCGACCGGCGGGCAGAGTCGCAGTCGCGGGCTCTCGCCTCGCGCCGGTAGCCCTGACGGTTGGCAAGCTGGTCGACGGTATGAGGATCTGGATCGACTTCGCCAACTCGCCGCACCCGCTGCTGTTCGCACCCGTGATCGGCCAGCTGCGGGCCGACGGCCACGAGGTGCTGCTGACCGCGCGCGACAATGCCCAGACGGTCGAGCTGGCACGCGAGCGGTGGCCCGAGGTCGACGTCGTCGGCACCGAGAGCCCGCAGAGCAGGACGGCGAAGGCGGGTGCGATCCTCCAGCGGATCGGACAGCTCAAACGCTGGGCGGGCGGCCGTCGACCGCAGGTCGCGCTGTCGCACAACTCCTACGCGCAGATCGTGGCCGCGGCGCTGTCCCGGATCCCGGCGGTCACCGCCATGGACTTCGAGCACCAGCCCGTCAACCACCTCGCCTTCCGGCTCGCGAGGACGGTGCTCGTTCCCGAGGTCCTGCCGGTCGACGGCCTGCGCCGCCAGGGAGCCCGTGCGGCCAAGCTGATCCGCTACCCGGGGCTGAAGGAGGAGCTCTACATCGGCGACTTCGTCCCGGATCGCGAGGTGCTCGCTCGGGTCGGGCTCGACAGTCGCCCCAGGATCCTCGTCGTCGCACGGACGCCGCCGACCCGCGCCGTCTACCACGCCGCCGACAACCCGCTGTTCGCCGAGGCGCTGCGCACCGTCTGCTCGCAGCCCGGGGCGGCGTGCGTGGCGCTCGCGCGATATCCGGAGCAGCGCGAGGCGATTCGGGCGCTGGAGCTCGAGACCTGCGTCGTCCCGGAGCATGCCGTCGACGCGCGCTCGCTGATGTACGCCGCCGACGCGATGATCGGCGCGGGCGGCACGATGACGCGCGAGGCCGCGCTGATGGGCATCCCTACCTGGACATTGTTCGCCGGTCGACGGCCCGCCGCCGACAGCTGGCTCGAGCGGCAGGGGCGGATGCGGACGCTGGCGTCGGCGGAGCAGCTGTCCGGGCTGCAACCGCGAGCAGCCGAGCCGAGTTCGCCGATCGACCTGCGACGCCGCTCGCAGACGATCGAGCGGAGCTTCATCGAGGCCACGCTCGCGGCGGGGAGCGCGCGCCGGTGAGTCACTCGGTCCTACAGGCCGAAGACGGTCAGCAGGGCCTCGTCAACCACGCGCAATTCCTCCGCGTTCAGGCGCCCGACGGAACCGCCCAAGCGGGCCCTGCTCACGGCCGTCGTCTGCTCGACGAGCACGCGCGTGAGCTGACCGTCCAGGTCGATGGCTGGCCGGAACGAACGCGCCGGCGCCGAGGCGGACGTAGGCGCAACGAGGACGGTGCTCAGGGGGAGGAGTTCATCTGCCTGAACGACGACTGCGTAGCGCGCGTCGCGTTGTTCGCTCCCACGCCGCCCGCTCGGCACCCGCAGGCGCCGCACCTCGCCCCTGACCACTGGCTAACCCTCAGGCCAAGGAGCAGAAGCAGCGTCCATCTGGCCTCGAACCCGCCGGGCCTCAGCCAGATCCTCGGGGT
>DAHUYL010000177.1 GCA_027315255.1 Solirubrobacterales bacterium | reverse complement strand
CCGCACCGAGGGTCGAGCCGGCCGGGCAGCTGCCGGCTGCCGCGGCCGGACCGGCGCCGAGCAGGGCTGCCGCGCAGGCAGCCGGGAGTACGAGGAGCAAGAGCTTGCGAGCTGAGGTGAGCATGGCCGGGGACCGTACGGCCCCGGCGTCCCACGAGCGTCCCACGGGATCGATCGCGCGTTAGGCGGGCGACGCCACCTCCGAAGACCTCCGGGCGCCCGGAGCCTGACGATTCGGACCCTGCTCGACCGCCAGGTTCGGCAGCCACCGCAGCCACGCCGGCAGGTACCAGGTCCGCTCGCCGAGCAGGCTCAAGAGACTCGGCAGCACCACCGAGCGGATCACGGTCGCGTCGAGCAGCAGCGCGACCGCGACCCCGAAGCCCATCTGCTGGAACTGGACGAGCTGGCCGCGGGCGAAGCCGATGAACACGACGACGATGATCAGCGCCGCGCCGGTGATGATCCGCGCGGTCGACGCGACCCCGTGCGCGACCGCCGTGGCCGTCTCCTCGCCGGCGTCATGGCGCTCCTTGATCCGGCTCATCAGGAACACCTGGTAGTCCATCGACAGCCCGAACAGCACCGAGAACAGGAACAGCGGCACCCACGCCTCGATGTAGGGCTCCTGCTGGAAGCCGAACACCCCGGCGGCGAAGCCGTGCACGAACACGAGCGTGAGCAGGCCGTACGCCGCCCCGACCGACAGCAGGTTGAGCGCGAGCGACACCAGCGCGACGACCACCGAGCGGAACGCCAGCAGCAGCAGCACGAAGCTCAGCCCGAGCACGAACGCCAGCACGTACGGGGTGGGGTTCGTGACCGCGTCGAAGTAGTCGACGATCTGCGACGTGCGCCCCCCGACGGACACGGTCGCGCCGCTGTCGGCGAATGCGTCGGGAACGACCGTCCCCCGCAGCCGTCGCACGGCGGCGACCATCGCCGCCCCGTTGGGGTCGCCGTGGATCGGCACGTCGAGCAGGACCGTGCGCGCGGCCGGGGAGGTCGTGATCGTCCCGGCGCCGAACCGCGGCGAGGTTGCGAGTCGCCGCTCGAGCTCGGCCATGTCGGCGCTGACCGCCGCGGCGCGACCGCCGACCGCCACGATCCTCACCGGGTAGGGGTCGCGCGCCGGGAAGCTGCGCTCGAGCGAGGCGAACCCGAGCTTCGACGGCAGCGAGCTCGGAAGCGTGCTGACGCCGCTCGAGCCGACGTGCAGCCCCGTCAGGGGAACCGCCGCCGCGAGCATCGCCGCGACCGTCACCGTCAGGCTGAGCGCCGGGCGCCGCAGCACACCCGCCACGATCCGCCCCCAGAACCGGCTCTCGACGGCCTCGGCGCGACCGAGGTTGCGGCCGAGCAGCGGCACCGCCAGTGCGTTGATCCGGTCGCCGAGCACGCTCAGCAGCGCCGGCAGCAGCGTCAGCGCCGCCAGCACGGACACGATCGCAACCGCGATCGCGCCCACGGCGAGGCTGCGCATCACCGAGGTCCGGACGATCAGCATTCCGAACATCGCGACGACGAACGTGGAGCCGCTGAACAGCACGGCGCGGCTGGCGCTCGCGCCGGCGAGCGTGATCGCCTCGAGCTGGTCGTGGCCGCGCCCCCGCTCCTCGCGGTAGCGCGAGAGGATGAACAGGCAGTAGTCGATCCCCAGCGCGAGCCCCATGCCGGTCAGCATGTTGGTCACGAACGTCGACAGCGTGAACGCCTGCGACAGCAGCGCCACCAGCCCGAGCGACACCAGGATCGAGACGAGCGCCAGCGCCAGCGGCACGACGCCGGCGACCAGGCTGCCGAACACCAGCACCAGCACGATCAGCGCGGCGGGCAGGCCGAACGCAAGCTCGCCATGCTCGAGGTCGCTGTTGGAGAGCGTCTGGAAGTCGGCTGCGACCGTCTGATCGCCGGTGATCGCAACGGCAAGGCCGGCCTGTCCGCTGGTCGCCTGCACGAGCGCGACGGCGGGCTTGATCGCGCTCGAGCTGGATGCGCGGAGCTCGATCAGCGCCGCCTGGCCGGTGCGCGACACGAGTCCAGGCGCGCCGTCGAGGTAGCTCGAGACGCTGCCGATCCCGGGCATCCGCCGCAGCTGCCGCTCGAGCCGCGCCGTCAGCGCCTTGAACGCGGGATCGCGCACGCTCAGCCGCGCTGAGGAGATCACGACGACATCCGTGACCGAAGCGCGCGAGGCGGCGGGGAACGCTCGGTGGATCGCCGCTACCGCCCGGTTGGAGTCGGTCTGACCGGTCGCATAGCCGTTCGAGTCGAGCCCGTGCAGCGCGGTCGCGGTCAGTGCCAGCGCGGCCACGATCGCCACGCCCCACAGTGTCAGCGTGCGGCGAGGGTGGGTGGCTGCGCGGCGGGCGAGCCGTGCGGTGACGCTCAGCGGGGAGCGGGGCTGCGTGTCGGGCATCGTCGTCTCCTCTTTCGTATACACCGTAGATGTACACCGTAGACGCGCTATCGTGGGTTGTCAAGCGATGTCAACCGAGGCACACCCGAGGGGTTCCGGATCCTCGGCCGACGGCACGCGCACGACGCTCACCCGCGAAGCCGTCGTCGAGGCCGCGGTCGCCCGGGCCGACGAGGAGGGGCTCGACGCGCTCAGCTTCCGCCGGCTGGCGGCCGACCTGGGCGTGACCCCGATGGCGCTCTATCGCTACGTCGGTTCGAAGGACGAGCTGCTCATGGCGATGGGCGAGCTCGTCTACGGCGAGTTCCCGCTACCCGACCCGAGTGGCACCTGGCAGCAGCAGCTGCGCGAGCTTGCGCACGCGTACCGGCGGCTGCTGCTCCGCCATCCTGCGGTCGCCGAGATCGAGCGCAAGGGACTCCCGATGCCGAGCACGAGCGGCCTGCGGGTGATCGAGGTGCTGCTCGGCGCGCTGCGCACCGCCGGTTTCTCGCCGCAGGATGCGGCCGCCCTGCACGAGCGGCTGTCGCGGTTCGTGGTGGCGCTGGTGCTGCTGGAGCGCGCGGGCTTCCGCGATTCCTCCCCGGAGGAGCAGGATCGCAGGGAACGGGAGCTGCGCGCGCGACTGCTGACGCTCCCCGAGGATCAGTTCGCGCACGTCGTCGAGGCGGCCGACCTGATCTGCCGTCCGCCCGACGCGGCCGAGTCGTTCGAGCTCGCGCTCGATCTGATGATCGGCGGGCTCGAGTCGCTGCTCGCGCGCCGCTGAACGGCGCGAGACCTATCCTGTCCGGTCGCGATGCGCTGCGCGATCCTCACCGTCTCGACCTCGGCTGCGGCGGGCTCCAGCGCGGACGTCTCCGGCCCCGAGCTCGTGCGGCTGGCACGCGAGGGCGGTGCGGATGTCGCGAGCGCGGCCGTCCTCCCAGACGATGCCGGCGTGATCGAGGCCTGGCTGCACGCACGGGTGGCCGACGGCTACGACCTGATCCTCACGACCGGCGGCACCGGGCTGACGCCCGACGACGTCACGCCCGAGGCGACGCGCGCGGTGATCGAGCGCGATGCGCCCGGGTTCGCCGAGGCGATGCGGGCCGAGTCGATCCGCCGGGGGACGGCTGGGATGCTGTCACGCGGGGTGAGCGGGATCGCCGGGCGCACGCTGATCGTCAACTTCCCGGGCAGCCCGGGGGCGGTTCGCGAGCTGTTCCCGGTGATCGCGCCGGTGCTCGGCCACGCTGTCGGGATGCTCCGCCGTGAGCCAGGTCAGCCACGCGGCCATTGAGCTCGACGGTCTCAGCCGCCACTTCGGCGAGCGCACCGTCCTTCGCGACCTGACCGTGTCGCTGCCCGCCGGCGCGACGCTGGCGGTGCTGGGGCGCAACGGCGCCGGCAAGTCGACGCTGCTGCGGATCCTCGCGACGCTGCTGCGTCCGCACGCGGGCACGGTCAGGGTGCTGGGCGAGGAGCTTCCCCGTCGCGGGTGGGCCGTGCGCGGACGCATCGGATTGCTCGGCCACGAACCGCTGCTCTACCGCGACCTGACCGGCCGCGAGAACCTCGGATACCACGCGCGGCTGCACCGCGTCGCGCGCGAACGGGTCGAGCAGATGCTCCAGGCGGTCGCGATGGAGCGGCGCGCAGATGAGCCCGTCAGGCTCCTCAGCCGCGGGATGGTTCAGCGGCTCGCGGTCGCGCGGGCGATCCTGCACGAGCCGGAGCTGCTGCTGCTCGACGAGCCGCGCTCGAACCTCGACCCGGCCGCCGGCGAGCTGGTCGAGCCGCTGATCGGTCGCGCCAGCGGCCGCACCCGGGTGCTGACGAGCCACGACCCCGCCCACGCGCTGGCCGAGGCCGACCTCGTGCTCGCGTTGAAGGACGGCCGCGCCGCCTACCTCGGTCCCCCGGCGGGCCTCGACCCCGCGGCGGTCAGGGAGCTCTACGCATGACCGGATCCGGCCCGCCCGCGCCCGCCCACCGCGCCGCGCTTGCGGTCCTGCGCAAGGACCTGCTGCTCGAGCTGCGCACGCTCGAGACGGTGCCGGCGATGGCGCTGTTTGCGGTCGCGACGCTGGTCGTGTTCCACTTCGGGCTGAACCGCGACACGCTGTCGGGCCAGCTGGCCGCAGGCGTGCTGACGGTGACGTTGCTGTTCGCGGCGATGCTCGGGACCGGCCGGCTGTTCGTCGCCGAGCGCGAGCAGGGCGGGTTCGACGCGTTCCTGCTGGCGCCCGTCGACCGCACCGCGATGCTGTTCGCGAAGGTCGCCGCGCTGCTCGTGTACCTGGTCGTGCTCGAGCTGATCGCGGTGCCGGCGTTCGCGCTGCTGCTGTCGCCCCCGCGGCTGGGCGTGGCGCTGCCGGGGGTCGCGCTGATGCTCGCGCTCGGGGATCTGGCGCTGGCGGTGATCGGAACGCTTGTCTCAGCGCTGGCCGTGCAGACCCGTGCCCGCGACCTGATCGGCCCGATCGTCGGCCTGCCGCTGCTGATCCCGGCGCTGATCGCGACCGCCCGCGGCCTCGGACCGCTGCTCGACCGGCACGGATCTGTTTCACCGCAAGGTAAGTGGGTGGCGTTTCTCGCGCTTTATGATCTGGTGGGTGCGCTGATTGCCTACGCCGTGTTCGACTTCCTGCTCGAGGACTGACCAGCGGCGCCCGAGACGACGATGATGACTCACAGCCGGCACCTCCGCGGTCTCGCGATCGCCACCGCCGTGACGATCACGGCCGCGTTGACGCTGGTCTTCTTTTACGCGCCGCTCGACGCCGACCAGGGCTTCGTCCAGAAGATCTTCTACCTCCACGTCCCGCTCGCGATCGTGTCGCTGTGCGGGTTCGTGCTCGGCGGCATCTTCGCGATCGGCTACCTGCGGACCGGCAGGCGGATCTGGGACATGCGCTCCTACTGCGCGATCCACATGGCGCTGATCTTCTCGGTCGGCGGGATCGTCACCGGCTCGATCTGGGCGAAGGCCTCGTGGGGCCACTGGTGGGTGTGGCAGGAGCCGACGCTCGTCTCCTACCTGATCGTGATCCTGATGTTCGCCACCTACCAGCCGTTGCGGTTCTCGATCGAGGATCCCGAGCGCCAGTCGCGCTACGCGGCCGTGTTCGCGATCGTCGGCGGCGCGTTCGTGCCGCTCAACTTCATCGCGGTGCGTCTGTCGGTGGAGTTCGTCCATCCACGCGTCCTGAATCTCGAGGGCGGCGCGCTCCCCGGCTCGATGAAGCTCGTCTTCTACATCTCGCTGGTCGGCATCGCGCTGCTGTTCGCGACCCTGATGAAGTACGAGATGGCCGCCAAGGAGACCCGCGCGGAGACCCGCCGCCTGCGCCGCGCGCTGCACGCCTGCGAGGACCCCGGCGCGACCGATCGCCCGTCCCGGCGGACCGCGGCGCCGGTCGGAGCCCATTGATGCACGCGACCCTGCTGCTCGCCCAAGCGCCCGCGCTGCCGCTGCACGAGGCGGGCCCGTACGTCGCGGCCGCCTACATCGTGTTCGTCGCGATCATCCTCGCGTACGTCGGGATCATGGCGGTCCGCCTCGGGCGCAACCAGCGCGAGCTGCGCGAGCTGCGCGCCGACCTCGACGCGCGCGAGCAAGCTCGCGAGCAGGCCCGTGACAGCGCCGCCGGTACACAAACCGGCGGCGCCCTCGAGACCGCGGACCCCGAGCTGCTGGCCCGCCCGTGAGCGAGCTGCTCGCGATCGGCGCGTCGTACAAGACCGCCCCCGTCGAGGTGCGGGAGCGGCTGGCGCTGAGCGACGCCCGCTCGGGCGAGTTCCTGCGCGAGCTGCACGGCGCGACCGACGTGCACGAGGCGGTTGCACTGTCGACCTGCGAGCGCACCGAGCTGTACGTGGTCGTCGGCGACCCGGTCGAGGCGGAGTCGACCGTGCTGTCGATGCTCGCCCGGCAGGCCGGGATCCGTCCGACCGCGCTGGCCGGCGCGATCTACGCCCACCGCAACTGCGACGCAGCCCGTCACCTGTACAGGGTCACTGCGAGCCTCGACTCGATGCTCGTCGGCGAGGCCGAGATCCAGGGCCAGGTCAAGCGCGCGTACGAGGCGGCGCTTGCGCGCGACACGGCGGGACCGCTCACCAGCCACCTGTTCAAGGCCGCGCTCGAGACGGGCAAGCGGGTCCGCTCCGAGACGGCGATCGGCGAGCGCCAGATGAGCCTCGGTTCGGTGGCGGCTGCGCTCGCGCGCGAGACGCTCGGCGCGCTCGCCGGCCGCCGGGTGGTCGTGATCGGGACGGGCGAGACCGGCGAGCTGACCACTCGCGCGCTCGCCGACGGCGGCTGCGCGCCCGTGTTCGTGGCGACCCGCCGGCGCGCTCGCGCGGTCGCGCTGGCGCGCCGCTACGGCGGCGAGAGCATGAGCTTCGACGAGCTCCCGCGCGCGCTCCAGGCGGCCGACGCGGTCGTCTCGGCGACCGCCTCGCCGCACCACCTGATCGAGGCGCCGGAGCTGGCCGAGGTCCTCGCCGCCCGCGGCGGGCGGCCGCTGCTGCTGATCGACCTCGCCGTCCCGCGCGATGTCGACCCGGCGTGCGGCGATCTCGACGGGGTGACGCTGTACGACGTCGACGACCTCGACGCGGTGATCACCCGCAACCTCCGCGTCCGCCAGGCCGAGGCACGCAAGGCCGAGGGGATCGTCGAGGAGCACATCCAGGGGTTCGCCGCCTGGCTCGGCTCGCTCGAGGTGCTGCCGACGGTCGCAGCGCTGCGCACCCACGCCGGCGAGATCGCCGCCCAGGTCGTCCGCGACAACGACGGCAAGTGGGAGTCGGCCTCCGCACGCGACCTCGAGCGCGTCGACGCGATCGCCCGCGCGATCGTCAACCGCCTGCTGCACGCCCCGACCGCGCGGATGAAGGAGCTGCGCGACGACCGCGTACACGCGCGAATGGCGATCGTCCGCGACCTGTTCGGATTGAGCGTGGAGGAGGGGGCGACCGCGGCAGGCGCCGAGGCGCGGATCGCGGAGGTGCGCGAGCTGCCCCGCCGGCGCGCCTGATGAGCTTGCGGATCGGGACCCGCGCGAGCGCGCTGGCGCTCGCCCAGACCGAGTGGGTCCGCGATCGGCTCGCCGCCACGGGCGTCGAGTGCGAGGTCGTGCGCGTGAGCACCGCCGGCGACCGCGGCGAGGCGACGGGCGACAAGGCGCGCTGGGTATCCGAACTCGAGCGCGCGCTCGCTGCGGAGGAGATCGACGTCGCGGTTCACTCGGCCAAGGACGTGCCCGCCGAGCTCGCGCCCGGCACCGAGCTGAGCGCGATCCCGGCACGCGAGGATCCGCGGGATGCGCTGTGTGGGGCGCGCTCGCTCGCCGAGCTGTCCCCCGGCGCGCGGATCGGTACGAGCAGCCTGCGCCGGATGGCCCAGCTGCGAGCGCTGCGGCCCGACCTCGAGCTGGTGGCGCTGCGCGGCAACGTCGACACCCGGCTGCGCAAGCTCGCCGCCGGCGAGGCCGACGCGATCGTGCTGGCGGTCGCCGGCCTGCGACGGCTCGGGCTCGAGCGCTCGATCGGCGGCGTGCTCGACGAGATCGTACCTGCCGCCGGCCAGGGTGCGCTGGCGCTCCAGTGCCGCGCGGGTTCGCCCGCCGCCGCGACCGTGAGCGCGCTGGCTGACCCGGCCGACGCCGCGTGCGTCGCGGCCGAGCGGGAGCTGACGCGAGCGCTGGGCGCGTCCTGCCAGACCGCCGTCGGGGCGCTCGCCCGGCGCCTCGGAGGCGATTCCGGCGCCGTCGAGCTCGTGGCCTGGGCGGGCCTCCCCGACGGCAGCGAGTGGGTCTCGGATCGCCTCGCCGGCAGCTCCGCCGACCTGGGCGCGGCGGTCGCCGAGCGGCTGCTGGCCGCCGGGGCGGGCGAGCTGCTCCGCCGCGCCGAGGCGGAGGCGGCCGCGTGACCGTCTACCTCGTCGGCGCGGGCCCGGGCGACCCCGGCTTGATGACCGCGCGGTCGCTCGAGCTGATCGCCGCCGCCGACGTGATCGTCTACGACCGCCTGATCCCGCCCGGCGCGCTCGCCGGCGCCCGGCCGGACGCGACGCTCGTCTACGTCGGCAAGGAGGGCGGTGGCCCGTCGATGGCGCAGTCCGAGATCGAGCGGCTGCTGGTCGCGCACGGCGCGACCGGCGCGAGCGTCGTGAGGCTGAAGGGCGGCGACCCGTTCGTGTTCGGCCGCGGCGGCGAGGAGGCCGAGGCGCTCCGCCTCGCCGGAATCGAGTTCGAGGTCGTCCCGGGCGTGAGCGCCGGGATCGCGGCGCCCGCGTTCGCCGGGATTCCGGTCACCCACCGCGAGACGGCCAGCGCGGTCGCGCTCGTGACCGGCCACGAGGATCCGACCAAGCCCGAGTCGGCGCTCGACTGGCGCGCGCTCGCGGCGTTCCCGGGGACGCTCGTCGTCTACATGGGAGTGCGGCAGCTGTCCGGGATCTGCGCGCGGCTGCTCGAAGGCGGCCGCTCGCCGGAGCAACCGGCCGCCGTGATCGAGCGGGGGACTCTGCCCGAGCAGCGCGTGCTGGCCGGGCGCCTTGCGACGATCGCCGCCGACGCGGAGGCGGCGGGCGTGCGAGCCCCCGCGGTCGCGGTGTTCGGCGAGGTCGCGGCGTTGCGCGAGCAGCTCCAGTGGGTCGAACAGCGCCCGCTCGCCGGTCTGAAGGTCGCGGTCACGCGCGCCCGCGCCCAGGCGAGCGGGATCGCGGCGCGGCTCGAGCAGCTCGGCGCCGCGGTCGTGCAGGCGCCGGTGATCCGGATCGAGCCGCTGCCGGGCCCGGCGCCCGACCTCGCTCGCTATGACCTCGTCTGCCTGACGAGCCCGAACGGGGTCGAGGCGCTGTTCGCCCGCCTCGCCGCCGCCGGCCTCGATGCCCGCGCGCTGGCCGGCGCGCGGGTCGCGGCGATCGGGCCGGGGACCGCGCGCGCCCTGTCGGCGAGGGGGATCACGGCCGACATCGTCCCCGACCGGTTCGTCGCCGAGGGGCTGGTCGAGGCGCTGGCCGCCGTTCCCGTCACCCGCGCGCTCGTCGCCCGGGCGGCGCAGGCTCGCGAGGTGCTCCCCGAGGCGCTGCGCGCCCGCGGCGCCGAGGTGGACGTGGTGGCCCTGTACGAGACCGTGGTCGAGCCGCTGTCCGAATCGCAGCTGAGCGCGGTGGCGGCCGCCGACTACCTCACGTTCACCTCATCGTCCACCGTCAGCAACTTCCTGAAGGCCGCCGGCGGCGTGGGGCACGCCGGCGGCCCTCGTCTGGTCAGCATCGGCCCGGTCACGAGCGCGACCCTGCGCGCGAACGGGCTCGAGCCCGATGTCGAGGCGTTGCGCCACGACGTCGACGGCCTGATCGACGCGCTCGTCGCCGACGCTCGGCGCGGCGCGGCATGACCGTCACGCATCTGTTCGCCGGCTTGCCCGGGAGCGACCTGGACTGCGCGCTCGCGTTCTACGAGGCGCTGCTCGGCCACGAGGTCGGGCTCGGCGGCGCCTCCTGACGTGGCGGCGCCGATCCTCACGCTGCTGAGCGACTACGGGCTCGA
>DAHUYL010000072.1 GCA_027315255.1 Solirubrobacterales bacterium | reverse complement strand
GTCTTGCGCTTCTCGGCGGCGCCGCGCACCTCGGCCGATTCGGTCAGCGCGCGGTTGACGTAGTGGTGGACCTCCTGCTCGTGCTCGGTGCCGGCGGCGAGCCTGAACACGTCGGGGTGCTCGGGCGCCATCACGAAGAAGCTCGCGCCGAACAGCGTGTCCGGCCGGGTCGTGAACACGGGGTAGTCGACGGGGTGGGCGGGATCCAAGTCCTCGCAGCGGAAGCGGACCTCGGCGCCGATGCTGCGCCCGATCCAGTTGCGCTGCATCGCCTTGACGTGCTCGGGCCAGCGGATCGTGTCGAGGTCGTCGAGCAGCCGGTCGGCGTAGTCGGTGATCCGGAAGAACCACTGCTCGAGCTGGCGCGCCTCGACCTCGGCGCCACAGCGCTCGCAGTGTCCGTCGATCACCTGCTCGTTGGCGAGCACCGTCTGGTCGTTCGGGCACCACTTGACCGCCGCCTCCTTGCGGTAGGCGAGGCCACGCTCGAACAGCTTCAGGAAGATCCACTGGGTCCAGCGGTAGTAGCTCGGCTCGTGACTTGCGATCTCCCGCGACCAGTCGATCGAGATCCCCCACGAGCGGAACGCGCGCTGGAACGCGGCGATCGAGTCGTCGGTCGACTTGCGCGGGTGCTCGCCGGTCCTGATCGCGTGGTTCTCGGCCGGCAGCCCGAACGCGTCGTAGCCCATCGGGTGCAGCACGCGGTGGCCGGTGCGGCGGTGGAAGTGCGCGATCGCGTCGCCGAGCGCGTAGTTCTTCAGGTGGCCGATGTGGGGCTCGCCGCTCGGGTAGGGCAGCATCTCGAGCACGTAGGACTTCGCGCCGGTGCCGGCCTGGGTGCCGGCACCGGCGGGGCCGGCCGGGTCCGCCGGGTTGGCGGGGTGAGCCGGATCGGAGTCGGGGGGGGCCTCGTTGGAGATCTCCCAGGTGCGCTCGCGTTCCCACACGGCCTGCCAGCGGGCCTCGATCTGACACGGTTCGTAGCGGCGCTCTGCCATGCCGCAAGCAGGTTACTTGGCGGTGCTTTTGTTGCGATCGGCGGCCACCGCGGGGCTACCATCGGGCGATGGCCGACAACCGACGCGTGGGCGGTGGGGGCGAGCCGACTCGCAACGGCGATTTCGTGCACGACCAGGTCGCCCAGATCGTCGGTGCCGCCGAGCTGGCGGCCGCCGAGCTCCAGCACGACGCCGAGCGACGGATGCGCGACCGGATCGCCGAGGGCGAGCGCGCCGCGAAGAACCGGGTCGAGGCGGCCGAGGCGGAGTCGGCGGAGATCGTCAAGTGGGCGAACGAGGAGGCCGCACGCGTCCGCGAGGCCGCACGCGCCGAGGCCGAGCAGGCGCGCGAGGCGGCCACGTCGACCGCGCTGGACATCGTCGCCCGCGCCCACTCCGAGGCCGACCGGGTGCGGATGGAGGCCGAGGAGATCAGGAGCAAGGCGACATCGGACGCCGAGGCGGTGCTCGCCCGCGCCCACGAGACCGCCGAGGCGACGCTGCGCGACGCGAACGAGGCGGCCCAGCGGACCCGTCACGAGGCCGACGACAAGGCCCGAGAGCTGCTGCGCGAGGCGCGCGGCACCGCCGGCGAGGTCCAGACGGACGGTTCCCAGCTCGCCGCCGACCTTCGCGAGCTGGGCGAATCGATGCACTCCAACGCGGAGCGCCTGCTGCGCGACATCCAGGCGGTCCACTCGACGATGCTCGCCCAGATCGACCGGGTCGATCCCGAACGCAAGTCGCTCGATGCGGCCGCGCAGGCCGTGGCTACCCGCCGCGGCAAGCAGACGGTCGGCCGCGACGGTCGCGAGGCGGGCCGTTCGGCGCGCACCGCCCGTGGAGCGGGCGACGGGGCGCACGGCCCGGGACGCCGCGGCGCACGCGACGACGACGGCCCCGACACCGCACTCGACGTGCCGGAGTTCATCCCGCCGGGCTGACCCGGTTCGGTCCGACCCGTATGCGAACATCTGTTCGATGCGGGAGCGAACGAACAACACCAAGGGCGCGATCGCCGAGACCGCGCTGGAATTCGCCGCGATCAAGGCGGGGATCTACGTCTATCGCCCTGTCAGCGGCCACAGTCGGGCGGACTTCATCTTCGACCTGGGCTTCGGGCCGCCACTTCGCGTGCAGTGCAAGTGGGCAACGCTGAGCCAGAACGCGGCGACGGTCGTGATCGGCACCAGAACCAGCCGCCACACCCCCAATGGCTACGTCCGGACCTGCTACTCAGAGCACGAGATCGACCTTGTGGGCGCGTACTGCGAGGACCTTGATCGGTGCTTTCTGCTGCCACCGAGTCTGTTCGCCGGCCAGTCGATGGTTCAACTGCGGCTCACACCGGCGCGCAACAACCAGCGGGCGTGCATTAACCTTGCAGAGGACTTCACTTTCGAAGGGGCTATAGCTCAGCTGGGAGAGCGCCTGACCGGCAGTCAGGAGGTCGTCGGTTCGAGCCCGACTAGCTCCACTCCTCCTCGTCCGTCCCGATCGAACGGGCCAACGGTCGTCGGTTCGAACCCGTTCCGCGACCACCTCGGCGACTGGATGGAGCGCGTCGCCGCCGGCGAGGAGGTGATCATCACCCGCCGGGGTAGGCCGCGGATCCGCCTGTCGCCCGCGGTCGCGGCCCCCGTGGTCGCGGCGCTGCCCGGCGGGGGCGAGCCGGCCGCCCTCGATCGGTCAGCCTAGGCCGATGATTTCGCCGCCTCGATCGCCGCCGCCGGATCGAGGGTCGGGTTCTGGGTGATCTGCGCGAGCGCGCGGTCGGCCATCTCGACCGCGTCCGCGCCGCCGATCGAGTCGTCGCGCAGCGCCAGCTCGAGCAGCACCTGGCGCAGCGCGTCCGGGCTGCTCAGGTCGGGAGGCGGACCTGCCGGGCCGAGGCCGCGCACCTTCGCCAGCAGCGTCGACACGGTCAGGCCGCCGCCGAGCAGCTTGCCGGGGTGCTTCTCGGGGATCGTGATCGCCATCCCGCCGGTTGCCGGGTCGACCATCGAGATCTTCGAGCGCAGCCCGGCGCGCTCGAGCGTCAGCCGGTAGCCCGCCAGCCGCAGGAAGCCCAGCTGCGCCGCCAGCTGGGTGTAGGCGGTCATGTCTCGCTCGTCGCGCAGCTTCGCCTGGTGCAGCGAGATCTGCGTGCCCGGATCGGGCACCGCCGGGTCGGGGTCGGCCGCGACCAGCAGGAACGCCTGCTGCCCGAGCCGGCCCGCCCCCACCCCGGCGACGTCGACCAGCAGCTGGTAGCCGGCCAGCGACAGCGCCCCAGCGATCCCGGGCGGCAGCGGTTGCTCGGCGAGATGTCCGGTCGTGAACGTCATCGTTCGACCTCCGGGCCGCCGGTCAGTTGTCGAGCAGGCCGCCGACCAGGTTGCCGAGCAGCCCGCCGCCGCGCTGGTCGTTCGCCTGCGCCTGGCCGCCGCCGCCACCGGTCTCGGAGCCGGGCGGGTGGTAGTACGCGCTCTGGAGGCCGACGCGGCCGGGGCCGGTGAAGCGGTTGAACACGAGGTTGCCGGCGCCGCCGCTGAGGAAGCCGGTCTTGAAGCCGTACACCTCCTGGCTCATCTGCACCGAGTGGTCTCGGTACACCCAGCCACCCGGCTCGATGTCGATCGACTCGCCCGGCTCGAGTGTCTTCTCGAACACGTTGCCGTAGCCATGGACCCAGAGGACGCCCTCGTGGCCCGCAGCGAGGAACTGATCGACGAAGAAGCCGCCGCCGTACAGCGCGTTCGCGAAGCCCTTGATCCGGGTGTAGTCGTACTCGACGCTGCCCGTCGCCGCCAGGAACTGGTGCTCGCGCACGACCACTCCCTCGCCCGGCTGCAGGTGGAGCGCCACCACGTGGCCCGGCGCGTCCCGGCTGAACGCGATCTCACCGCTCGACTCGGCCTGCAGGAGCAGCAGCGGCATGCCGCCGAATACGCGACGCTTCAACCCCTTCTTGAGCGGGTGCAGGCCGATCTGCATCGTCGGGTACTTCCACAACAGCACGTGGTGCTCGAAGTAGATCGGGACCTGGCCGTCGAGCGCCATGTGCAGGACCGGGACGAGCTCGCCTTCGAGCCGGTAGGTGACTCCTGGCGCACGACCCTCTTGGATCTGCGTCGGGAGGATCGTCGGGGCGGTTGGCATGAAGATTCCCTCCGGTCTGGGATCACGGATGACTGCGCGCACCCTATCGCCACGCGCGGCCGGCTGCTGGAAAACGACCCCCGGCATGTGCGCTCGAAACCGCCCCGGACATAATCCCCAGGTGCCCACCGTCCACGTCACCGGTCACCGCAACCCCGACACCGACTCGATCGCGTCCGCGATCGGCTACGCCGAGCTGAAGCGCCGGCTCGACCCGAGCAACGACTACGTGCCCGCCCGGCTCGGCGACTGCAATCCGCAGACCCGCTGGGTGCTCGAGCGCTGCGGCGCGCCGGAGCCCGAGTTCCTTCCGCACGTCATGTTGCGCGTCGGCGACCTGATGGAGACGAGCTTCCCGAGCATCGGACAGGACGAGCCGGTGCGCGAGGCCGGCCTCGCGATGGCCCGCTCCGGCTGCGACCTCGTGCCGGTCACCGGCGCCGACGGCGAGCTCGCCGGCCTGGTCACCACCCGAGCGCTCGCCCGTCGCTACATCCGCGAGTCGCGCGACACCTCCGCGCTGCGCGAGGCGACCTACGTGCACGCGGTCGCCGAGGTGCTCGAGGGCGAGCTCCTGACCGGCGCGGACAGGCCGCTGTCCGGCCGCGTCTGGGTCCACTCGATGGACGTCCGCACGCCGAGCGGGATCTCCGCCGGCGATGTGGTCGTGGTCGGCAACCGCGCCGACGCGCAGCGGCTCGCGATCGACCTCGGAGCGGCGCTGCTCGTGATCTCCGGCGGCGCCCGCCCCGACCCCGAGGTGCTCGAGCTGGCGGCACGCCGGGGCACGGCGGTGATCACCTCGCCGCTCGACACCTACGTCTCGGGGCGGATGATCACGCTCGCCGCTCCCTGCCGCGGGGTGATGGAGCCCGACCCGCTGACTGCGACGGTCGATGACCTGCTCAGCGAGGTGTCCGATCAGATCAAGGAGTCGCACTACGGCGCGGCGGTCGTGATCGACTCGCGCCGGCGACCGATCGGCCTGCTCAGCCGCTCGAACCTGGTCGCCCCGCAGCGGCGCCGGGTGATCCTGGTCGACCATGCCGAGCAGGCGCAGAGCGTTCCCGGCGTCGAGCAGGCGGAGATCCTCGAGATCCTCGACCATCATCACATCGGCTCGATCGAGACGCGCGTGCCCGTGCTGGCGACGTTCGATCCGGTCGGCTCGACCTCGACGCTGGTGGTCGAGCGCTTCCGCCAGAACGGCATGGAGCCGAGCCGCCCGACGGCGCTGGCGATGCTCGGTGCGGTCCTGTCCGACACCGTGATCCTGAACTCCCCGACGACCACCGAGCGCGACCACGCGGTCGTCGCCTACCTCGAGCGGGCGCTGGCGATCGACGCGCGCGCGTACGGCAAGGAGATGTTCGAGGCGACCTCCGACACATCGGGGGTCAGCGCGTCGGAGCTCGTCGGCCGCGACGCCAAGAGCTACCAGACCGCCGGCGGCCAGGCGATCTGCATCGCTCAGGTCGAGGTCGTCGGCGGCGGGCTGCTCGAACGCCGCGCCGAGCTGCTCGCCGCGATGACCGTGGCCCGCTCGAACAAGGACCTGAACCTCTACGCGCTGATGGTCACCGACGTGCTCGAGCACCTCACCCATCTGCTGGTGGCGGGCGACGCCGCCGCGGTGGCTCGCGCGTTCGGAGCCGAGCCCGATGGCGGCGTGATCGAGCTGCCCGGCGTGATGAGCCGCAAGAAGCAGGTCGCGCCTCGGCTGCTGCAGGCGCTCTGAAACGGCGCCGGTCGACAGCCCTGGGTGGTGTCAGCAGCGCTCGGTCAAGTGGAGCGCTCGACGCGGCGCGGGGGGAACGACAACTCTGCCAACCCCCGGGCAGTGGCGGGGGGTGGCAGCTCAGACCACCTCACAGCTGGCTGAATCTGCCAACCCCTCGCTCGGACGGGGGGTTGGCAGACTTCGCGCGCCCGATCGGGTCCGCTCTGGGCGCGCCGACCAGATGTCCCTCACCGCCGCGGGAGACCACCCGCAAGCGACCCCGGGAGGCCGGGGGCTGCCCGGGAGGCCGGGCCCGGGAGGCCGGGCGCGCCCGGATCGCTCGCAGGTCCACCGGGCTCGCCTCAGCAGAGAGCACGAGCGCCCGTCCGCCCGACGCTGCAGGCCGCCGACCGGCCTGGTCCCCTCAGCCGACGGCGAGCGCCAGCGCCGGCGCCTCGCCCCACAGCTGCTCGAGGCGGTAGAAGTCGCGCGTCTGTGGTGTGAACACGTGGACGACGACGTCGAGGTAGTCCATCAGGATCCAGTCGGCCTGCGGGAGTCCCTCGACCCGCGCCGGCAGCAGCCCGTGGTCGTGCTTCATCCCGTACAGGATCGCGTCGTGGATCGCCTTCGTCTGGCGGTCCGAGCGCCCGCTGCAGATCACGAAGTAGTCGGTGTAGGAGATGATCGCTCGCAGATCGAGCTGGACGATGTCGAGGGCCTTGCGGTCGGCCGCGTAGCCTGCGACCGCGAGCGCGATCGCCTCGGGGTTCATCACAGTGGGCGTCCTCCGTACAGACGGTGTTGGTGGATGTAGCTGGCGACGGATTCGGGGACCAGATAGGCGATCGGCTGGCCGGCGCGGACGCGCCGACGCACCATCGTCGACGAGATGGCGATCCGGGGCATCCGGAAGAACTCCGCGCGCTCGCCGCCGCGCAGACCGGACAGGGCACGCTGCACGGAGTCCCGCGCGGTACCGCGCCGTTTCGCGACCGCCAGCCGCGCCAGCGACAGCACCCGCTCGGGCTCCCGCCAGGATGGCAGCCCCGCCGCGACGTCTCCGCCGACGATCAGGTACAGCTCGTGGTCTGGCGCTCGAGAGTGCAGCTCGATAAGCGTATCGACCGTGTACGACGGTCCCGCTCGCTCGACCTCGAGCGGCGAGACCTCGAAGCGCTCGTCGGCACAGGTCGCGCACCGGCACATCGCCAGACGGTGTCCGGCCCCGGGATCGTCCTGTTCGTCGAGCTTGTGCGGCTGGATCCCGGCTGGCATCAGCAGGACCCGGTCGAGGCTCAGCTGGAGATGCGCCTCCTGAGCGGCGATCAGATGGCCGATGTGCGGCGGGTTGAAGGTCCCGCCGAGGATTCCGACACGCACGCGAGGCGGCTCCGCCAGCGCTCAGACGCTATCTGACCCGATCCGCGGTCACGGCCGGATGTGACCGGTGCCCTCGACCAGGTACTTGAACGTGCACAGCTCGCGCACGCCGATCGGCCCGCGCGCGTGCAGCTTCTGGGTCGAGTTCCCGATCTCGGCGCCCATCCCGAACTCGCCGCCATCGGTGAACCGCGTCGAGGCGTTGACGTAGATGCAGGCCGCATCGACGCCGAGCTCGAAGGCCCGCGCCGCCGCCGTGTCGGAGGTGACGATCGCCTCCGAATGCCCGCTCCCGTGCAGGTTGATGTGCTCGATCGCCTCCTGCACCGAGTCGACCACACCGACCGCCAGCTCGAGGCCGAGATATTCGGTGTCCCAGTCGGCGTCGCTCGCCGGGCGCATCGTCACGCCGGGCGCCGCCGCCCGCGCGCGCGCGTCGGCGTGGAGCGTCACGCCCGCCTCGTGCAGCGCGTGCAGGGCGTGCGGGAGGAACTGCCCGGCGACGTCCGCGTGGACCAGCAGCGTCTCGGCGGCGTTGCACACGCCCGGCCGCTGCACCTTCGCGTTGACGACGATCCGCTGGGCCATCTGCAGCTCAGCGACCCGGTCGACGTACACGTGGCAGTTGCCCGCCGCGGCGTAGATCACCGGCACCGTCGCGACCCCCTTCAGCGCCTGCTTGAGCCCTTCGCCCCCCCGCGGGATGATCAGGTCGACGGTTCCCGTCTGGGTCGCGAGCTCGGCCAGCTCCTCACGGCCGCCACCGGCGACGAGCGCGACGGAGCCGACCGGCAGCCCGGCCCGCACGGCCGACTCGGCTGCGATTCCGGCGAGCACGGCGTTCGAGTGCGCAGCGGTGCTCGAGCCGCGCAGGACGATCGCATTGCCCGCCTTCAGGCACAGCGCCGCGGCGTCGATCGTCACGTTCGGCCGCGCCTCGTAGACGACGGCGATCACGCCGAGCGGGACCCGCACCTTGCGCACGTCGAGCCCGTTCGGGAGCCGGAATCCATCGATCACCTCGCCGACCGGGTCCGGCAGCGCTGCGATCCTGCGGGTGCCCTCAGCGATCTGACGGATGCGCACCCGATCCAGCGTCAGGCGGTCGAGCAGCGCTGAGGACAGCCCGTCCTCCCGCCCGGCCTCGAGGTCGCGCGCGTTGGCCTCGAGGATCTCGGGCGTGCGGTCGATGAGCGCGTCGGCGATCCCCTCCAGGGCACGGTTCTTGACCTCCGCGCCGAGCGTCCCCAGCGTGCGCGAGGCGCGCTGGGCGGCGGTGCAGAGCTC
>DAHUYL010000045.1 GCA_027315255.1 Solirubrobacterales bacterium | reverse complement strand
TACCCGGTCGGCGGCTGCCTCGTCGCGCTCGTGCTCGCCACCAACCTGGTCGGCGACGCGCTCCGCGACGCGCTCGACGTGCGGCTGAGGCGCCGCTAGCGAAGGGCTGACAATGGCGGCAGCGCTCGAGGTCGACAACCTCTCGACCCATATCAAGCTCTCGCGCTCGACCGTCCAGGCGGTCGGCAACGTCAGCCTCAGCCTCGACACCCACGAGACGGTCGGACTTGTCGGCGAATCGGGCTGCGGGAAGTCGATGCTGGGCCTCTCGATCCTGGGTTTGTTGCCGAACGGCGGCCACGTCATCGAGGGCTCGATCAAGCTCGGCGGCCGCGAGCTCGTCGGACTGCCGGCGCCGGAGCTGCGCAGGTTGCGCGGCAACGAGGTGGCGATGATCTTCCAGGACTCGCTGTCCTCGCTGAACCCGACCAAGACGATCGGCGAGCAGGTTGCCGAGCCGGTGCGCCTGCATCGCGGCGCGTCGAAGCGGGAGGCAGCGGATCGGGCGCTCGAGGTGCTCGAGCTGGTCGGGATGCCACAGCCACGCGAGCGGCTGAAGGACTATCCACACCAGCTGTCCGGCGGGCTGCGCCAGCGCGTGATGATCGCGATCGCGCTGTCGTGCGAGCCGAACGTGCTGCTGGCCGACGAGCCGACGACCGCGCTCGACGTGACGATCCAGGCGCAGATCCTGCGCCTGCTCGACGATCTCCGCGACCGGCTCGGGATGGCGACGCTGCTCGTCACCCATGACATGGGCGTGGTCGCGGGGCGCACCAGCCGGATCAACGTGATGTACGCAGGGCGGATCGTCGAGTCGGCCGACACGCGCCGGCTGTTCACCGGCATGCGCCACCCGTACACGCAAGCGCTGCTCGGTTCGATCCCGCGGCTCGAGCAGGATGCGACCAAGCCGCTCGTCTCGATTCCCGGGCTGCCGCCCGACCTCACGAGGCCGCCGCAGGGGTGCCGGTTCGCGCCCCGCTGCGCGTACGCGACCGACCAGTGCCGGGCACAGGAACCGCCGCTCTCAGGCGAGGATCCGAGCCATGTGTTCGCGTGCTGGCACCCGGTCGACGGCCCGATCGACCAGACCGCCCGGATGGCCGTCGTCGCCGAGCGCGCCGCTCGTCTCGACGTCAAGGCGCTGAAGCCGCTGCTCCAGATCGAGAACGCCGTCCGCGAGTATCCGGTCACGGCCGGCCAGGTACTGAAGCGCAAGGTCGCCTCGGTCAAAGCGGTCTCGGACGTGACCTTGACGGTCGGCGAGGGTGAGGCGCTCGGGCTGGTCGGCGAGTCCGGGTGCGGCAAGACGACGCTCGGCAAGCTCGTCGTCGGGATCGAGAAGCCCGACGGTGGCCGGATCACGCTCGGCGGCGAGGAGATCTACCGCAACCGCGGCAGGGCGCTGCGACTCGCCCGGCGCGAGCTGCAGATGATGTTCCAGGATCCGTACGCTTCGCTCGACCCGCGGATGCGGGTTCACGCGAGCCTGCGCGAGCCGCTGATCGTGCAGAAGCTCGGCTCCGCCCGCGAGCAGGATCAGAAGATCAAGCGGATGCTCGACGAGGTCGGGCTCCCGCACAACGCGCTCGAGCGCTACCCGCACGAGTTCTCCGGCGGGCAGCGCCAGCGGATCGCGCTGGCGCGCGCGCTGATGCTCGAGCCGAAGGTCGTCGTCGCCGACGAGCCGGTGTCCGCCCTCGATGTCTCGATCCGCTCACAGGTGCTGAACCTGATGAAGCGCCTGCAGGCCGAGCACAACATGGCCTCGATCGTGATCTCCCACGACCTCGCGGTCGTCAAGTACCTGTCGGACCGGATCGGCGTGATGTACCTCGGCAAGCTCGTCGAGCTGGGCACGGGCGACGACATCTACCACCACCCCGCGCACCCGTACACCGAGGCGCTGATCAAGACGATCCCGCTGCCCGACCCCGAGGCCGAGCAGAGCAAGGACGAGATCGCGATCCGCGGCGAGCTCCCGAGCCCGATCGACCCGCCCTCGGGCTGCCGGTTCCGCACGCGCTGCCCGCGCGCCCAGGCCAAGTGCGCCGAGACCGAGCCGCTGCTGCGCAGCTTCGGTCCCGGCCACCAGGCCGCCTGCCACTTTCCGCTCCAGCCGCCCAGCGGTGACAACGGCGCGCCGGCGCCGGCGATGACGATCGAGCTGGCGGGCGATCAGTCCTCGACGTAGAGCGACTCGACCGCCAGCAACTCGCCCCGGCCGCCCCACAGCTTGACCTCGAGGTAGTCGCCGCGATAGTTGTCGGGTGCGACCAGCGTGAAGAAGCGCTCCTCGACGACCGCGCACTGGTCAACGGCGAGGTTCGCGAGCTCGGCGGTCACGACCGCGCCACCGGGGATCATCGGCACTCCCCATACGAGCGTGATCTCAGCGCGGTTGCCGCTCTCGCCGCGCCAGCTCCCGATCACCTCGTCGGACAGGTCGAGCTTCCAATCGGGGTTGCTCTCGGCCAGCTCGCTGGTGTAGTCGGCGACCGCGTCGAATTCGCTCGGGCCGGCGCTCTCGCCGCCTTCGGTGAACGACACGAACCCGAACACCTCGAATCCCTCGCTCGTCCGCGCCGTGGCGGGCACGTACGTGCGTCCGCTGTAGGTACGGTCGGGGAACCACCGGATCTCGCCGGGCTCGCCCAGCGTCTCCCCCTCGGTCTCGATCGCGCGGACAGCCACCAGGAAGTGACCGCGCAGCGTCTCCGCCCAGCGGCCGTACGGGAGCGAATCCTGCGGCGGCTCCGCGGCGAAGCTGATCACGAAGCGGTCGGTCGGCGGCATCGCCGCGGCAGCCTAGCGGACCGGAGCTAGAAGGCTCCCCGACGTGACAGCACGGCGGGGATCGTCTTCAGCAGGATCGCCATGTCGAGGAAGATCGACCACTGCTCGAGGTACAGGAAGTCGAGCCGGACGAGGTCGTCGAAATCGAGCTCGGCCCGCCCCGACACCTGCCACAGGCCGGTCATCCCCGGCAGCACGAGGTAGCGCTTCTTGTGCCAATCCTCGAGCCGCTCGAAGTCGCGCAGTGGCAGCGGGCGCGGCCCCACCAGCGACATCTCACCGCGAAGCACGTTGACGAGCTGGGGCAGCTCGTCGAGCGAGAACCGCCGCAGCATCCGTCCGACCGATGTCAGCCGCGGGTCCTCGCGGATCTTGAACAGTGGCCCCGACAGCTCGTTCAGCGACTCGAGGTCGGCCTGGATCTGGTCCGCGTGCTCGCGCATCGTGCGGAACTTCAGGCAGGAGAACGGCTGGCCACCGATCCCCGGGCGCACCGAGCGGTACAGCACCGGGCCACGCGAGCTGAGCTTGACCGCGACGGCGATCGTCAGCAGCACCGGTGCCGACACGATCAGGACGATCCCCGCGACGATCAGGTCGAAGGTCCGCTTGAGCGCGAAGTCGACGCCTTCGAACACCGGCGCGCGGACGCGGAACAGCGGCACGCTGGCGCCCGGCACGAACTCCGCGCGGTCGAACAGGACCTCCATCGTCGACGGCGCGACCTGCACGGTGACGCCCGCCCGATGGCACTGGTCGATCAGCTCGACCGCCTGGTCCTGGGGGAAGTCCGGGTCGGCGATGATCACCTCCTGCACGCGCGTGCTCTGCAGCACGTCGGGCAGGTCGGACAGGCGTCCGAGCAGCCGCACGCCGTTCTGCGGCCTTGCCCGGTCCGAGACGTAGCCGATCACGTCGACGTCCAGCCGCGAGCGGTTTCCGAGCGCGTGCGCCAGTGCCTGCACCTGCCCGCCTGAGCCGACGAGCAGCGCCCGGCGGCGGTAGCCGGCACGCGCCAGGATCCAGCCTGTGGCACGGGTGTGCAGCTCGCGCAGGGTGGCGATGTAGGCGGTGCCGATCGCGAGCGTGCCGTAGAAGATGAAGTAGCTCGAGAAGTGCTCGCCGTTGGCGAGCGCGAACACGAGCGCGATCAGCGTCGTCTGAAGCAGCGCGGAGGCGATCTTGCCGATGCCCGGCCGCCGTGGCCGGTCGGAGTAGAGATCGACGCGCGCGAACATCAGGACCGTGACGAGGTAGGCGAACGAGAACCACGGCCTCGCGTCGTGGAACGCCAGCGTGACGCTCGGGTGGCCGTGGTAGGCGAGCTTCAGCCACAGCGCCGTCGTCAGCGCACCGACGACCCCGACGAGGTCGAGCGCGAGCAGCGAGACCACCCGTGCCAGCCGCCGCAGCGTCTCCAGCCGCAGCACGAACGACAGCGCCGGTGGCCGCTTGCGGCGCACGTCACGCACGGGCAGCGCCACCACGATCGGCCGCGGCTGCTTGGCGGGATGGGCCGCGATCGCGGTCGGCGTCCGTGGTGGAGGCCGCGGCGGAGCCTCCGCCGGGGGCTCGGGCTGGGTGCGCGTCGGGGGCGCCTCTGTCTGGAAGCTGCTCAAGAACCGGGCTCTGAGATTGCTCTAATCAGTCCTGTAACGGCATTGCGCCGTAGAAGTTACGGAAGAGCACATCTACCCGTGGGACAACTTATGCACCACCTACCGGTGATTGACGCACCGCAGACACGGCTGCCGCCGCGGCGGGTCGTGCGTAGTGGTGTGCCCGCTCAGCGGGGCGCGCCGATCAGCGCCTCCCGTCCGGACTGCTCGAGCGTCCGACCGAGGCCCTCGCGCAGCTCGATCTGCGGCTCCCAGCCGAGCAGCTCGCGCGCGAGCGCGATGTCCGGCTGGCGGACCTGCGGATCGTCGGTCGGCAGCGCCTCGAACACGATCTCCGACTCCGAGCCCGTCACCTCGACGACCGCCTTCGCCAGCTCGAGCAGGGTGAACTCGTTCGGGTTGCCGATGTTGACCGGGTCGTGGTAGCCCGACTCCGCCAGCGCGATGATCCCGCGGATCAGGTCGTCGACGTAGCAGAACGACCGCGTCTGCGAGCCGTCGCCGAACACCGTGATCGGTCGCCCCTGAAGCGCCTGGCGCAGGAACGTCGGGATCGCCCGACCGTCGTGCGCCCTCATCTTCGGTCCGTACGTGTTGAAGATGCGCACGATCGCCGTGTCGACGCCCTGCTGGCGGTGGTAGGCCATCGTCAGCGCCTCGGCGAACCGCTTGGCCTCGTCGTACACGCCGCGGGGCCCGATCGGGTTGACGTGGCCCCAGTAGGACTCGGGCTGCGGGTGGACCTTCGGGTCGCCGTAGACCTCGCTGGTCGAGGCGGTCAGGAAGCGGGCGCGGTGGCGCTTCGCCAGGCCGAGCGTGTGGTGGGTCCCGTACGAGCCGACCTTGAGCGTGTGCAGCGGCAGCCGCAGGTAGTCGATCGGCGACGCGGGTGAGGCGAAGTGGTAGACGAAGTCGACCGGTTCCTCGACGAAGTACGGATCGATGATGTCGAGATTGAGGTGCACGAACTCCGGGACTCGAATGTGCGCGATGTTCGCGAGCGATCCGGTCTCGAGGTTGTCGACGCAGATGACCCGGTGGCCGCGGGCGAGCAGCTCGTCGCACAGGTGCGAGCCGAGGAACCCGGCGCCGCCGGTGACGAGGCTGGTTGGCATGGGGCGGCAATCTAGCGTCGCCGCACGCGCGACGGCGCTCCGATCCCTACCGGTCGTCTGGTGAACGGGGGGTCGCAGGCGCCTGTCCGGCGACCCACTCGCCCTCTTCGCGCTTCCAGATCGGCGCCTGCGCCTTGATCCGGTCGATGATCTCGCGGGCTCCCGCGAACGCCTCGGCGCGATGCGGCGCCGAGGCGGCGACGATCACCGACGCCTCCGACAGCGGCACCGTCCCGGTCCGGTGCTCGGCGGCCGCCGCGCACAGCCGATGGCGCGCGATCGCCTCCACGACGATCGCCTGCAGGCGCTCGCGGGCCATCTCGGCGTAGGCCTCGTACTCGAGCGCGGACACCTCGCGCGTGACGCCGCTGAAGCTGACGAGCGCCCCCGCGCGCGGATCGGCCACGCGCGCGATCAGTGCGTCGAGCGACAGCGGCTCGGCGCTGATGCGCACCCACGGCGGCGCGCTCGTCAGGGCGCCCGCGGCGCCCTCCAACGGCTCGGCGCCTCCGGACACCGGCGGGATCAGCGCCAGCTCGTCGCCGGCGGCGAGCACCGTGTCCGCGTCCGCATACTCGCGGTTGACGGCCATCACCACGTGGCAGCCGGCCGTCAGCGATGCGACGCGCGCGAGCGCGTCGCCGACCCGGGCGCCGTCCGGCAGCTCGAGCTCCACCGCCTCGGCGCCCGCTCGCTCGCGCAGGCCGGCGAACAGGCGGATCGCAACGTGCATGAGCAACAGGCTATTGCACGACGAACGCCACGTTAGAACCGTTCGACGTGCGGCCTGCATTTGCCTATGCTCCGCGGAAATGGCTCGCGCGTCCGCCACGGGGCACGGGGCCGAATGCGCTGAAAGGGAGCTTGATGTTCAAACGTAGGAGCAGCAGGTACGCCGCTGGGGCGGCGGGATTGTGCGCGGCCGTGGTCGCGCAGTTCGCGATCGGTCTGACCGGGACCGCAGTCGCGGCCAAGCACGGCGCCGCTAGCGGCGCGGTGGCGTCGGTCGAGAAGCTCGTCCCGTCCGCCTACAAGAGCAAGGGGTCGATCACGGTCGCGGCCGACGCGAGCTACGCGCCGAACGAGTTCCTCGCCTCCGACGGTCACACCGTGATCGGGATGGACGCCGACCTGATGAACGCGCTCGGCGCCGTGATGGGGCTGAAGGTGAAGATCGTCAACGCTCCGTTCGCCAGCATCCTCGCGGGCCTCACCGCCGGCAAGTACGACGTCGGCGCGTCGTCGTTCACCGACACGAAGGCGCGGGAGAAGACCGTCAACTTCGTCGACTACTTCGTCGCCGGCGAGTCGTTCTTCACGAAGAGCTCCGGTGGGGTCAACATCAGCGGGATCGCCGCGCTGTGCGGTCACAGCGTCGCGGTCGAGCAGGGCACGACCGAGCTGGCCGACGCCAACACGCAGAGCAAGAAGTGCAAGGCCGAGCACAAGGCGGGGGTCACGGTCGTGACGTATCCCGACCAGAACAGCGCCAACCTGGCCCTGTCGAGCGGGCGGGTCCAGCTCGGCTTCGCCGACTCCCCGGTCGCGGCCTACCAGGTCAAGAAGTCGAACGGCGCCTTCAAGCTGGTCGGCGCCTCGTACGCGAACGCGCCCTACGGCCTCGCGGTCACCAAGCCAGGCGGCCTCGACAAAGCGATCCAGGCGGGGCTGCTGGTGCTGATGAAGAACGGCACGTACACGAAGATCCTCGACAAGTGGGGCGTCCAGGCGGGGGCGATCAAGCCGGCGCAGGTGAAGATCAACGGCGCCACCAGCTGACGCGAACACCTCGGGACCGGGCTCGCGGGTGAGCGTCTCCGAGCAGAGCGAAGTCGGAGCGGGGCGGCACGAGGAGATCCGTGCCGTCCCGGTCCGCCGTCCGGGGCGGTGGGTGGCGGCGGTGGTCGTGCTGGTCGTCGTCGCCTCGCTGATCCGCTCGGCCGTCGCCAACAAGAACTTCCAGTGGCACCTCGTCGGGCAGTACCTGTTCGACGGCCGGATCACGCACGGGGTCGTGATCACGATCGAACTGACGCTGATCGCGATGGCGATCGGGATCGGGCTCGGGGTGCTCCTGGCGATCATGCGCCAGTCGCCGAACCCGGTCGTGAAGTGGGCGAGCTGGCTGTACATCTTCTTCTTCCGCGGGACCCCCGTCTACGTCCAGCTGGTGTTCTGGGGGTTCTTCGGCGCGCTCTACAAGGACGTCTCGATCGGGGTCCCGTTCGGCGGGCCGGTGCTGCTGCATGCGAGCTCGAACACGCTGATCAGCTCGTTCAACGCGGCGATCCTCGGGCTCGGGCTGAACGAGGGCGCGTACATGGCCGAGGTCGTCCGCGCCGGGCTGATCTCGGTCGACGAGGGCCAGACCGAGGCCGCCCATGCGCTCGGCCTGTCGCCCGGGCAGACGCTGCGGAAGATCGTGCTGCCACAGGCGATGCGGGTGATCATCCCGCCGACGGGCAACGAGACGATCTCGATGCTGAAGACGACCTCCCTGGTCGTCGCGATCGGCGGCGTCTACGAGCTGATGTCCGAGGGCGCGGCGATCTACGGCGCGACGTACAACCCGATGCCCGTGCTGATCACCGTCAGCATCTGGTACCTGGCGCTGACGAGCGTCCTGTACGTCGCGCAGTACTTCATCGAGCGCCGCTACGGGCGCGGGTTCACACGGTCCGAACGTGGGCGGTGGCGCGCGCGGACGCTCGCGCTGTCGACCGGAAACGAGCATGGGGCGGGTCCGGTTTGAGCGACGCGATGGTCATGGCCGCAGGCGTACGCAAGCGCTTCGGCCTGCTCGAGGTGCTGAAGGGGATCGACCTCGAGGTCCGCCGCGGCGAGGTGATGTGCATGCTCGGCCCGTCGGGCTCGGGCAAGTCGACGTTCCTGCGCTGCATCAACCACCTCGAGCGGATCAACGCCGGCCGCCTGTCGGTCGACGGCGAGCTGGTCGGCTACCGCGAGGCCGGCGGCAAGCTGTACGAGCTGCACGAGAAGGAGGTGGCGCGCAAGCGGGCCGAGATCGGGATGGTGTTCCAGCACTTCAACCTGTTCCCGCACATGACCGCGCTCGACAACGTCGCGCTCGCACCGACGCTCGTCAAGCGGCTCGGACGGGAGGAGGCGCGCCGGCGCGGCCGCGAGCTGCTCGCCCGCGTCGGGCTCGGCGACAAGCTCGACACCTACCCGGTCGCGCTGTCGGGCGGCCAGAAGCAGCGGGTCGCGATCGCCCGCGCGCTCGCGATGGCGCCGAAGCTGATGCTGTTCGACGAGCCGACCTCGGCGCTCGACCCCGAGCTGGTCGGCGAGGTGCTCGACGTGATGCGCGGCCTCGCGAAGGACGGGATGACGATGATCGTCGTCACGCACGAGCTCGGGTTCGCGCGCGAGGTCGCCGACACGGCCGTGTTCATGGACGGCGGCGTCGTCGTCGAGACGGGCCCGCCCGGCGAGGTCCTGGCCGCGCCCAGGCACGAGCGCACGCGGGCGTTCCTGTCGAAGGTGCTGTAGCGAGGCGGCGGTGGGCGCGAGTGCCGGGCCGGCGGCTTGCCGGCTCGCCGGCCCGGGGCGAGCTCAGGCCGCCGCCGGTCGCAGCGCGGCCTGCGCCTGCTCACGCGTGTGCGATTCGCGCAGCACGCCCTCGAGCCTCGGTGCCAGGCGCATGAACGCGGCGACCACGGCGGGATCGAACTGGGTGGCGCTGCCGCGCTCGAGCTCGGCCAGTGCGTCCTGCACCGGCCACGCCTGCTTGTAAGGGCGGCTCGAGACGAGCGCGTCGTAGACGTCGACGACCGCGCAGATCCGCCCCGCTTCAGGGATCGCCTCGCCGGCCAGGCCGTCGGGATAGCCGGTGCCGTCCCAGCGCTCGTGGTGGGTCCGGGCGATCGTCTCGGCCAGCTGCACGAGCGGGTTGGCGGATCCCTGCAGCAGCTGGGCGCCGATCGTCGGGTGACGGCGCATCGTCTCCCACTCGGCCGCGTTGAGCGGGCCGGGCTTCAGCAGGATGCTGTCGGGGATCGCGATCTTGCCGATGTCGTGGACGATGCTTGCGTGCATCAGCTGGCGGGCCTCGGCCGCGCTCCAGCCGAGCTCGAGCGCGAGGCCCTGGCACAGCATCCCGATCCGCAGCGTGTGCTCGCCCGTCTCGGGGTCGCGCGACTCGACCGCCTGCGCGAGGCGCTGGAGCAGCTCGAGCTGGCTCTCGCTCAAGAGCCGCGCGACAGCGTTGCGCTCCGCCGCAGCGGCCACGTAGCTGGCGGCCAGCATCCCGACGGTGCCGAGCGTTCCCGCGGCGAGCGGGTAGCTGACCGCCAGCACCACGTCCGCGTCGAACAGGAGCTGAGCAAGCGCCAGGTAGCCGGCGATCGCTGCGAACGCGAGCAGGAACGAGCGCAGCGGCCCGCACCGCAGCGACCCGAGCGGGGCGAGGAGCCCGCAGAACAGGATCGCCACGACCGCCAGCCAGCCCGGGCCCGATCGCAGCGGGTTGCCGTGGAGCGCGGTCCAGATTGCGTTCGCCTGGACCTCGGCACCCGACATCGGATTGCTGGTCGTGCTGGCCGTCTGGTGGAGGTCCTGCAGCGTCGGCGCCGTCGCCCCGACGACCACGATCTTGCCCGCGAACGTTCGCGGGTCGAAGTGGCCGTCGAGCACGTCGGCGAAAGACACCTGGCGGATCGTTCCGGCCGGCCCGCGGAAGTCGATCAGCGCCGTGCCGTCCGGGAACTGCGATCGCGCGATCGGTTGCCCGCCCGCACGCGCCGCCGCGACCGCGAAGCTCGGGAGGCCGAGCATCGAATACGCGTAGCGGCGCACGACGCCGCCACCGCTCGGCGGGAGGTTCGCCGCGGCGGCGACCGCATCGGCGGCGCGCAGGTTGGCGGTGCCGCCGAGCACGTTGGTCTGCCCCTGCGGGTCGACCTCGGTCGTCGCGAGCACGACGTTGCGGGCGCGGGCGACCGCGCCGAACAGCGCGTTGTCGTCGGTCGGGTCGGTCGGCTCGGTGAACTGCACGTCGTAGGCGATCGCGCGCGCCCCGGCGGCGTGCAGGGTGTCGATCACCTTTGCGTCCCACCGCCGCGGGAACGGCCACTGATGACGCAGCACGTTGAAGCTGCGGTCGTCGATCGCCACGATCACGACGTCCGACGGCGCCCCCGTTCCTCCGCGCAGCGCAAAGCGCGCGTCGATGGTTGCGCTCTCCAGGCGCGGCCACAGATCGAGCGCGTAGCTCAGCAGCCCGCATCCGACCGCGAACAGGGCTGCGGTCGCGACCGCAACCACCTTCGTCCTTGCGGCAAGCCGCTGCGGCATGGCCCTCAGCCGCGCGCGAAGTAGCGGTGTCCGGCCCTGACGAGCACGGTCCGGTGACGGCGCAGATCGTCGACGCTGACGACTCCCCGCTTCACGTACGTGAGCGTGCCGGCGCAGCTCGTGACCGTCTTCCACCAGGTGCCGCGCACGGTCGCGACGCTGTTGTAGCCGCGCGTCGAGTACTGGCCGTGGTCGTCCCTGGCCCACAACGTCAGCTTCCTCGGCTTCGGACGCTGGTGGCGCGCCACAGCCGTCCGGACCAGGCCCGCGTGCGCCGCACGGTGCCGGCGCGCGCACTCCAGGGCGCCGCTGAGGTCGAACGTGATCCTCCCGGCCCTGGTCGAGCGGAGCACGAACTGCCCGCCCCAGACGGTCGCCGCCTGCGTGTGCTTCGCACCGCTCAGCGCGGTCGTCAGCCGCAGGACCCCGTGGGTCGCGTCGACGAGCGAGCCGATCGGGACGACCCCGGTGCTCGTCACCGTCTGCGGGTGCGCGGCCCCGGGTGCCTTCACCAGCACGGTTCCGGTGGCGACTGCCGCGACCGCCGTGCGATCGAGCGCGGGTGTTGCGGGCGGAGCCGGATTCTGGGTGGCCCCTGCGGGCGGCGCTCCCGGTCCCTGCGTCGTGGGCGTGGTGGTCCCGGTGGGCGTCGTGGACGTGGTTGCGGGGGTGGTCGTCGTGGCCGCTGTGGTCGGCGGCGCCGTCGTCTGCGTCGCCGTGCTCGGCGGCGCCGGCGTGACCGCGCCGAGCGCGCCGCCGTTGCCGGTCTCGGTGAACCAGACGCGGCCGTCGGGCCCGGCGGCGATCCCGTCCGGGGCGCTGCCGGCCGACGGCGTCGGCAGCTCGGTGACCGTCCCGGTGGGCGTGATCTGCCCGATCCGTCCGGGCCCAGCCGCTTCGGTGAACCACAGGTTGCCGTCGGGCCCGGCGACGATCGAGGCCGGATCGGAGCCGGGGGTCACGCCCTGGGTGTACTCGGTGATCGCCCCCGTGGGCGTGATCTGGCCGATCCCGGTGGGGTGGCCGGCTTCCGTGAACCACAGGTTGCCGTCAGGACCGGCGGCGATCGAGGTCGGGTCCGCGTTCGGAGGGAGCCCGTGCGTGTACTCCGTGATCGTGCCGCTCGGCGTGATCCTGCCGATCGCGGCCGACTGCGTGAACCACAGGTTGCCGTCGGGTCCGGAGGCGATCGAGGTCGGGTCCGACTGGGGATCGAGCCCCTGGGAGAAGTACGTGATCGTGCCGGTGGGGGTGATCCGGCCGATCTGCGCGGGGTTCCCGGCCTCGGTGAACCAGACGTTGCCGTCGGGGCCGGCAGCGATCCCGGTCGGATCGCTGCCCTGGCCGAGCGTGTACACGGTGACGGTCAGGCTCGGGGTCACGCGCGCCACCGCGTTCGCATTCGGCTCCGTCACCCACAGGTCGCCGGCCGCGCTCGCGATCCCTTCGCCCGGGGAGCTGAGGCCGGGCTCGATCCTGACCTGGCCCGCGGGAGTCGCGATCCCGAGCTGGCTCGAGTTGTGCAGCGTGAACCACAGGTTGCCGTCAGGACCGGCGACGATTGCGACCGGGTCCTGCTGCGGGATCGGAAGCGGGTACTCGGCGAACTGGCTCGTGCCGGCCGCCAGCGCGAGCGCCGCCAGGCAGGTGCAACCAACCGCCGCCAGGAGCGGCACCGCGCCCAACAACGCTCGGCGACCCATGCAACTGTTGATCGACGTTCGCCGAGCCTGCTTGAGCGACGCCGGCACGGGCTGGACCACCGTTGGTCTCGGTCCGCCGCCGGTACGCTCCGGGGATGGCCACGGAGGACACCGCGCGGACCGCGATCGCGCCGCTCGTCGGGCCCGGGGACCCGCGGCGGTTCACCGACTCGGGGATCGAGGTCAAGTCGACCTACACCGAGGAGGACCTGCCGTCCGGGCTGGCGGAGGAGCTCGGCGAACCCGGCGCGTATCCGTACACGCGCGGGGTCCATTCCGGCATGTACCGCTCGCAGCTGTGGACGATCCGCCAGTACGCCGGGTACGCGAGCGCGAAGGAGTCGAACGAGCGCTACCGCTACCTGCTCGCACACGGCTCGACGGGCCTGTCGATGGCGTTCGACCTGCCGACCCAGCTGGGGCTCGACTCGGACGACCCGCGGTGCCTGGGCGAGGTCGGGCGCACCGGGGTCGCGATCGACACGATCGACGACATGCGCACCGCGTTCGACGCGATCCCGCTGGAGCAGGTCTCGACCTCGATGACGATCAACGCGCCGGCGGCGGTGCTGCTGCTGCTGTACGAGCTGGTCGCCGCCGAGCAGGGGGTCGCGGCGGAGGCGCTGCGCGGCACCACGCAGAACGACATCCTCAAGGAGTACATCGCCCGCGGCAACTACATCTACCCGCCGGAGGGCGCGATCAGGTTGACGACCGACCTGTTCTCGTACTGCAACGAGCGGATTCCGAAGTGGAACACGATCTCGATCTCGGGCTATCACTTCCGTGAGAAGGGCTGCTCGGCGGTGCAGGAGGTCGCGTTCACGCTGGCCAACGGGATCGCGTACGTGCAGGCGGCGCTCGACGCGGGGCTCGAGGTCGATCGGTTCGCGCCGCGGCTCGCGTTCTTCTTCAACGGCCACAACAACGTCTTCCAGGAGGTCGCGAAGTTCCGCGCGGCCCGGCGGATGTGGGCGCGGGTCATGCGCGAGCGGTTCGGCGCGCGCGACGAGCGCTCGCTGAAGCTGCGCTTCCACACGCAGACGGGCGGGGTGACGCTGACCGCCCAGCAGCCGCAGAACAACATCGTGCGGGTCGCGCTGCAGGCGTTCGCCGCCGTCTGCGGGGGCACCCAGTCGCTGCACACCAACGGCTTCGACGAGGCGCTGGCGCTCCCGTCCGAGCGCGCCGCCAAGCTCGCGGTCCGCACCCAGCAGGTGATCGCGTACGAGTCGGGCGCGGCCGACACGGTCGACCCGTTCGCCGGGTCGTATTTCGTCGAGGCGCTGACCGACGAGATCGAGCGCCGCGCGCTGGCGCTGATCGACCGCGTCGACGAGCTCGGCGGATCGGTCGCCGCGCTCGATTTCATCCGCTCGGAGATCGAGGAGTCGGCGTTCGGCTACCACGAGCGCTACCGCTCCGGCCAGGACGTGGTCGTCGGGGTGAACCGGTTCGCGGAGGACGGGGATGTCGAGCAGCCAGAGCTGCTGCGCGTCGATCCCGCGTCCGAGCGCGCGCAGGTGGAGCGGTTGCGGGCGTTCAAGGCCGCGCGCGATCCGGAGGTCGTCGCCACCGCGCTCGAGCGGGTACGCGCCGCCGCCCGCGGCCCGGCGAACCTGCTGCCGGTGCTCCGCTCGGCGCTTTCCGAGCGCTGCTCGCTCGGCGAGGTCTGCGGGGCGATGGGCGACGTGTTCGGGCGCTACCGCCCGGGCGGCTGAGCCGTCACCTGCAAGCTGGCGATCACGGCAGGAGTCGGCCGGCGGCGCGCGAAATCCGGGGGAGTGGCAGACCACGAAGCAGTGCGGACGTTGGTCAAATCCCCGCCGGAGCTGTGGGCTCAGTGCAGTGACGTCGAGTCGCTGGCGCGCCACCTCCACGCCTTCGGCGAGATCCGGATCACCCGGCTCGAGCCCGAGACCGCCGTCGCCTGGGAGGGCGAGCGTGCCAGCGGCACGGTGCGGATCGAGCCGTCCGGATGGGGAACGAAGGTCACCCTGACGGCAGCTGCGTCAGCTGCGCCTCAGCCGGCGGAGCCGCCGCCCCCGGAGCCGCCGCCCCCGGAGCCGCCGCCCCCGGAGCCGGCCTCGTCCGGGCGCCGGCGCGGACTGCTCGGCTGGCTGATGGTGCGCCGCGGCCCGTCACAGGGCGCCTCCGGATCGGGTGCGGTTTCCCCGCCCGCCGGCGTTGCCGCCGCTTGCGAGGGGGCTGGCTCCGACGGAGTCGATCCCGGCGCGGCGCTGGACGCTGCGCTCGACAGCCTCGGTCAGGCGCATCGCCGGCCGTTCTCGCGCGGCTGACTCTCCTCCGCTCGCCGGCCGGCCTCTAGACTCGCGCGTCGCGATGCGCGACAAGGCCCCGGAGACGTTCGCGGAACGGCTCGCCCAGCTCGAGGAGCTGCGGTACGAGGCGATCCACGCCGGCACCGCCGCCGCGGTCGAGAAGCAGCACGCGAAGGGCAGGTACACCGCGCGCGAGCGGGTCGACAAGCTCCTTGATCCGGGTTCGTTCCAGGAGCTCGACGCGTTCGTCCGCCATCGCACGACCGCGTTCAAGATGGAGCGCAACCGGCCGTACGGCGACGCGGTCGTGACCGGCCACGGGACGATCGACGGCCGCCGCGTGTGCGTCTTCAGCCAGGACTTCACCGTGTTCGGCGGCTCGCTGGGCGAGGTGATGTCGGAGAAGATGTGCAAGATCATGGACCTGGCGGCGAAGATCGGCTGCCCCGTGATCGGCATCAACGACTCGGGCGGTGCGCGCATCCAGGAGGGGGTCGTGTCGCTCGGCGCCTATGGCGACGTGTTCCTGCGCAACGTCCGCTGTAGCGGCGTGATCCCCCAGATCAGCCTGATCATGGGCCCCTGTGCCGGTGGGGCGGTGTACTCGCCGGCGATCACCGACTTCATCTTCATGGTGAGGGAGACCTCGCATATGTTCATCACCGGCCCCGAGGTGATCAAGACGGTCACCGGCGAGGAGGTCGGGTTCGAGGAGCTGGGTGGGGCGATGAGCCACAGCTCGAAGTCCGGCGTCGCGCACTTCGCCTGCGAGGACGAGGACTCGTGCCTCGAGGATGCCCGCTACCTGCTGTCGTTCCTGCCGGCGAACAACCTCGAGATGCCACCGCGGGTGGCGCCGGCCGACGATCCGCTGCGAGCCGCCCCCGAGCTCGACGCGATCGTGCCAGACAGCCCGAACAAGCCGTACGACATGCGCGAGGTGATCCACCGCGTCGTCGACGACGGCGAGTTCTTCGAGGTCCACGAACACTACGCGCGAAACATCGTCTGCGGCTTCTCGCGGCTCGACGGGTTCGCGGTCGGCGTCGTCGGCAACCAGCCGGCGCAGATGGCCGGCGTGCTCGACATCGACTCCTCGGAGAAGGCCGCTCGCTTCATCCGCTTCTGCGATGCGTTCAACGTCCCGATCGTGACCTTCTGCGACGTGCCCGGCTTCCTGCCCGGCACGACCCAGGAGTGGGGCGGGATCATCCGCCACGGCGCCAAGCTGCTGTACGCCTACGCCGAGGCGACCGTCCCCAAGATCACCGTGATCACCCGCAAGTCCTACGGCGGCGCCTACGACGTGATGGGCTCCAAGCACCTGGCAGCCGACATGAACTTCGCCTGGCCGACGGCGGAGGTCGCGGTGATGGGACCCGAGGGCGCGGTCAACATCATCTACCGCCGCGACATCGCCGCCTCGCCGACGCCGGACAGCCGGCGGGCGAAGCTGATCGACGACTACAAGGCGCACTTCGCGAACCCCTACGCGGCGGCTGAGCGCGGCTACATCGACGAGGTGATCATCCCGCACGAGACCCGTCCGAAGCTGGTCACGGCGCTGCACACGCTTCAGACCAAGCGCCAGCCCGGACCGAAGCGCAAGCACGGCAACATCCCGCTCTGACGGCGTTGCCGCGGCGGGGCCGCTCAGAGGCGGACGCGCTGCGCCTCGACCCGGTCCTCGCGCCAGGCGGTCAGGGCGGCGCGGGCGATCGCCAGGTCCTGGACCGCGAGGCCCGTCGAGTCGAACAGCGTCATCTCCTCGGGGTGCTCGCGGCCGGCCGCGTCACCGGCCAGCACGGCGCCCACCTCGGTGACGTCGTTCTGCGTCACCCGGCCGGCGCGGACGGCGCCCGCGAGCTCGCCGCCGTGTGAGGCCTGTTCCCATTCGTCGCAGAACAGGCTGCACGCGGCGATCGCCTTGAGCGTCGCCTCCGCCTTGCCGGCGGCGTCGGCGCCGAGCAGATTCAGATGGACGCCGGCGTGCAGATCGCCGACATCGACGACCGGCTCCGATCCGGGCGTGACGCAGCAGACGATGTCGCTCTCGAGCGCGTCGTCACGCGTGTCCGCCACCCTCCAGCCGAGCTCCTGCGCGAGCCGCTCGGCCGCCGCCGGGTCGGTGTCGTGGCAGTAGCCGGGACCGTAGCCCGCCGCCGCCAGGCAGCGCGCCACCCAGCGCCCGTTCTGCCCGCAGCCGATCATCCCGACCGACCACGCCTTCGGGCGGGCGAGCGTCTGGGCGGCGACCGCGGCGACCGCGCCCGTTCGCAGCATCGTCACGGCGGCGGCGTCGAGCAGCATCAGCGGCGCGCCCGTGGTCGCGTCCGACACGCACACGATCCCCATCACCGCCGGCAGGCCGCGCGGTCCGTTCCCGGGAAACGACGTCACCCACTTGACGATCGCGAGCCCGTCGCCGCGGGCCGGCATCGCCCGGAAGTCTCCGTACGGCGGTGAATCGAGATACACCTTCGGCGGCATCGACCAGGCCCCGTTGTGGTGCTTGACGAGCGCGTCGCGCACGTAGGAGATCGCCTCTTGGGCAGTGACGGCCGCCAGCACGGCGTCGTGATCGAGGACCGGGAGCTCGTGCATCGGCGGGGGCACGATACTCCCCCGGCCGTCCGATGCGGAGCGCTACTCTGACCCCGCGTGAACCGCCGGCCGAAGTTGACGATCCTCGCGCCGGGCGCCTCCGCCGAGGAGGCGGCCGCGGTCGTCGCGGCGGTCGAGCAGTTCATGCGCAGCACCGCGCCGGCCGCCGCCGGGCCGGAACCCGCGCCGAGCGCGTGGCAGCGGGCGGCGCTGATCGAGGGGGTCGAGCGCGAGCCCGAGCTTCGCGGAAATCTCCAAGGGCCCGTAGCTGACAGTGCCTTGTCGAGTTGATCGCGATCGTCGGGCGGTCTGCGACGCGGTGGCGAGCTCGGCCGCGCTCGCCCTGGGTGCGAGTCTGCAGGGCGCCGGTGTTCGGTGATGGTGGGCGAGTCGCGCGGCGTCTGGGGAGTCGCACGGGGTCTGGGGGAGTCGCATGGTGTCGCAGGGTCGCGTGGGTCGGGAGGCTCCCGTCGAGGAGGGCATAAGCGCGACAGCACCGAGGTTTGCGGTTGGCGTGGTGCGGATCGGCTGCGTATGGGGGCGTGGGTGCGCGGGGTGTGGTCGCGGGGTCGGTGCTGGCGCGGTTGTGCTGCTCGGTGGCCGGGGGCGTGCTCGTCGACGTCGCCTGCGAGCCGGTCGTCGCGAGCGCGCCGGGCCGGTTCGACGCCGCCAAGCGCCCGCACCGCATCGCATCGCGGCATCCCACCTCGCCGCGCGCCGCGCCCGTCTCGCGCTCGATCCGAGGAAAGGTGATGCGGACAGAGGTTGCCTTCAATCTGACAGCGCCGGCCGCCGGTGACGGGATGGCCCTCCCATCGGAGTACCCGATCTGAGGCAGCCTCCCGGCTCGCCTGGACGCTGCGGCGACGTGCGGCGCCCCAGCTCGGGTCG
>DAHUYL010000044.1 GCA_027315255.1 Solirubrobacterales bacterium | reverse complement strand
TTCTTTGCGGTGGTAGACGGGCCGGAGATCGAGGGTGCTCTTCATGTCGCGCCACGCACGCTCGATCTCCAACAGCTGCTTGTAGCCCAACGCGATGTCCTCGACGGACAGGGTCGGGTCTGAGGTTCTGAGCAGGAACTTCCCGTCGAGGTGTTCCTCGGTCTTGACGGCGGCACGGTCGATTCGGAGCAGGCCGGTCTTGGTGGTGCGGATGAACCGCTTCAGCCCGCGTTTGGTCGATAGCTTGCCGTAGAGCTTCTGGCGTGTCTCGGCCGTGAGCTGATCGGAGCCGTCGATCGCGTCGGCGAGCTGCGCGAGCAGCTGCTCGCGGACCGCCTTGTCACGGCGGGCTTCGTCGGGGTTGTGGCAGATCACGAACCGGTCGCGCATCGTGCCGTCATCGATCACGACTTCCTTGACGCGGAGGTTCTCCGCGATCTCGTGGTAGCGGCCCTGGCGCTGAAGCGCGGTGTTCGCTTCCTTGTCGTTGCCGCGGAGCTTCTCCCCGAAGATGTAGTGCCCGCCCGCGCGTTGCATGTACCGGCGGTTCTCCTCGGACTGAAACCCGCGGTCAGCGACCCACACCACTCGTGAGAGCTTCCACGCCTTGAGGTCGTCCTTGACCTGGCGGATCAGCTCCTGATCATTGGTGTTCCCCGGCCAGCACCACACCCGGATCGGGATCCCCGTGCGGGTCACCGCCATCCCGATCACGATCTGCGGCAAGTCATCGCGCGAGTCTTTCGAATGGCCGTAGGTCCGGAACGCGGGCGCGATCTCCGCGCCGTCATCGTCAACGGTCGCCAAGTCGGGCGTCTCACGCTCGAAGTAGGTCGAGGTCGTGTCGAAGAACAACAGGTCGACCTCGAGGTTGAAGAGGTCAGCGGTCTCGAAGTACACCTGCTCGGCGAGGTCGTCCTCGACCTCCAAGAGCCAGTCCATCGCCCGGTAGCACGCGTCCTCATCCAACTCCGCAAGCCCGTGGATCCACCCGCGCTCCGTGACCCACTTGCTGGCCGCGAGCTTCGAGAGCGGTTCGAGCGCGCGGTTGGCGACCATCGCGAACAGGACCCGCTCAGCCCGCGGATCCAACCGCCGGCCCGCGAGCAGCCGCTCGAGCGTCCGCTCGACCCCCAACTGCCGCCAGATCCCGTCAAGCGCCCACGCCCCGCCGATCGGCCGTGACTCCACGAACCGCAAGCCACGTCCAGCGCCCGCGGCCGGCCTGGGCGGCGCGTGCGGATCCAACCAGCGCTCAAGCGACCCGATCAGCCGCTCGATCGCGGCGCGGTCGATCACATCCTCCCGGCCGAAGCTATGCAACACCCGCACGACGCTGTGCCCGGCCTTCGCGTCCCACTCGTTGTGCGCCAACTGCAGGTACCCGACCTCGCTGCCATCCTTGCGCTTCCGCGTCGTGCGGCGCAGATACATACCTAGAAGCCTAGATCATCTGCCATCCCGAATCTACGCGATTCAGAAAAACGTGTACCTAGGTGAAATCGCGTTTCGGACGCCTCGCGCACCTAGAAAACGCCGAAAACACTGGGGATTCGCCGGATCGCGCCGCTCAAATCATCGAATAGCTGCGGAACTCGGGCCTTGGCAGGAGCCCAGTGCGTTAGACGCGCTCGCTGGGATCTGCGCGGGGGGCGTCGGGCAACCGGCGTCCCTACCGCGATTCAAGGCTCGACTTTGGCCGTTTAGCCGATCATGGCTGCCCAGGCCTGTTGGATCTCACTGATTTTCTGTTGGTAGGGGGCGCGGAGCCGTCCGGGTGAATATTGGTCGGCGATGATCGTTCGGCGGAGCTTGGCGAGCATGTCCGCGAACGATGGGTTGGTCTTGGAGAGGTACCACGGGGCGACGGCGCGGCGCTCGGCGACATCGTCGGGGTGATGGCCGTGCAGCGCGTACCAGCAGATGGTGAGGGTCATCGTCAGAAACTGGAACGGGACCGTGCGCTGCACGGCTTTCTCGGTGCGGTTCTCGGCGTCACCGACACCGGCTTGATGTTTGGCTTCTTCGAAGCACACTTCGATCGCCCAGCGATCGGAGTAGCGCTCGATGATCTGCGCGGGCGTCGAGGTGAGGTCGGTGGTGATCAGCGCGAGCTGGTAGCCGGCGGGCTTGGTTTCGTCGCGGACGAGGATCACGCGGACCGGGGTGTCGGGGCCCAGCGGCTCCCACAGGCAGTCGATCACGGCGAGCATCAGCGTCTCGGTGTTCCCATACCGGCGGACGGTCTGCTCGGTCCATTGGGTGGCGGTGTCGGCCGCGATCTCTGAAAGCTTCCCGAGCCGGGCTCCCCATTTGCGGGGCCGGCCGCGCTTGCCGGTCCGCTCCGGCGCGGGGGCGTAGATCGCGGCGTTGGACCGCAGCCTGGAGGTGACCGTCACCCGAGCGGGCAGGCCGCGCCACGCCTCGGTGGCGTACGCGGCGTCGCCGACCAGATCGATCCGCCGACCGGGCAGGCGGGCGGCGAGCAGAGCGATCATCTCCCGTGCCATCACGGGCTTGCCCGGTCGCTCCGGGTCGGGCTTGTCGATCTTGGCGTACTCGCCGCGGCGTGGCCGCCACAGCCTGAACAGGACCGGCAGGCAGACCGTCCGCTCCAAGAACGCCAGCCTGATGCAGATCCCAACGACCACCCAGTTGTTGCCCCACGCCACGGCCGCCTTCTCGCTGTTGGCGGTCGCGTCGTGATGGTAGAAGCAGCCCCACACCCGCCGCCCCCACCGCTGCAACAGCGTGTCATCAACCGCGACCGTGACCGGCTCCCCCTCCGCGATGAACCGCTCCACGATCAGGGCGGCGAGCACCAGCCCCAGCTGATCGGGCTGCCACCGCGCGCGACTGAAGAACCGGTGCGCGCGCGAGTGCTCCCACACCCCCGACAGCCGCGCGCCGACGAGCATCCCGCACACCGTCCGCCGCCCCGTTTGGCTCACCTGGCCGAGCACCATCGCGCGGAACGTCTGAAACGTCGGTTGCGTGAAACACCCAGCCAGCAGGGACAGCAGCCCGTCCAGCGAAACGGGAACATGAAGGAGCATCGGCGGCGCCTCTCGTGGGCAGCCGCGACCGGGCTGCTACCCGACGCGGCATCAGGATATGGACAGCCCACGCTTCGAGGCCACCGCCGGTGCTCCTCCCAACACCTCCAAGGCGACCAGCGCCGACAGGTCGCCTCAGCCCCATCCAGACGCCCGCCGCGGGTCAGCTCACGGGCTCAAAGTGCCAAAGTCGAGACACCGACTCGGCCGCGAGCATGTCGATCGTGGTGCAGACCAGTGTGGTCGCACAGGCCCCGACGGTCTTCTACACCTGCACCGAGCCTGGGGGCGCGAGCGTGACCTGCAAGGGCACGATCACCGGACCGCACGGCGAGTCCTCGTCGTTCGACCCGGGCAACAACGTCTCCGCTTGGGAGGCAGGCGACTGGCACATCGACATCACAGCCACCGACAGCGCCGGCCGGCAGAGCACCAGGGACGTCTCCTATAAGGTCGAAACGCAGGCTGGGGCTGTCTGCGACCAGGCATACTCGGGCTACGACGTCAGCCAGTGCCTGGGGATCGAGAACTCGGCTCCCGGAAGCGCTGACGGCTCGGTCGCGGGTGGCCTGTCAGGCTACTTCGACAACAGCCAGTGCCCGACGGCGGCGGACGGGTGTGCCTGGGACGCGAAGGGCCACCTGGCAGCCGAGGAGTTCACGCTGAGCGATGGCACGGCCAAGGTCATCGCAGTTGGCTCCGGGAGCCTCCGTCCAACCTCGTCGGGCGAGATCATCGCGGTCGGTTCGGGCGCGATCATCGCAGTCGGGTCGGGCTCGATCATCGCGGTCGGCTCTGGGAGCATCATCGCCGTCGGCTCCGGGAGCATCATCGCCGTGGGATCGGGGAGCTTCAGCGGCCTCCTGGGCGGCGGCGGTCTGATCTCGACCACCCTCACCGGCTTCTCGCCAGGGAGCATGTTCGCGAGCGCCGGCCTCCTCAACTCGACCGGCGCCGGGTTCGCCGGTCAGTTCGTGAGCTCGGTCCGGGACAAGCCCAGGAAGCCGAGGCTCGTGCCGCTCATCTCCGGCACGGCGACGATCACCCAAGCCGGCGGCAGCGCGACGCTCGTGCTTCGCTACACCGCCCGCGGGCACCTCGTGATCGCCAGGCTCGAGAAGCAGAACGCGTCGCTGATCGAACACCACAAGAAGCCGCATTCGCTGAAGCTCGCGGTCGTCGTCAGGTTCACGCCGAAGTCGGGGAAGCCAACGAGCGTGTCGAAGACGATCACGCTCACGCCACGGCCGGCCCCGGGATCGAAGAAGGTGAAGCCCAAGCCAAAGCACCACAAGTAGCGGCCGCGACCGCGGCGGGTCTATCCGATCTTATCGGCGAGCGCCCGCCGCAAGCTCCTGCAGCCGCCGCTTGACCGCGGCCAGGAACTGCGCCGCGAGCGCGCCGTCGAGCGCGCGGTGGTCCCAGCTGAGGCCGAGGATCGTCGTCGGGCGGATCGCGATCGAGTCGCCTCCGGCCGGATCGCTGACGACGACCGGTCGCTTGACGATCGCCTCGAGGTCGAGGATCGCGACCTGCGGCTGGTTGATGATCGGGGTGGCCATCAGCGTGCCGTGCTGGCCCGGATTGGTGATCGTGAAGGTCGCCCCGCGCACCTCGTCGGGCGTCAGCTGGCCCGCACGGGCGCGGCCGGCGAGGTCACGGATCCGCGCGGCCAGGCCCTCCTCGGACAGCTCGTGGGCGTCCCGCACGACCGGCACGATCAGGCCGTCGTCGCCGAGCGACACGGCGATCCCGAGGTGGACCTCGCGGTCGAACCGGGTGTAGCGGTCGCCCTCGAGCCACGCGTTCAGGCCGGGGTACTCGCGCAGGCCGGCGACGCACGCACGCGCGACGAACGCCAGCGCGGTCACGCCGAGCGACGCGCGGGCGGCCTCGACCCGACCCATGTCGACCTCGATCCAGCTGGTGCAGGTCGCGGCCGTGTCGAGCGAGCGCTTCATGTGCTCGCCGATCTGGCGCCGCATCCGCGACAGCTGCCCACCGTCCACGCCGGCCGAGCTCGCCATGCCTGCGCCGCTGCCGGCTTGTGTGCCGGCAGCGGCGGGTTCCGCCAGCTCGGGCCGGTACGGCGACTCGATGTGGAGCGGCGGCTCGGCCGGCGCGAGCCCGTCCACCACCGCCATCACGTCCTGCCTGCGGACGCGCCCGTCGCGGCCTGTTCCCGCGACCGTCGACAGGTCGATTCCGTGCGCTGCGGCGATCCGCTGGACGACTGGGGAGTAGCGACGCCCGGCTCCACCGTTGCTGGTGTGCGCCGGGGTTGCGGGAGGTGCGGCCTGCGCCGGCTCGGCAGCTGCCCGGACGCCGGCAGCTGCTCCGCCGCCGGTGGCACCACCGCCACCGGCGGCGGCGATCCTCGCAAGCACGGTGCCGACCGACACCGTCTGCTCGGCGTCGACCAGCAGCTCCGCGACGACCCCCGCGATCGGCGCCGGCACCTCGGAGTCGATCTTGTCGGTCGAGATCTCGCAGACGGTCTGGTCGGCCTCGACGCGGTCGCCGACCCCGACCCGCCAGGCGACGACCGTCCCCTCGGCGACCGACACCCCCATCTGGGGCATCGTCACGTCGACCAGGGTCTCAGTAGGCGAGGAGCTCACGGCACGCCTCCCGCACGCGCTCGACGTTCGGCAGGATCGCCGCCTCGAGCGGCGGCGAGAACGGGATCGGGACATCGGGCGTCGAGACCCGGATGACGGGCCCGTCGAGCGACTCGAACCCCTTCTCGGCGATCAGCGCCGCCACCTGGGCGCCGGCGGCGCACGTCGCGTTCGCCTCGTCGACGATCACGACCTTCGCGCAGCGCCCGACCGAGTCGAGGATCGCGTCCTCGTCGAGCGGGACCAGCGAGCGCAGGTCGAGCACCTCGACGGAGGCGCCGTCGAGCCCGTCGCCGACCGCCTCGAGCGCGACCCCGACCATCGCCCCGTACGCGATCACGACCAGGTCCGAGCCCGGTTGCGCGACCCGTGCCGCGAACGGCGTCTCGTACACCCCGTCGGGCACGTCGCCCTTCACCCGCCGATACAGGTGCTTGTGCTCCATGTAGCACACAGGATTCGGGTCGTGGATCGCGTGGCACAGGAGTCCCTTGGCGTCCTCCGCGGTCGACGGCGCGACCACCTTCAGGCCGGGCGCGTGCATGAACCATGCCTCCGGGTTCTGCGAGTGGAACGGCCCGCCCGAGAAGCCCCCGCCCGACGGCATCCGCACGACCAGCGGCACCGCGAGTCCCTGGCGGAAGTGCATCTTGCCGGCGACGTTCACGAGCTGATCGAACCCGCACGAGATGAAGTCGGCGAACTGCATCTCGCACACGGGCCGCAGCCCGACGACGGCCGCCCCGACGGCGCAGCCGATGATCGCCGACTCGGCCAGCGGCGTGTCGATCACCCGGTCGGGCCCGAACTCGTCGATGAAGCCGTCGGTCACCTTGAACGCGCCCCCGAAGACGCCGATGTCCTCGCCCATCAGGAACACGCGCTCGTCGGTCCGCATCTCGTCGCGCAGCGCCGAGGAGATCGCCTGCAGGTAGGTCATCGTCGCCATCTCACGCCTCCCCGAGGAAGCCCGACCAGCGCGCGACGCCGTCGCCCAGGATCTCGGGCTCGCCCTCGCAGAACACGCCCGAAGCCGCCGACGCCGGATCGGGCATCGGCGAGGCGAGCGCCTCCTCGGTGGCGGCATCGATCTCGGTCGTGACCGAGGCCCGGACGGCGGCGACGTCGACCCCGAGCTCGGCCAGCCGCGCCTCCTGACGGTCGATCGGATCCCGTGCGCGCCACTCGTCGACCTGGGCGCGCGGGACGTACTTCATGTCGTCGTGTGCGGCGTGGCCGTGCATCCGCATCGTCACGGCCTCGATCAGCGTCGGCCCGCCACCGTCGACTGCCCGCCCCCGCGCCACCCGTGCCGCCTCGAACACCGCCTCGACGTCGTTGCCGTCGACCTTCACGCCGGTGAACCCGTACACGGCCGCGCGCTCGACCGGATCGACCGCGAACTGCTTGTCCAGCGGCGTCGAGTACGCGTACTGGTTGTTCTCGAGCACGAACACAACCGGCAGCTTCTGCACCCCGGCCCAGTTCATCGCCTCGTGGAAGTCGCCCCGGGAGGTCGAGCCGTCGCCGAACCACGTCATCGCGCAGCGCCGCTCGCCGCGCAGCTTGAACGCCATCGCCATGCCGGTCGCGACAAGCATCATGTCGGGCAGCATCGAGACCATCCCGACGCAGCCGACGGTTCGGTCTCCGAAGTGGACGTTGCCGTCGCGCCCGCGCGTGATCCCGCCTTCGCGCCCCAGGTACTGCGCCAGGATCCGCGCCGGGGCGACGCCGCGGATCACGTGTGCCGCGAGGTCGCGATGCAGGATGCACAGACGGTCCTCGGGCGCGGTCGCGAACGCCGCGCCCGCCGACACCGCCTCCTGGCCGTAGCCGTCGTAGAAGGAGCCCGGCACGCGGCCCTGCCGGTAGAGGCTCATCGCGCGCTCCTCGAGCCCCCGCATCACCAGCATCGCTCGCAGCAGCCACACCCGGTCGTCGACCGTCAGGTGCCCGCCCTGGTCGACATCGACCGCCCGTGCGGGCGGCGCAACATCAAGACTCATCCACTTCCCTTTCGTTCAAGCGAGCCGGTACGGGGTCTCCGACCGCCTCTGTGTTGCGGCGGCCACCGGGATCTGCCGGCGCCCCCTCGATCGGGCTGCGCCCAACTTTATCCGTCGCGCTGCGGCAGATGCCACGAACCCCCCAAACGTCGGGCAAGGTCTTGCGTCGGGCGGGCCCGACCTGACACTAGAGTTCGTCCGATGGACGGCGCCTCGCTGGTCCGGTTGCGCTGGCGGCTGCGCGGAGCCTCGATGTGGCCGACGTTCATCGTGCTGACGCTCGCCGACGGCGTCGCGATCCACCTGCTGCCGGTGTCGGGTGATCGCGAATCGCTCGCGAGCGGCTGGTTGCTCGGCGGGGTCCTCGGCCTGTTCGCGATCGCGTTCGCGGCGCCGGTCCTCGGCTTCGCGCTCCGGCGCATCCGTCGCGACCTGCCCAAGGTGGTCGCGTTCGACACCCCGGGCACAGCTGCGGTGATGGCGATCACCGCCGGATTGCTCGCCGTCGGGATCCTCCACCACGGGACCGTCGTCGCCGATCGCCACGCGCTCCAGGACGCGGTCGCCCGTGCCGAGGCGTACATCGGCGCCCGCGCGCCGCAGCCGTTCCGCGACAACCTTCAGAGCATGACGACCTACGAGCTGCAGCCACCGAGGATCTACCGCAGCTGCGTGACCAACCGCGTTCACACGGCCGACTGGTGCGTCGTCGTCGACCGCAACCGGCCGTTCGGGTCGAGCGTCCGCCGGGACGGGGCGGAGCCCAACCAGGTCCTGTCGCAGGGCACCGGGTAGCGCGTGGCGACGCCGGACGCCGGCCAGCAGACGAGCGCCGGGCAGCGCAGCGCGCTGGTCGCGAGCATCCTCGCGAGCGCCGTCGTGTTCCTCGACGGCACCGTCGTCAACGTCGCCCTGCCGGCGATCCGGGCCGGGCTGCACGGAACCCTGGCCGACCAGCAGTGGGTCGTCGAGGCATACCTGCTGACGCTCGCGTCGCTGCTGCTGGTCGGCGGCTCGCTCGGCGACCTGCGCGGCCGGCGGCCGGTGATGGCTGCCGGCGTCGCCGGCTTCGGGGTCTGCTCGCTCGCGTGCGCGGCGGCACCCACCAGCACCGTCCTGATCGCCGCTCGTGGCCTCCAGGGCGTGTTCGGGGCGCTGCTCGTGCCGAGCTCGCTGGCGCTGATCATGGACAACTACCCGGAGCAGGGCAGCCGCTCGGCCGCGATCGGTACCTGGACCGCGTACACCGGGGTCGCGACGGTGATCGGCCCGCTCGGGGGCGGCGCGCTGATCCAGGCGGCCTCGTGGCGCTGGATCTTTGCGATCAACGTGGTGCCGGTGCTGGCCACGCTGTGGCTCCTGACCCGCGTCCCGGCGAGCCGCCGGATCGGTTGCCAGATCGACGCGCTCGGCGGCGTGCTGGCGGTGGTGGGGCTTGCCGGCCCCGTGTTCGCGCTGATCGAGCAGCCGCGCTACGGCTGGTCAGACCCGCGGGTGCTGGTGCCGCTGGTCGCGGCGGTCCCGTTGCTGGGCATCCTGCTGTGGCACGAGCGCCGCACGCGCGAGCCGATGCTGCCGCTGGCGCTGTTCGGGATCCGCGACTTCGCGGTCGGGAACCTGACGACGTTCTCGCTGTACGGCGGCCTGTCGGTCGCGACCTTCTTCATCGTCCTCTACCTGCAGCAGGTGGACGGCTACACGCCGCTCCAGGCTGGGCTCGCGCTGCTGCCGATCACCGCGGTGATGTTCGCCCTGTCGCGGCGGTTCGGGGCGCTCGCGGCGCGGATCGGCCCGCGGATGATGATGGGCTTCGGCCCGATCCTCGCCGGCGGCGGCCTCCTGCTCGAAGGCGGCGCCGGCGCCCACACCGGCTATCTCGGCTCGATCCTGCCCGGGCTGCTGCTGTTCGCGCTCGGCCTCGCGATGACCGTCGCGCCGCTGACCGCGACCGTCCTCGGCGCCGCCGGCGGCGAGCACGCGGGCGTCGCCAGCGGGATCAACAACGCCGTCTCGCGGGTGGCTGGGTTGGTCGCGATCGCGGCGCTCGGCGCCGCTGTGAGCGCCTCGTTCCACTCGCGGCTGGCGGGTCAGCTCGCCCCCCTGCACGACACTGGCGTGGCGCGCGCGGCGCTTGCCCGCGCCGTGACCCGGCCGCTCGTCGTCACCGACCCGGCCGCCCCGGCCGCCGACCGCGCCACGATCCACGTCGCGCTCGTTCACGCGTCCGCCGGCGCCTTCGAGTTGGCGATGGAGATCGCGGCGGCGCTCGCGGTCGTCGGCGGGCTCGTCTCGCTCGCCGGGCTCGGACCGCCGCCGTCGCGCCGCAGGACCGAGCGCGACGCGCCGCCGGTCAGCGACCCGGGTCTGAGCCCGGCGGCTCGGGCTCGCGCAGGAGCGTGACCGTCTCCTCCGGGAACACTGCGTGGATTTCGAGGTGCCCGCCGAGCGCGGCGACGTAGCGACCAAGCGTCGACAGGCGGATGTCGTGCTCCTGTTCGATCCGGGAGATGTTCGGCTGGCTGACATCGAGCGCGTCCGCGACGGCCGCCTGGCTGACGCCACGGCGGCGCCGCAACTCGCCCAGGTCGAGCCCGCCGAGCCGCACCTCAGCCGCCACGATGCGGCGGTAGAGGTCGAGCTTGCGGTCGTCTAGCGGGCCAAGGATCTCGCGCCAGTCTTCGGGCTCTGGCATCTCACCTCCCCTCCGATCCTTCGTTCATGCGCTGCGAGGCGCCGTTCGGCCAGCGGCGTGTTGCGCGCGTACCAGCGGTCCCAGTCGTTCGTCTTGTCGCCGCCGGCGAGCATCACGGCGTTGCGCCGGGAGTCGAAGGCGAACAGCACCCGGACGTTGCTGCTCGGCACGCGGAGCTCCTTGAGCTTGTGGATCCGCGACCGCTTGATCCGCTCGACCAGCGGCCGGCCCAGCGTCGGCCCGTAGCGCTCGAGCGCCTCGAACGAGGCTCCCAGCGCGTGCCGTTGCTTGTCGCCGAGGGTGGCCGACCACGCCTTCGTCTCCGGCGTGAGGATGACCCTGTGCGGTTGCGGTTGGGGTTGCGGTTGATCCGCCACGCGAGTGACTCTACCGAGGCCATAATGCATAAGTTATACAAGAGTGTCACCGTGTGTAACCGATCTGGACGGATTCTGAGCGTGGGTAGTGATCTAGCGACGCGCTGCCCCGCCCCAGGGATGCGCTGCCCCGCCCCAGGGATGCGCTGCCCAACCCACGGATGCGCTGCCCCGCTCCAGGGATGCACCGTAATTCAGGCGGCGATCAGCCCCAGATCTCACTCGGCTCCGCACGATCTGGGGAAAAGTGCCGCTGTCAGCGGCGGTTGGCCCCAAATCGGCCGGACGCGTGACGATTTGGGGCGGCCTGCCGCCTCGGACCAGGCCGGCGGCGCACCAGACTGGGCGCCGACCAGATGCACCAGCGATCGCATGCCGGGCGACGATCTCACTTGCTCTCTGACTCGAGGCCAGGACGGGGACGGTCGTTTCGCTGCTCGGGCCCAACGGCGCCGGCAAGACCACGACCGAGCGGATGCTGGCGACGCTGCTGGCCCCGGACGGCGGCAGCGCCCGCGACGCCGTTGGCGAGCAGCGGATCGAAGTCCTCGCCGCCGACGGCGAGGCGTTCACAGCGTTGCGCGGTGCGCTGTCGCAGCAGTTCGAGGTGGCGCCGCTGCCCGAGCGGCACCCTTTCGAGCCCGCGGCTCAGCAGGTTGCCGGCGGCCCGATCGGTCCTGCGGCTTGCGATACTGCGTATGGATGCGGCTGGTCGAGCGCGAGCGGGAATGCGCTGCCGTGCAGGGGTTGGTCGACGGCGCGGTGGCGGGCACCGGCGGGTTGCTGGTGATCGAGGGCCCGTCGGGCATCGGCAAGTCGGCGCTGCTGGCGGAGCTGTCGGAGCGTGCGAGCGCTGCCGGGGTGGCGGTGCGCTCGGTCGGTGCCACGCAGCTGGGGGCTGAGGTCCCGTTTGCGCTGGCGCGGTGGCTGCTGGAGCCGCTGGTCCGGGAGGCGCCGCTGTTGCTGGCCGAAGGGTGGGTGCGACATGCGCGGCCGCTGTTCGACGGCGAGGCGATCGGCGGCGGCGATGAGCGTCTGCTGGTCCAGGGCTTGGTCGCGCTCGTTACCGAGCTTCGCCGTACCGGCGGGCCGCTGGCGTTGCTCGTCGACGATGCACAGTGGGCCGATCCACCGTCGCTGGAGTTCCTGGGCGAGTTGGCCGCTCGCTCCGAGGACGTCGGGGTTGCGGTGGCGGTCGCGATCGACACCGGGCAGGGCGAGCTCGACCGACCGGTCTTGCAACGGCTGGTCGCCGCTGCCGGTGCCGGGCTGCTGGCGCCCGCGCCGCTGAGCGCCGGCGCCGTCGGCGAGCTGGTGAGCGAGCGATTGCCGGATGCGGGCGAGGCGTTCGTGGCGCGGGTGGCCGAGGCCGCTGGCGGCAATCCGCTGCTGGTGGCGGAGTTGCTCGATTCCGCCGAGCGGCACGGGACCGACGACCTGCGGATCCCGGACGGCGTGGCCCGGACGGTGCTCCTGCGCCTCCAGGACGCTGGTGCGGACGCGCGGGCGCTGGCCGAGGCGGTCGCTGTCCTCGGCGTGGCGCCGCTACGGCTGGCGGCTGTGCTGGCCGAGCTCCACGGGCGGGACGCTGAACGCGCCGCCGACGAGCTGGTTGCGCGCCACGTCCTGGTCGCGGACGAGCCGCTGCGGTTCACGCAGCCGCTCGTCGGTGAGGCGCTGCTCGCGGCGATCGCGCCGTTCGATCTCGCTGCCCGCCATCGGCGAGCGGCTCAGCTGCTGGCGGGCGATCGCGCGAGCCCGGACCGGATCGCCGCCCATCTGCTGCGCACCCGCCCGGGCGGCGAACCATGGGTCTGCCAGGCGCTGCGCGAGGCAGCGCGCTCGGCACTGGGCTATGGCGCCCCGGCGCTCGCGGCGCGGTGGCTTGCGCGGGCACTGGCCGAGCCGCCGGCGGAGAGCGACCGCGGCGCCTTGCTGCTCGAGCTGGCGAGCGCGCGCGCGGCCGCCGGTGAGCCGGAGGCGATCGAGACGTTCGAGCGGGCACTGGCGAGCGTCGCGGAGCCGGTCGGGCGTGCGGACGCGTGGCGGGGGCTGTCACGGATGCTGTATGCCCGCGGTGAGTTCGCCGGCGCCGCCACCGCCGCCGCCCGCGGTCGTGCCGAGCTGCCGGACGGTGACCCGCTCGCCGACCCGCTGCTGGCGGTCGAGCTGACTGCCGCCTCCGCCGTGCCGGAGCTCGCGGCCGGCGCGATCGCGCGGCTCGATGCGCTGGTTGGCGGCGTGCCGCCATCGGAGCCGATGCTGCTGGCGTTGCTGATCACCCACCAGGCGGCGCGGGTGAAGGAGATCGACCGAGTGCCCGAGCTCGCCCGGCGCGCCGTGGCCGGCGACCCGCTGATCGATCCCGAGGCCCACGGCGTCCCGCTCCTGTACGTGGCCGGCTCGCTGCACTTCGTCGACGAGTCCGAGCTCGCCGAGGAGATGCTCGACCGGGGACTGGCGCGGGCGATCGAGCTGGGCGATCCGCTCGCCGAGGTCAACCTCCGCGCGGTTCGCGCCTGGTCTCGCATCTTCCGCGGACGCCTGAACCCCGCGGCCGAGGATCTCGACGCGATCCTCGCGGTGGGCGAGCTCGGCTGGCCCTCGATCGACGCGCTGTGCGCGATGCCGCTGATCCTGCTGCGGCTCGAGCGCGGCGACCTCGACGGCGCGCGCGACGCGCTCCGTCGCGCGCCGGCCGGAGCCCAGGTCGGGCAGTCCTGGTACGAGGGTGCCGTCGCCCTCGCCGAGGGCGACCCCGCGGCGGCGCTGAGCTTCTTCGAGGCGGCCGGCGCCGAGCTCGAGGGCGGGCTCGGCGTCGTCAACCCGGGTGTGCGGCCGTGGCGCTCGAGCGCGGCGCTCGCCGCCGCGCAGCTGGGGAAGCTCGAGCAGGCGCGATCGCTGGTGGCCGTCGAGGTGGCGCAGGCCCGTGCTGCGAAGGG
>DAHUYL010000033.1 GCA_027315255.1 Solirubrobacterales bacterium | reverse complement strand
CCCCCGGGCGACTTGGGCGGCAATCCTGCCGCCAGACGACACAACTCCCACCCACGTGCGCTTCCCGGCCGGCGAGGCTCACAGCTGGAGCGGGCGCTGTTCTTGGGGATCGACGCGATCCTCGCGGTCGAGGAGCTCGTCGGCCTGCGGCGCTCGAACCTCCTGCGGGAGCCGCGATGATCCGGGTCGACCGCGTCGACGCGGCGGCCTACACGCCGCCGTACGACCACGCGCTCGCGGCCGCACTCGCCCGCGCCGGCGCCGGCGTGCGGCTGTTCACGAGCAGCTTTGCGTACGCGACCGTCCCGGCGCCCGACGGCTACGAGCGGACCGAGGCGTTCTACCGCCGTGCCGCCGGCGCGCCTGGCTCGCGCCTGCGATCGGCCACCAAGCTGCTGGCGCATCCAGCCGGCATGATGCGGCTGCGCCACCTCGTGCACGACGCGGACGTCGTGCACTTCCAGTGGCTGGCGCTGCCCGCGATCGACCGCCACCTGCTCCCGGCCCGGCCGCTCGTGCTGACCGCGCACGACCTGCTCCCGCGCGAGCCGCGCCCGGGGCAGGTCCGCGCCCAGCGGCGCCTGCTGCGCGCGATGGAGGCGGTCGTCGTCCACTCCGACCACGGACGGCGCCTGCTGCTCGACGGGCTCGGCCTCGATCCGGACCGGGTTCACGTGATCCGGCACGGCGCCTTCAGCCATCTGGCCGAGCTCCCCGCCGGGCCACTGCCCCCCGAGCTCCCCGACCGCGATCTCCCGGTGGTCCTGTGCTTCGGGCTGTTGCGCCCGTACAAGGGCCTCGACACGCTGCTCGACGCCTGGCGCAGTTCGGAGCTGGCGGGCGACGCCGAGCTGTGGATCGTCGGGCGCCCGCTGGGCGTCGACGCGGCCGCTGTCGCGGCGGCTGCGCCGCCCGGTGTCCGGATCCTCGCCCGGTTCGTCACCGACGCCGAGCTGGCCGCGCTGTTCCGCCGCGCCGAGCTGGCCGTGCTGCCGTACGCGCGCACCGAGCGGTTCGACTTCTCGGGCGTGCTCGCGACCGCGCTGGCGTTCGGACGGGCGACCGTCGTGTCGGACGTCGGCGGCCTCGCGGAGGTGGCCGCTGCCGGCGCCGCACGACTCGTCCCACCGGGAGACCCGGTTGCGCTCGGCGCGGTGCTGCGCGAGCTGCTCGCGGACGAACAGCAGCGCCGGCGGCTCGAAGCCTCAGCGCGAGCCGCCGCGGCGGGAGCTTGGTCCTGGGACGCCGCGGCGCGGGCGACGCTCGAGCTGTACGCGACAATCCTGCGCTCATGAGATCGAGGCAACTCGCGTTCTGGGGCTCGGCAGGCCTGCTCGTTTACACCCAGGCCGGCTACGGCGTCCTGCTCGCCGCGCTCGATCGGCTGCGTTCCCGGCACACCGGCCCGGTCCTGCCCTCACCCGCTGACGGTGCCGCGCTGCCGGTTGTGTCGGTGATCGTCGCCGCGTACGCCGAGGAGGGGGTGATCGCGCGCCGGGTTGCGAACCTGCGCGCGCTCGACTATCCGGCCGACCGCCTCGAGCTGATCGTCGCCTGCGACGGCTCGCCTGACGCCACCGCGGCGCGCGCCCGCGAGGCCGGCGCCGACCTCGTGCTCGAGCTGCCGCGCGGCGGCAAGATCCGCGCCCAGGACGCGGGCGTGCGAAGCGCCCGCGGGCAGCTCGTCGCGTTCTCCGATGCCAACGCGCTGTGGGATCCCGACGCGCTGCGCCGCCTCGTGGCCCCGTTCGCCGATCCGGCCGTCGGTTACGTGTGCGGCGATCTGCGGTTCGTCGACGGGGCCGACGGCGCCGGCACGAACCAGGAGGGGGTGTACTGGCGCTACGAGATGGCGTTGCGGACGCTCGAGTCGCGCCTGCGCTCGGTCACCGGCGGCAACGGCGCGATCTACGCAACCCGGCGGGAGTCCTACTTCGAGGTCGATCCGATCATGGGCCACGACCTGTCGTTTCCGTTCAACATGGTCAAGCGGGGCTGGCGCGCCGTGTACGCGGCCGATGCGCGCGCGGCCGAGAAGATGGTCCCCTCGATCGAGGGCGAGTTCGCTCGCAAGCGGCGGATGATGAGCCACGGCTGGCCGATCGTCATGCGTGGCGGTCTGCTCTCGCCTCGCGGCTACGACCCGCTCTACGCGCTGATGATCTACTCGCACCGCGGTCTGCGCTACGCCTCGCCGTTCCTGCACCTGCTGACCCTGGGCTCGAGCCTCGCCGCCTGGCGGCGCGGCCGCGTGTATGCGGTGGCGCTGGTCGCGCAGCTCGCCGTCCTGCTCGCGGCCGGACTGGCCCCGGTGGTGCGCTGGCGGGCGCTGCTCGTGGCGCGCTACTACGTGCTGACGACGGCCGCGCTCGCGGCAGGCTTGTGGGACTGGCTCGCGGACGGGACCGAGGCCGGCTGGGAGCCGGCGGAGGGTACCCGGTGAGCGCCAGGGCCGACGGGCGCGGCCTTCCGGGCCGCGCCCTCGATCTGCTGATCGCGGTCCCCGCGTCGATCGCGACCGGACCGCTGGTCGCAGCGCTCTGCATCCTCGTGCGGCTCGAGTCGCGGGGACCGGCGCTGTACCGTCAGACGCGGATCGGCCGCGACGGCGCCCCGTTCCAGATCTTCAAGCTGCGAACGATGGTCACCGGCGCGGAGTTCATCGGCGCCGGGCTGGCGATCCAGCAGGGCGACGACCGGATCACCCGTGTCGGGGCGTTCCTGCGCCGCTACTCGCTCGACGAGCTCCCCAACCTGTGGAACGTCGTCCGCGGCGAGATGTCGATCGTCGGCCCGCGCCCGACGATCCCGATCCAGGTCGAGCAGTACACCGAGCGCCAGCGCGGACGCCTGAAGGTCCGGCCCGGGATCACCGGCTGGGCGCAGATCAACGGCCGGGCGTCGCTGCCGTGGCCGGAGCGGATCGAGCTCGACCTGTGGTACGTCGAGCACCGCACGCTCGCGCTCGACCTGCGGATCCTCGCTGCTACCGTCGCCATGGTGCTCGGCGGCCGCGGGCTGTACAAGGGCGAGACCGGTGGTTGGATCCCCCCGAGCGCCACATGAGCGCGGCCGCACCGGTCAAGCACGATGTCGGGATCCTGCTGACGGGGGTCGGCAAGCGCTACGACATCGTCTCGGCGTTCGCCCAGCACGCGCGCGTCGTCGCTGCCGACCCCAACCCGCTCGCCCCGGCCCAGTATGCGGCGGACGTGCGAGCCACGGTGCCGCGAATCGAGGATCCCGACTACGTCCCGGCGCTGGCGGCGCTGTGCGCCGAGCACCGGGTGGGCGCGGTCGTCCCGCTGACCGACCTGGACATCGAGGTCCTCGCTCGTGCCCGCGAGCAGGACCGGCTGCCCGCCCTCGTGCCGGGCTCCGACACCGCCCGGGCGACGTTCGACAAGTACGAGGCGCATCTGCTGCTGCAGCGGCTCGGGCTGCCGTCGCCGCCGACCGTGCTCCCAGGCGAGCCGGTGTCGTACTACCCGGTGATCGTCAAGCCCCGGCGCGGCTCGGGGGCACGCTCGATCATGCACGCCAAGGACGCCCGGGCGGCCGAGTTCTTCGTCGATTACGTCGACGAGCCCGTGATGGTGCAGAAGGCGATGGACGGGCCGGAGTTCTCGATCGACTGCCTGAGCGACCTCGACGGCCGCTGCCTGAACGCGATCCCGCGGACGATGATCGAGTCGCGCGGGGGCGAATCGATCAAGGGGACGGTGATTGCGGACGCGGAGCTGATCGACCTGGGGCGCCGGGTCGTCGAGGGGCTCGCGGTCCGGGGCCCATGCACCGTCCAGGTGTTCCGCGATTCGCAGGTGGGGCTCGGGATCACCGACGTCAACACCCGCTTCGGCGGGGCCTTCCCCGCGCCCATGTACGCCGCACGGCCGGGGCATACGTATCCCGAGCTGATCGTCCGGATGGCGATGGGCGAGCGGATCGAACCGCACGTCGGGGACTTCCGCTCGGGGATCACGTTCACGCGCTACTACTGGCAGCTCGAGCTGGACGAGCGGCTCGAACCGACCGGTCGGGACATCGTCTCGCCGGCCGGACCGCCGCCGCCACGCTGACTGGCCGTAACGCCCAGGGGCCTGATCGCCCGGTCTACGACATCCGTCCGTTTCGTCGCGCAAGCCGTCTGGCGCGATTGTCGGATCGTCCAGGGTCCGGGATACTTACGGATATGGAAGCGGGGACGTTGCCCCGCGTTGCGCCCCGAGGGTTGCCGGCGCTGACGCCGCGACTCCTGAGACTTGCCTCCGACGCACGCTTGGTGGGGCTCGTCCGCGAGGGACGTGGCGGGGCCTTCGAGGCGGTCTACGACCGCCACCACCGGGGCATCCTGTCGTTCTGCCGGAACATGCTCGGCGACGCCGACGAGGCAGAGGATGCGGTCCAGCACACGTTCATGGCGGCGTACAGCGATCTGCTCGCCTCCGACAAGCCGATTCACCTGCGGGCGTGGCTGTTCACGATCGCGCGCAACCGCTGCTACACGATCCTGCGGGGGCGGCGCGAGCATCCGTCCGCAACGCTCGAGGAGACGGTCACAGAGGGTCTCGCTTCCCAGGTGCAGCTCCGTCAGGATCTGCGTGACCTCGTCAGCGACATGCGTCTCCTGCCCGAGGATCAGCGCGCGGCGCTGGTGCTCGCCGAGCTGGACGCGCTGTCGCATGCCGACATCGCCGACGTGCTCGGCGTCCCGCGCGAGAAGGTGAAGGCGCTCGTCTTCCAGGCGCGCGAGTCGCTGCTCGCGAGCCGCACCGCCCGAGACACCGCCTGCGCCGAGATCCGCGAGCAGCTGGCCAACGGTCGCGGCGCCTCGCTGCGCCGAGCGAACCTGCGCCGCCACCTGCGCGAGTGCGACGGCTGCCAGGCGTTCCGCGAGCAGGTCGCGCACCAGCGCAAGCAGTTCTCGGTCCTGCTGCCGGTCGCCCCCGGCATCGCCCTGAAGCAGGCGATCTTCTCCGGCGGCGGCGCGACCGTCTCCTCCGCGGCGGTGGGCGGGACCGTGATCGCCTCCGCCGCCCTCAAGGGCGGGGTCGTGACGGGCCTGATCGCCGCCTTCGTCGCCAGCCTCAGCACGGCTGGGACGTTCGCAGTCGCGGTCGGAAGCCTCAGGTTCCAGTCTCTGCTGCGGGCCGTCGAGCATCCGTTCGGTTCGGCTGCTCGGACGGTTGATCGCGCCACGCCTGCGGCGCACCTGCGACGCCCGCACCGTTCCGCTCCCTCCGCGCACGCGGCGCTCCCAACCGGCCCGGCCGTGACGGCCACGAGGCCGTACCTGTCGGCGGCGCCCGTCCACCAGAGTGCGTCAGGCGCACCGGTGCCGTTCGAACTGATCGCCCGCGATCGCATGCGTGAGTGGCACGGCACGCGGCTGGCCGCTGCGCTACAGCCAGTCGAGCGCCACCGTCATCTCCGCGTTCGCCAGCTGGCCGATCCCCGTCGCCTCGCGGGAATGCCGGCCACTTCCAGGTCTCACGCGAAGGCGGTCAGGAAGCTTGCGCCGACCGTTCAGGCTCCCGTGGCCCCGCCTTCCAAGGCTACGGCCCCACCGACCACGCCTCCGCAAGCCGCGCCTGTTCAGACTCCGGCGCCTGCGGCCCAGGCGCCGGTCGCCCCGCCCCCGACCGTCGTCGCGCCCTCGTCCACCACGACTTCGTCGACTCCCGCTCCGGTGTCCACGTCGCCTCCGCCGACGACCACCGATCCGACGGTCGGTTCCGGCACCGGCTCGGGTTCCGGGTCCGGCTCGGGTTCCGGGTCTGGTGATTCGAGCGGCTATAACGGGAGCGGCGGCGGTGAGGGAGACGGATCCGGCCAGGGTCGCCCGGTCCACCACGAGGCGTCGCCGCCCACGACCAGCACCGGCGTGGCGAGCGCCGGCGAGCCAGGCACGAGCAGTCCGAGCGACTGGGGCGGCCGCTACAGCAGCGGTACGCCGACGAGCGACGGTTCCACCGGATCCGGCTCCGGATCGACGCCAGCCCCGAGCGGCCCGCCCTCGCCGGGGCCGGCTTCCGGCACCGGGAGCGCCGGTGACACGACTGCCACGAGCACGGCGTCCACCTCAGGCGCCGAGCCTTCCGGTGCCGGCAGCGGGCAACCGGGCGCTGGCTCGAACCCAACGCAGGGGGATGCGGGATCGGCGCCGGGCGCTTCGCCGGCGATGTCGACGAGCGGTGCTCCGAGCGGACCCGGCCCCGGCGGACCCGACGGACAGGGCAGCGGCGCCCCGAGCGGACCCGGCCCCGGTGGACCGAGCACCGCGCCTGCGACCCCGAGCACCGCTGCGGCAAGCACGTCTCCCAGCACCCCGACCAGCACCCCGACCAGCACCTCGAGTTCGCCGAGCGTGAGCACGCCGACGTCGACGCCAACGGCGCCGCCCGCGGGCTCGACCGTCACGACCACGCTGGGCTCCTGACGGCGCCGCGAGCGGGGCGAGGCCCCGCCGGCGCCGACACAGTCCTCGAGACGAGGTGGTCCCGCAGCTTCCTACGGGCGTGTCGCTAACGTCTTGTCCAGGCACCCGCGCGGTCCGTCGCGATGGGACCGAACAAGGAGGACGGCATGGCCAAGACAGCCAGATCACTTGCAGGAAGCGTTGTCGCGATCACCGGCGGGGCGCGTGGCATCGGCCGCGCGACGGCCGCGGCGCTGATCGCCGAAGGAGCACGGGTCGCGATCGGGGACATCGACCGGCCGCTGGTCGAAGCGACCGCGGCCGAGCTCGGCGCCGGCACGGTGGGCCTGCCGCTCGATGTCACCGAGCGGGCGAGCTTCGAGGCGTTCCTGAACGAGGTCGAGGACCGCCTCGGCCCGCTCGACGCGCTCGTCAACAACGCCGGGATCATGCCGATCGGACCGTTCGTGAAGGAGAGCGACGCGACCGCGACGCGGCTCGTCGACATCAACCTGCACGGTGTGATCCTCGGCTCCAAGCTGGCGCTCGATCGGTTCCTGCGCCGTGGTCGAGGGCACCTCGTCAACATCGCATCGATTGCAGGGAAGGGTCCGGCCGCCAACGGCGTGACCTACGCCGCCACCAAGCACGCGGTCGTGGGTCTGACCGAGTCGCTGCGGCAGGAGCTCGCCGGCTCCGGCGTCGAGCTGACGTTGGTGATGCCGGTCGGGGTCAACACCGAGCTCTACTCGGGCGCGAAGCAGCTGCGCGGCATCCGGACCCCCGAGCCGGAGGACGTCGCGAGGGCGATCGTCGAGGCGCTTCAGACAGGCCGCTTCGAGGTGTACGTCCCGCGGCTGATGAAGCACGTGATCCGCTCGACCGTGCTGCTTCCGCGCCCGGTCGTGGACGCGCTGGCGCGACTCCTCGGCGCCAGCCGGGCACTCGCGTCGCCCGACGCGGTCGCGCGGGCCGCGTACGACGCTCGGATGGCGGAGTTGATCGGGGACGAGACGAAGGCGAAGAACGGGAACGGAGCCGTCCGGGGGGCCGGGCGATCGCCGGTCCCGGCCGAGCCGGAGGCCGCGGCGCCGGCGGGGGTAGAGCCGGTCGGGTGACGGGCGGCGGTCGACGAGCTGCCGATCGCTTCCTCCGATGAGGATCGCCGTCGTCGCGGACGTCCACGGGAACCTGCCGGCCCTGCGCGCAGTGCTCGCCGAACTCGACTCACTGCGCGTCGACGCGATCGTGGTCGGCGGCGACACCGCCGCCGGCCCGCTGGTTCAGGAGTCGCTCGAGCTGCTGTGGGCCCGGCACGAGCCCCTCCACTGGGTGCGAGGCAATGGGGAGCGCGAGACGGTCGATCGGTTCGACGGCATCGAGCCACCGCAGCCCACCAGCGACTGGGCGCCGTGGAGCGCGCAGCGGATCGACCGCCGCTGGCGCGACCGGATGGCGTCATGGCCGATCGCGCTGGAGCTCGACGGCACCTGCTTCTGTCACGGCAGTCCGCGGGCCGATGACGAGATCCTGACTCGTGGTACGCGGCCCGACGTGCTCGCTGCGGCGATCGCTGAGACCTGCGCCGCGCTGATCGTCGGTGCCCACACGCATCAGCAGTTCGTCGCAAGCCTGCCGGACGGCCGCGCCGTTGCGAATGCCGGCAGCGTCGGTCTCCCATACGAGGGACGCCCGGCGGCGTTCTGGATGCTCGTGAGCGACCAAGTGCCCCAGCTGCGCGAGACCCGGTACGACATCGGGGCGGCTGTCGAAGAGCTCCGTGCGAGCGGCTTTCCCGACCTCGATGAGGCGATCCGTGAGTCGCTCCTCGAACCGGCCGACCCGGCGTCGGTCACGGCCTTCTTCGAGAATCAGGCCGGACGGGGCGGGCATCCCGCGACGCACTAGCCCGCTGCTGGGTTCGCGTGTGTCTGCTCGCCGCCGGCGCCGTGATCGTGACGCTCCACGCAGTCGTGACCGCGACGCTGTGGTCGTCGATGTCCTTCAGATCGGCGGTCGGATCGATGCTGGTGGCTGGCCGGGTCGAAGCGGCGGCGACGCCCGTCCAGCCGGCCATCCCCATCGCCACAAGCGCCACACCCGCGACGCGACGCAGAGGCGGCCGAGCGAGATGAAGCTTCGCGGCGCCTCCACCCACCTCTGGTTGAGTCCCGATCCGGGACGTGGTGTCGTCGCCCCGGAAACCGCATAACGTCGACAGCACCGAGGCTTGCGGTTGGGGTGGTGCAGATCCGCTGCGTATGGCGGCGTGGCTGCGCGCGGTGTGGTCGCGGGGCCGGTGCTGGCGCGGTTG
>DAHUYL010000025.1 GCA_027315255.1 Solirubrobacterales bacterium | reverse complement strand
CCGGCCGAGTCGGCCGCCTGAACCCGCCGAACCGCGACCCTCCCGCCTAGATACACGCCGAACACCCGTTCGGTCACACAAAAGCCCTGCTCCAAGCCGCTTTTCGCTACATATCACGTCAAATTAGCTGCGGAACCCGGGTTATAGGTGTGCCGCCATTTGCGTTGCGCGCGGGTGATCGCGAGATACAGCAGTTTGCGGGCGGAGTCCTCGTCGGGGAAGCTTCCGCGCGTCTTGATGGTCTTGCGGATCTGACGGTTGAGCGCTTCGATCGTGTTCGTGGTGTACACCGCGCGGCGGACGTCGGGTGGGAACGCCAGGAACGGGACGATCCGCTCCCAGTTCTCGATCCAGCTGGCGGAGATCATCGGGTATTTGGCGTCCCATTTCTCGGCGAAGCGTTCCAGCTCGGTCTCGGCGTGCTCCCGGTCGACCGCGGTGTAGATCCTCTTCAGGTCGCCGGCGACCGCGCGCTTGTCCCTGTAGGGCACGAACCGCAGCGCGGCGCGGACGGCGTGCACCAGGCAGGTCTGCACCCACGTCTTCGGGAAGACTGCCTCGATCGCGTCCGGGAAGCCGGTCAGCCCGTCGACGCAGCACACCAAGACGTCCTGGACGCCGCGGGTCCGAAGGTCGGTGAGCACGCTCATCCAGAACTTCGCGCCCTCCGTCTTCTGAAACCAGATCCCGAGCACGTCGCGCTCGCCCTCCAAATTAACGCCGATCGCGAGATAGCAGGCGAAGTTCCGGACCGCGTTGGCGTCGCGGATCTTGATGATCAGCGCGTCGAGGTAGAGGATCGGGTAGATCTGCTCCAACGGCCGTGTTTGCCAGGCTTTGGCGTCCTGCAGCACGCCGGCGGTGACGCGGCTGACGGTCTCGCGGCTCACCCCGGGCCCGTACATCTCGCCGATGTAGGTCTCGATGTCGCGGGTGGTCATCCCGCCGGCGTACAGCGCGACGATCCTCTCGTCCAGGCCGGCAAGGCGCCGCTGACCCTTGCGCACCAACTCGGGCTCAAACCGGCTCTTGCGGTCGCGCGGGGTCTCGATCCGGACCGGGCCGTTCCCGGTCAGCACCGTCTTCGGCGTGCCGCCGTTGCGCGAGTTCCCCGCGCCGCCGGGTGGCGCCTGCCCGGCCGGATACCCGAGATGCTCGGAGAGCTCCTCGGCGAGCACCCGCTCGATCAGCCGGCGCGTCAACCCGCCCAACACGCCCTCAGGCCCGAGCACCTCCGCCTCTGAGCGCTTCCCACCGATCAGCGCGCCCAACAGCCGGTCCGTGACCGCCTCAGGCAGCTCGCCGTGCCCGTCGCTGAGCGCGTCCAACAGCCGCTCGCTGACGCCCTCAGTCAGCTCGCCTCGCTCGCCGCTCAGCTGCTCCAACAACCCGTCCAGCAGCTCCTCGCGCTGCGCGCCATCCAGCTCCGCCACGGCGCGAGCCAACCGCGCGTGCCCGAGCGCTTCCTCGACCTGCTGCTCGCTCAAACCCCGCAACGCTCTCCCACGCCCCAGCGCAGGTCTCGAGTCGCCTACCGGCGACCCGACTCCGCCGAGCAGTGAGGAATCGAGCACCTCTCCATTGAAGATCTTCTGTTGTGTTGAAGGCATGCGTACTCCATTCGCTGTGCCTTACACAGATCCTGTGACGATCCCCACGATCGAGCCGCGCGCGCTCCGCCACCGAGCGCGAGCGTCACCGTCAAGGCACCGGTTGGCGCGGGCGGACTCGACACTCTGGCCGGCAAGGCCCTCGCCGCCCCCGTGCCCGACTCCCGTGAGCCTCAGCCACAACCGCGCACCGTCTGTGCCGAGAAGCGCGCCGCGAGCGTCGAACGCTCCGCTCACGCCACCTCCGTCGAGCCGCCAGCCGGCCGCCGTCGCGCGCGCCGCAGACTCTGCCTACGCCGAACCCAGCACCGGCGAGATCACGCCCTGAGCTTGCATCGGCAGCCGCCCGGCCCGTGCCAACCCCGCGCTCCCTGGCGCATACCGCCAGCACGAGCCCGGCCCGGGAACGTACCAGCCCCCGCGGGGATACCGCGACTCCTGCGTAACCCGACATCTGAAAGCCCTCCGTCCCGTCGATGCCGGCGAGTGATCGCGCACAGCGACCCTACGCGATCCGAACGATCGGACACCTGGAACGACCACAACGTCACCAGCCCCCTAGGACAGCGGGGGGTTGGTGCAGAACGTGCCGTCACAGGCACCCTTTGTCACAACCCCCTCGCTGGACGCGCGGGGTGGTGACGTTTTGGCCCCCTGCCCTCCCTTTGGAGGTCGCGACATGGCCCGTCGATCGAGGTCGGTGCGCTTTCAGATGCTGAGCCCGCCGTCGGCGGCGAGCGTCGCGCCCGTGATGAACGGGCACTCGTCGCTTGCCAGGAACACGACGAGCGCCGCGATCTCCTCGGGCGCGGCGTGGCGGGCGAGCGGGATCTTCGACTCGAACGCGCGCGCCGACTCCTCGGGCGAGGCGCCGACCGCCTCCACCTCGATCGCGTGCTGGAACTCGTTGTCGACCGGCCCGGGATGGATCGAGTTGACGCGGATCCCGCGGTCGGCGACCTCCTTGGCGGCGGTCCGGATCAGGCCGACGAGCGCGTGCTTGGAGGTCGCGTAGGCCGCGATCCCGGCCTCGGAGGTGAGCCCGACGGTGCTCGAGGTGACGATCAGGCTGCCGCCCGGGGCGATCGCCGCGAGCGCGTGCTTGGCGATCAGGAACGCGCCGGTGACGTTGACCGCCATCACCCGTTCGAACACGTCGAGCGGGTACTCCACGACCGGTGCGATCACGCCGGCGATGCCGGCGTTGGCGAACGCGACGTCGAGCCGGCCGAAGCGCTCGACCGTCGCACGGACCGCCGACGCCACCTGCTCCTCGTCCGTCACATCGCAGACCTGGTGGGCCACCGCGTCGGGATCTGGAGCGCCGACGGTTGCGGCCGCCCGCTCCAATGCACCTGCGTCGAGGTCGAGGAGCATCACCCGTGCGCCCTCCGCGACCATCGCCCGCGCGCTCGCCAGCCCGATCGAGCCGGCACCGCCGGAGATCAGCGCGACCTTGCCCGTGAGTCGCTCGGCCATCGTCATGCCACGCCGGCAGCGGCACGCAAGCCGCTGCCGGCGGCGATCAAGTCGGCCGCTCGCTCGGCGATCATGATCGTCGGGGCGTTGGTGTTGGCGCGGGTCACGGTCGGCATCACCGAGGCGTCGACGACCCGCAGCCCCTCGAATCCGAGCACGCGCAGCTCGGCGTCGACGACCGCGCCGATCGCGCAGCTCGAGGTGGGGTGGTAGACGCTCTGCGTGACCCGGCGGGCGAACGCGAGCAGGTCCTCGTCGGAGTCCGAGTCGGGCACGCTCAGTGGCGCGCGGATCGCTTTGCCCAGCGTCTCCTGCTGGGCGATCTCGAGCGCGATCCGGAGTCCCGCGAGCATGCTCGCGCGGTCCTCGTCGGTCGTCAGGAAGTTGCACAGGACCCGCGGCTTCGCATCCGCCATCGGTCCGCGCAGCATCACGCGCCCGCGGCTCGACGGCTTGACCACGACCGGGCCGAACGCCATTCCGTGGTCGGTCGGGGCGGACAGCCCCTCGTCGATGAACAGCCCGGGCGCGAAGTGGAACTCGACGTCGGGCGCGTCGAGCCCGGGTCGGGTGCGGAAGAAGCCGGCCGCCTCGGGGATGTTCGACGTCAACGGCCCGCGGCCCTCGCGCTGGAGCAGCTCGAGGTTCTCGGGCGTGAAGCAGCCGAACAGCGACTGCTCGTCGGTCAGGTAGTTGAGGTTGCACATCGGGTGGTCCTGGAGGTTCATGCCGACGGGCAGCGGCTCGCGGACCTCGATCCCGAACGGCGCGAGCTGATCCTCGGGACCGATCCCCGACAGCATCAGCAGCACCGGCGACTGGTAGGAGCCGGCGGCGACGATCACCTCGCGACCGGCCCGCAGCCGCTCGATCCGGCCGTCGCGCTGGACCTCGACGCCGACCGCACGGCGGCCCTCGAATTCGATCCGCAGCGCGAGCGCTCGCGGGATCACCTCGAGGTTGGTGCGCGCCAGCGCCGGACGCAGGAAGGCGTCGGCGGTGCTCTCGCGGAAGCCGCCGCGCTGGGTCATCTGGAAGCGGCCGACCCCCTCCTGGCGGGCGCCGTTGAAGTCCGGGTTGTGCTCGTGGCCGGCGGCCCGGGCCGCCTCGAGCATCGTGTCGACGAGCGGGCTCATCGAGCGGCTGTCGGACACCTTCATCGGGCCGCCGGCGCCGTGGTACTCGTCGGCGCCGCGCTCGTTGTCCTCGGAGCGCTTGAAGTACGGGAGGACCTCGTCGTAGCTCCAGCCGTCGGCGCCGCCGGCCGCCCAACCGTCGTAGTCGGCGCGGTTGCCGCGGACGTAGATCATCGCGTTGATCGAGCTGCAGCCGCCGAGCATCCGCCCGCGCGGGAGGTACAGCCGCCGCCCGCCGAGCCCCGGCTCGGGCTCGCCGAGCAGATCCCAGTCGGAGTCCGACTTGAACAGCAACGGGAACGCCGCGGGCATCCTGACCTGCGGCCGGTCGTCGGGGCCGCCTGCCTCCAGCAGCGCGACCTTTGCTTCCGGGTCCTCGCTCAGCCGCGCCGCCAGCACGCAGCCGGCCGAGCCGGCGCCGACGATCACGTAGTCGTAGACGAGCTCCTCACTCACCGACGATCACCACCTTCATAACCTCGGTCGGGTTGTCGATCGCGAAGCGGATCGCCTCGGGCGCCCGCTCGAGCGGAAACTCGTGGCTGACCAGCCTCTGCAGCTGCGCGGCGCGCCGTTCCGCCAGGCGGGTCGCGCGGCCGAACTCGGCGTGGTCGCAGCAGCTGACGCCGAGCAGGTCCAGCTCCTTCTCCGTGAGGCTGCCGATCCGCAGCGCCACCTCGTGGCCTGACATCCCGACCTGGACGGCGCGGCCGGCGGAGGCGAGCACGTCGACCATCGCCCGGACGGCGGCCGGCGCGCCGGTCGCGTCGAAGCCGACCGGCGGTCCACTCGGTCCAGACCACGCGCGCACGGCTTCGATGACGGTGCCGGCGTCGGTCCATGGCACGGTCTCGGCGACGCCGAGCTCGCGCGCGAGCTCGAGCCGGCGCTCCTGCGGGTCGACGAGCAGCACGTCGGCGCCGAGGTCGATCGCGGCCAGCGCGATGCACTGGCCGATCGGGCCGGCGCCGAAGATCACCGCCCGTTCGCCCTCCTCCAGCCGCGCGCGGACGACCGCGCGGACCGCGATCGAGAGCGGCTCGACCAGCGCCGCCACCGCCGGCTGCTCGACGTCGATCGGGAACACCTGGTCCTGGCCGGTGACGAGGCGCTGCTGCAGCCCGCCGTCCTCGTGGATCCCGATCAGGCGGAAGTTGTCGCACGTGTTCGGCCGCCCGACCGAGCACGGATAGCAGTCGCCGCACGCCTGCAGCGGCCAGATCGCCACGCGGACGCCGGGCTGCAGCTGCTCGCGGCAGCCGGGTCCGACCGCCACGATCCTGGCCCCGACCTCGTGCCCCTGGATGCGCGGGAACTGCGAGCCGCCGGCGGCGTCTGACAGCTCGCCGAGGAAGAAGTGGTAGTCGGAGCCGCAGATCCCGACCGCCTCGGGGGCGACCACGACCTCGCCGGGGCCGGGACCGGCCGCCTCGTCGCGGTCGACGACGGCGATCGCCTCGACGCCGCTGGTGACCGCGGCGCGCATCAGCCCGAGATCTCCGCGGCCCGCATCAGCCCCACACCTCGGCCGCCGTCTCGACGACCAGCTCGAGCTTGGCGACCTGCTCGTCGTAGCTCAGCGCGTTGCCGTCGACCGTCGAGGAGAAGCCACACTGCGGTGACAGGCACAGCTGCTCGATCGAGATGTAGCGCGACGCCTCCTCGATCCGCCGCTTGAGCTCGTCCTTGCGCTCGAGCTCGCCGCGCTTGGTCGTCACCAGGCCGAGCACGACCAGCTTGTGGGAGGGGACGAACCGCAGCGGCTCGAACCCACCAGAGCGCGCATCGTCGTACTCGAGGAAGAAGCCGTCGACGTCGAGGTCGCCGAACACCGCCTCTGCGACGTAGTCGTAGCCGCCCTCCGCGACCCACGAGGAGCGGAAGTTGCCGCGGCACATGTGGGTGGTGACCGTCAGCCCGGCGGGGCGGTCGCGCAGCGCCAGGTTGACGGTGCGGATGTAGGTCTCGTGCAGATGCTCGGCGTCCTCGCCGCGCTCGGCGATCGCCTGACGCTGGGCCGGGTCGTTGAGGTAGGCGAAGCTCGTGTCGTCGAGCTGCAGGTACGTGCAGCCGCGCTGCGCGAGCGCGCGGAGCTCGTCGTGATAGGCGGCGCCGAGGTCGCTCCAGAACTGCTCGAGGTCGGTGTAGGCGGCCTCGTCGATCGCGGCTGCGCCGCCCCGGTAGTGGACCATGCTGGGCGACGGGATCGTCAGCTTCGGGGTCAGCGCCCCCCCGCCGCCGCCGGCGGCCGGGCCGCTGTCGCGGACCGCGCCCTGGAGGAACTCGAAATCCTCGGCGAAGATCGGCTCGTCGAGATGGAGCCTGCCGGTCACCCTGATCGCGGCGGGCGTGAACTCGACGTCGCCGTCGGCGCTGTGGAAGCGGACCTTCAGCTCGCTGGCCACCTTCTCCACGCCGCCGAGCCGGTAGATGAAGTCCATGTGCCAGGAGCCGCGGCGCAGCTCGCCGTCGGTCGCCGACTGCAGGCCGACGTCGCGCTGCATCGCGACGGCGTCGCGGATCGCCTGATCCTCGACGGCGCGCAGCGCGGCGGCGTCGATCCTGCCGGCGGCGTGCTCCTCGCGGGCGCGCATCAGCGCCGGCGGGCGCAGCAGGCTGCCGACGTGGTCGGCACGGAACGGCGGGCTTGTCCGCCGGCCGGCGGGGCTCGAGTCAGGCATCGGTGGCTCCGTCCTCGCGTGCCGGGAAGCTCAGCTCCACGCGGACGCCGTTGGGATCGTCGAAGAACAGCTGGCGCGGTCCGCCGGGCACCCGATTGACCACAGGTTCGAGGCCGCGGTCGGCGAGCGCGGCGAGCGCGGCCTCGTAGTCGCCGCCGGCGAACGAGACGTGGTCGACGCCGCCCGCGTGGGGGGCGCCGGCGTCGGCGGCCACGTCGAGCCCGATCGTCGAGGCGTGGGCTCGGTAGGCGGCGCGGTCGGCGACGTGCATGCATGCGAGATCGCCCGCGTACAGCCAGTGCCCGGGGAACTCGAGCGGCGGGCGCGGCCCCGGATCGAGCCCGGCGAGCTCCCGGTAGAAGTCGCGCGTCGCGTCGATGTCGTCGCTCAGCACGAGCACGTGCAGCAGTCCGCCGGCCATCAGCGCTCGGCGGCTGGTTCGATCGACTCCAGCACCTCGCTCGCATCGGCTTCGGAGCCGCGCAGCAGGTAGGCGGAGTGGAGCAGGTCGGGTTTCTCGCGCAGCTCCCGCGCGCTGCCGGAGTACTGCAGGCGGCCAGCCTCGATGATCGATGCGCCGTTGGCGAGTCCGAGCGCGACCGTCACGAACTGTTCGATCAGGAGCACCCCGATGCCGGACTCGGCGACCCGGCGGATCGTCGGGATCAGCCGGTTGACGACGACCGGCGCCAGCCCGAGCGACAGCTCGTCGATCACGATGTAGCGCGGCTCGGAGACGAGTGCCTGGGCGAGCACGACCATCTGCTGCTCGCCGCCGGAGAGGGCGCTGGCGGGTGCGGTGAGCCGCTTCTGGAGCTCGGGGAACAGCTCGAGCGCCCGCTTGCGACCGGCCTCGGCCTCGGCACGCGGGAGCGTGTAGGTCGCCACCCGCAGGTTGTCCTCGACGGTCAGCTGCCGGAGCAGGCGCCGACCCTCGGGGACGATCGCGATCCCGGCGGCGCGGATCTTCTCGGGGCGCTTTCCGGCGAGCTCGGTGCCGTCCAGCCTGATCGAGCCCGAAGTGGGCTTCAAGACGCCGCCGATCGCCAGCACGAGGCTCGACTTGCCCGCACCGTTCGGGCCGAGCAGCGCGGTCACCTCGCCGGCGGGGATGTCGATCGAGAAGTTGCGGACGACCGGTCGCCCGCCGCGGGCGACCGTCACGCCGCTGATCCCGAGGTGACCCCCGGCCCCGGCGCCGGCCCCGCTGGCGTCCGCGGTCATACGGCCACCTCTTCGGTGCCGAGGTACGCGGCGATCACGCGCTCGTCGCGCAGGATCTCGGACGTCGGACCGGCGGCGAGCAGCCTGCCGAAGTCGAGGACCGCCGTCGTCTGGCAGCAGCCGGACACGAGGCTCATGTCGTGGTCGACGAGGATCGTCAGCGCGCCCGTGTGCTCGGGGATCGCGCGGATCACGCCCGCCAGGTGCTCGGTCTCCTCGTCGGGAAGCCCGGCCGC
>DAHUYL010000001.1 GCA_027315255.1 Solirubrobacterales bacterium | reverse complement strand
CCGGCCGCCGGCACCCCGCAGCCACGTGGCACCTGGGACGAGACCCAGCGCGGCGCGGGCGTACAGGCCGCTCAAGCTCGGCGCGCGCTCGCTCACGCGCCCACGAGGCTCTGACCGCAGACGCGCACGACGTTGCCGTTGACGCCGGCCGAGCCGGGGCTCGCGAGCCACGCGACCGTCTCCGCCACGTCGACCGGCAGCCCGCCCTGCGAGAGGCTGTTGAGCCGGCGCCCGACCTCGCGCAGCGCGATCGGCATCGCCGCGGTCATCTGCGTCTCGATGAACCCGGGCGCGACCGCGTTGAGCGTGTGCCCCGACTTGAACAGCGCCGGCGCGAACGCGTCGACCAGTCCGATCACCCCGGCCTTCGAGGTGGCGTAGTTCGTCTGGCCGGCGTTGCCGGCGATCCCGCTGATCGACGAGACGGCGATCACGCGGCCGGGGGTGCGCACGACCTCGCGGGCGAACAGCTCGCGATCGATCCGCTGCGGCGCCGTCAGGTTGACCGCGATCACCTGCTCCCACTGCTCGCGGGTCATTCCGGCGAGCCGCCGGTCGCGGGTGATGCCGGCGTTGTGGACGACGACGTCGACCCCGCCGTGGCGCGCGAGCAGCTCGTCGGCGAGCCGCCGCGGCGCATCGTCCGCGGTGATGTCGAGCGCGAGGTCGCTCGCCTGGCCGGGCACGTCGAGCGCGACCACGTCGGCGCCGTCGCGGGCGAGGACGTCGGCGATCGCGCGGCCGATCCCGCGCGCCGCGCCGGTCACGAGCGCGACCTTCCCCTGCAGCGGCCGCTCCCAATCGGGCACGTCCGGGACCGTCCCGGCCGGCGCCGAGATCCGGATAACCTGACCCGACACGTACGCGGAGCGGCGCGAAAGCAGGAACCGCAGCGTCGACTCGAGCGCGGTGTGCGCGCGCGGTGCCACCTGCACGAGCTGGGCGGTCGCGCCGTCGCGCAGCTCCTTTGCGAGCGAGCGCACGAACCCCTCGAGCGCGCGCTGGGCGAGCGCCTTGCGGGGATCCCGGATGCTCGCGGGCGGGGTTGCCAGCACGACGATCCGGCCGCTGCGCCGCACGCGGCGGATCGCGGCGTGGAAGAACTCGTAGACGTCCACGAGCTGCTCGCTCTCGCTGATCGCACTGGCGTCGTAGACGAGCGCCTTGAACGTCGGCTGAGCCGACGCGGCGGCGACGGTCTGGGCGCCGATCCGGTCCAGTGTGCCGGCGAGCGACCCGTTGGCCGCGCCCCCGACCAGCACCGGGCCGTCGATCACCGGCAGAGCGGGCTGGTGGCGCTCGAGTCGCGGCGGCAGCGGCAGGCCGACGCGGCGGGCCACCAGCTTGCCGACCGGAGTGTTGACGAGGTTGGCGTACGTGTCACTCATCGATGGGGGCCTCCAGGATCGCGGTCACGCCGAGGCCGCCGGCGGCGCAGATCGAGATCACACCGCGGCCGGCGCCGCGCTCGTGCAGAGCCTTGGCGAGCGACGCGAGAATCCGTCCGCCGGTCGCGCCGAACGGGTGGCCGGCGGCCAGCGAGCCGCCGTTCACGTTGAGCTTGGCCGGGTCGATCTCCCCCAGCGGCTGCTCGAGCCCGAGCCGCTCGGCGCAGTAGGCCGGGTCCGCCCACGCCTTCAGCGTGCACAGGACCTGCGAGGCGAACGCCTCGTGGATCTCGTAGTAGTCGAAGTCCTGAAGCGTGCGCCCGGCGCGGGCGAGCATCCGCGCCATCGCGTAGGTCGGCGCCATCAGCAGGCCCTCGCGCCGGTGGACGTGGTCGACCGCGGCGGTCTGCGACGCGGTCAGGTAGGCGAGCACCGGCAGCTCGCGGGCGCGCGCCCAGTCCTCGCTCGCGAGCAGCGTGAGCGCGGCGCCGTCGGACAGCGGCGTCGAGTTGCCTGCGGTCATCGTCCCGTCGGGGCCGCCGAAGGCCGGCTTCAGCTTCGCCAGCTTGGCGGCGCTCGTGTCGGGACGGAGGTTCTGGTCGCGCTCGAGTCCCAGGTAGGGGGCGACGAGCCCGTCCATGAAGCCGCGCTCATAGGCGGCGGCGAGGTTTCGGTGGCTGGCGAGCGCAAGCTGGTCCTGCTCGGCGCGGGCGATCCCCCACTCGGCGGCGGTGATCGCCGCGTGCTCGCCCATCGACAAGCCCGTACGCGGCTCCTTGTTGCGCGGCAGCTCGGGCACCACGTGCGGCGGGCGCAGTCGCAGCAGCGTCTGGAGCCTGTGCTGGTTCGTCCTGGCGCGACTGAAGTCGAGCAGGATCTGCCGGAGGTCCTCGTTGACGGCGATCGGGGCGTCGCTGGTCGTGTCGACGCCGCCGGCGATCCCCGCGTCGATCTGGTGCAGGGCGATCTTGTTGGCGATCAGGATCGCCGCCTCGAGCCCGGTCCCGCACGCCTGCTGGACGTCGTAGGCGGGCGTGTGCGGATCGAGCCGCGAGCCGAGCACCGCCTCACGGGTGAGGTTGAAATCGCGACTGTGCTTGAGCACCGCGCCGGCGGCGACCTCGCCGACCGTCTCGCCGGCGAGGTCGAAGCGCTCGACGAGCGCGTCGAGCGTCGCGGTCAGCATGTCCTGGTTCGACGCGCGCGCGTACGCGCCGTTCTGCCTTGCGAACGGAATCCGGGTCCCGCCGAGCACCGCCACGCGGCGGACTTGAGCGTCCATCGCGGCCTCCTGGTTCGACGTGGTTACAGGGCCGTAGCTTACGCCCTGGGCGGGTGCGTCAGGAGAGCACGCGGCGAACGAATGCCGGGAACACGATCCGGGCCATCGCCGCCAGCCAGTAGTAGCGCGGCACGTAGCGCTCGGCGTGGCCGCCGGGGCCGGCGTCGAGGATCGCCTCGGCCGCCTGCTCGGGCGTTCCGAGGATGTGGCGGCCTAGCGGGTGGCGCACGAGCGGCGTCTGCGGGAACCCCTCGGTCGGGATGAACCCGGGGAGCACGAGGCCGACGTGGATGCCGTTGGGGCGCTCCTCGAGGTGCAGGGCGTCGGTCCAGCCCGCGATCGCGAACTTGCTGGCCGAGTACGCGCCGACGCGGGGGCGGTTGACGCGGCCGGCGGTGCTGGCGACGTTGACGATCGAGACAGGCTGTTTGAGTCCGCGAGGGCCGGCGGGTGGCGGCGGGCTCGCGGCGGTGCGCCGCAGCAGCGGCAGGAGCGCCTCGATCAGCCGCACGGGCGCCTCGAAGTTGATCCGCATGCATTGGTCGATCTCCGCCCAGCCACCGTCCGCGAAGCCGCTGCGCCTGCCGCCGGCCCCGGCGTTGTTGACGAGCAGGTGCAGCGCGCCGCACTCGCGCTCGATCGCCTGCGCGATCCGCTCGGCCGCCGCCGGGTCGGTGAGGTCCTCGGCGAGCACCAGCGAGTCGCCGCCGCCGAGCTCGTTCGCAAGGGCGTCGAGTCTGGCCTTGCGGCGGGCGACGAGCACGAGCCGGACCCCGGGCTCGCGGGCGAGCCGGCGCGCGGTCGCCTCGCCGAGGCCGCTCGAGGCTCCTGTGATCAGCGCGATGTAGGGCACCGCGGGAGCGTAACGGGCGGGTCATGCGAGCGTGAACGTGTCGGCCGCCGCGGCGCTCTCGTCGACCGCGGTGTGGGAGCCGCGGATCCCGCTCGGCTCGACCGTCAGCTCGACGAACGCCCGGTTCTGGTCGTCGCCGCCGCCGAACGTGACGCCGGCAGCGACCTCCTCGCCGGGCGTCGCCCGCCGCGAGCCGGTGACAGCTTGTGGCAGCCGCGTCGCCGGCGAGCGCTGCGCCGCTTCGAAGGCGGTGTCGAGGGTGGTGCCGACCGGGGGCGGGGCGCCGTGAGAGGCGTCGACCCAGAACGGCGGGCGGGCACGCCGCCTTGAGGCTGACCGCTCGCTCGACCGGGCGTCGGTCGAAGGTGCCAACGGCAGTGCCCGCGCGACGCGCGCGGAGGGGGCCGAAATGTCGCAAGCCCCTCCAGTGGACCAGGGGGTTGTGTCAAAAGGTGCCCTGGGAGGGCGCGGAAGGCACACCGCCTGCTGTGGCGCGGGAGGGTTGCGACGTTCTGGCCCCGCGCAGGTGCGGGCCGAGCCGGGCCGGGCTGGGCCGACTACGGTTCACGAGTGATGACCCGATGAGCCACAGCACGCTCGCGCTCGTGACGGTTCCCGTCGTCACCGGCGTGATCGGCTACGTCACCAACTGGACGGGCGTGCTGATGCTGTTCTATCCGGTGCACTTCCGGGGCGTGCGAGTGGCGTGGCTCGACCGGATCGCGGGCCGTCTCCCCTACCGGGTGCAGCAGATCCCGGGGGTGATGCTCGGCGGCATCGGCTGGCAGGGGATCGTGCCGTCGCGGGCGGCGAAGATGGGCAGCCTCGCGGTCGACGTCGGGATCGCCAAGCTCGGCACCGCGGGCGAGTTCTTCGAGCAGCTCGACCCGGAACGGATCGCCGAGCAGATCCTCGAGAGCCTGCGCGGCCAGGCCGGCGCAATCGTCGACCGGGTGATGGACCGCGAGCAGGTGCGGCTGTGGAGCGAGCTGCCCGAGGAGGTGCGCGAGCTCGCGCGCCAGCGGGTGGAACGCCAGCTGCCCGAGGTCGTCCGCGCGCTGACCGGCCGGATCGCGCTGCACATCGACCGGCTGGTCGACATCAAGCTGATGGTGATCCGCCGGTTCGATCCGGAGCTGGCCAACCGCGTGTTCCTCGACATGGGGCGGCGCGAGCTGAGGTTCATCCAGAACTTCGGGTTCGCGTTCGGGTTCGCGCTCGGGATCCCGGTCGCGGCGGTGACGCACTTCGTCACGGTCTGGTGGCTGCTGCCGATCCTCGGGGTGCTCGTCGGGTACACGACCAACTGGGTGGCGCTGTGGATGATCTACGAGCCGGCGGAGTGGCGCAGCTGGGGGCCGCTGCGCTGGCGCGGGCTGTTCATCCGCCGCCAGCCCGAGGTGGCCGGCGTGTACGCGCAGATCGTCGCCGACGAGATCGTGACCGTCGCCAACCTCGGCGACGAGCTGCTGCACGGGCCGCAGGCCGACCGCACGCGGGCGCTGATCGAGTCGGCGCTGGCACCGGCGATCGACGGCGCCCTGGGGCGCGCGCGAGGGGCCGTCCGGGTCGCACTCGGCTCGCGGGAGTACGAGGCGATCCGCCGCTCGTTCGCCGCCGACCCGGTGCAGACGATCATGCGGCCGCTGGCCGATCCGGCCTTCAACCGGGCACAGAGCGCGCGCATCCGTAAGCTGATCGGCGAGCGAATGCGACAGATGGCGCCAGCCGACTTCGCCGAGATGCTGCGCACGGCGACGCGCGAGGACGAGTGGCTGCTGCTGCTGCACGGCGCCGTGCTGGGCCTGCTCGGCGGGCTGCTCCACTACCTGATCTTCTCGGCATGACCGTGGTGCGGAGATGACGGTGCTACGCACGGACTACGGCCGCCCGCCTGACGAGGACCCGGGCGCCGATCCGCTCGGCGAGCTCGCCCAGCTGGTCGCGACGACCTGGCTGCGGCTCGCCGCGTGGGGCGTCGGCGCGTCGCTGAGGACCAGCGGACGACTCGCGCGCGCCGCCGCGGACCCCGACGCAGCCGGCGAGCTGTATGCGGATCTCGCGCGCGGCGTTCGCGCCTACGCGCGCGAGTTCCTCGGGATCGTCGAGCTCGACGACCGCGTTCGCGAGCTGACCCTGCTCGCCGGGTCGACGTTGCGGCGCCCGGGCGAACGACGGCCCGCGCTCGAGCTTCGCGCGCACGGTGCGGAGCTGCTGCGACGGGCGGCTGACGTCGAGCAGGGCGACGACGCAGAGACCCACCCCGCGTACCCGCGGATCCTGACCGAGCTGGCGCCGGACGAGGCACGCATCCTGCGCCTGCTCGCCATCGCAGGGCCACAGCCCGTCGTCGACATCCGTGCGGCGAACCTGATCGGCCGCGGCTCGCAGCTGATCGCCCGCGGGCTGAACATGCTCGGCGCCCAGGCGGGGCTCGGCCGGCGCGACCGCGTGCCCGTGTACGTCGACAACCTCGTGCGCCTCGGACTCGCCGTCCTGTCCGACCAACCCCTCGGCGGCCCGGCGCTCTACCAGGTACTGGAGGCCCAGCCCGAGGTGCTCGGACCGTTGAAGGCGACACCGCGCTCACGGACAGTCCACCGCAGCCTCCGCCTGACGGCACTCGGGCGCGACTTCTGCGACGTGTGCCTGCCGCTCGACGGCGCGGATCAGTGATCGCGCGCCGGCGGCGGGGCGGTTGCGTGCTGCCGGCGCGGGTCGCGAGCAGCGGGCACTCGACCGCTCACCCTCAGACCTGAGAAGCGAACGGTCCCGAGCCGTGGGTACGGCAGCCTCACCGATGACGCCCTCTGAGCTCATTCGGGCGGTCCTCTAGTTCATGCGATGATCCCGGCCCGGCCCCTGGCCGCGCTCAGGGCCTTCTCCCGTTGCGCGCGTCGCTCCTCCGCTGCAGCGCGCGCCTCGACATCGCCGGATACGAGCCTGATCAGGGGCACGGCAATCGTGTTGAGCGCGACCGGCGCGAGGAGCAACAGGAGCCAGTCCCACAGCGTGTTGCCGGGATAGCCCGTCCACGCCCAGTGACCGGCGTACCCCCCGATCACGGTCACGGTCAATCCGACGGCGACGGATGCCAGTCCGACGACGTGGATCCGTCGCAGCTCGCGTCCGGCGCCATGCCACGCCGCCGCCAGCATGACCGAGATCGGCAGGACCACCAGGGTCAGCCAGTTCCACAATGTCTGGCCGCGAAAGCCCGTCCAGTTCCAGGGCGCAAGGTATCCGACCGCCACCAGAGCGCCGAATCCGAGCACGGCAGCGGCGAGCGCTCTGCGGTGGACCCGATCCATCCGATCAGCGAGGCGCAGCCAGATCGGGAACGTCCCGATCGCCACCGGAAGCAGGAGCAGGTTCAGCCAATCCCACAGCTGATTGTTGGCCTCCAATCCGGTCCACGACCAGTGAGCCCCGTAGCCGCCGACGATCGCGACGATCGCCGCCGCCCCCAGCGCGGCGATCGCCAGATTGCGTATCGCGGGCGAGCCCGCCCGCCCGGATGCCCGATCCTCGGCGGGCGTGGCATCCTCCGCCGAGACCTGCCTGGCCATCTCCAGGGCATCGGGAGCAGGAGGCCATGCGAGGCCGGCCGCGTCGAACCTCTCGAGCGCTCCATGGTGCAGTGTCAGCCGCACGACATCGGCAAACCCGCCTGCGTCGTCGTCATCCACGCCGCCCAAGCGGGCGAGCACGTGCAGAGCCAGCAGGTCGTCGTCGTCCAGGCTGACAGAAACCTCGGCAGCATCCATCGGGTCCGTGACGCCCCTCTCTCAGCAGCCCTTGGGCTGCTTCTTCTTGTGGTGATGACCTGATCCGGCGGCCGCTGACGCCGTCGCGGACGCGGCGCCCGCGCTCATGACGTTGCCGAGCAGCCCGTGTGTGTTGCCGGCGCTGTCGTTGTAGAAGCCGACGACGTTGCCGCAGTAGTCGATCCCGTTCAGGACCGTCGTGCCGGGAGCGCCGTTGGGCGCGTCGATCGTCTGGAACACGGGGATCTTGTTCGTGGAGCCGTTGACGCTCTCCATCGTCCACGTGAACCCATGCGTCTGGGCGTTGCTGCCGGTTCCCATCGTGTACGTGCCGACGACCTCGTCGCTGTCGTTGACGCCGAACGCCTGCGTCATGTCCGCGCCGGGGTAGCTGATCTGCTGGAACTGCCCGTTCGCGATCAGGAAGCCGACCGTGCTGTTGTTGATCGTCGCGAAGCCGGAGATGTCGCGGCGGCTGTTGACGCCTGTCGCCTGGTCGCTGCTCACGTCGCTCGGGACCTTGATCGGATGGAAGTTCTGGCTGTTGATGTCGTACCAGTAGCCGTGGTCGTTCTGGGCGCCGTCCTCATAGAAGCCGACGGCGACGTTGGCGTCGTTGACCCCGAGCAGCTGGTTCATCGCCACTTTCGCGTTGTCCGTCGTCGGAAAGTCGACGGTGTGAAACGATCCGTTCTGCTCGTAGAAGCCATGGTTGATGTTCGTGGCCGGGTCGGAGTTGTTCGTCGGCGACCAGAACCCGACGACCGTGCCCGAGTCGTTCAGGCCGACCGCCTGCGTCTGCATCGAGCCCGGGAAGTTGGTGTCCGTGTAGTTGCTCTGGCCGTACTGCGGCGCGAGGACGTAACCCTTGTTGGGATGTCCTTGAGCGCCCGAGCCGAAGTACCCGGCGATATCCCCGGCCTTGTTGATGCCGAGCAGCTGGTTGAACGTGTTGTCAGCGTTGTTGTCGAGCGTTTGGAAGCTGAACTTCGCGCACGCAACGACCGACGTTCTGCGACCACCCCCACACACGACGCTGGCGGCCGCGCTCGCCACGAGTGCGGCGCCGACGAGCACCGTGACCGCACCGATGGTTGTCAGGCGGGCGAGCAGGCCACGGCTCGGTGGGTCGCCGTGACTCCGACGAGCGGCTCGAGATGGTCGATGAGCCAGCCACCGACGGGATGACGATTGAAAGTACACAGCGCCTCCTGAACGTGTTCAGAGAAAGTTGACCTGGTGCTCTAGGCCATGGGACAGCCCAAAGTGGTAATGCTCCTGACAGCCCGGCCTCCCTGCTGCCAGTGCCCCGCGAAACGCATTCAACGTAACACGGCAACCCCAAGGGGGATCACCCTGGACTTTTCTCGGCCGCTCGTCGTTCGTGTCTGCTATCTGCGACCCGCCGGCGCCCGCCCAGGACGGAGATCCCCAGCTGTCGCGTCACCCGCTGGCGAGCCCCTCGGCTTCACTCACTCCGAGACGCGAGCCCAGCTCGGAGCGTGAGGAGATCCCCAACTTGCGGAACACGCTCGTCAGGTGCCCTTCCACCGTCTTGGGCGACAGGAACAGAGCGGCGGCGATCTGCCTGGTCGTGCGGCCGGCGGCCGCCAGCTCGGCCGTCTGGCGCTCGCTGGCCGTGAGCGCCTCGATCCCGGTGCGCCGGCGCCGGCGCGGGCGGGCACCGGCGGCGCGCAACTCGGTCAGCGTGCGCTCGGCAAGTGGGGCTGCGCCGCACTCGAGCGCCAGCTCGAGCGCCCTCGAGAGCGCCGATCGCGCCTCCTGGATGCGCCCACTCCGGCGCCGCGCGATCCCGGCGTGTGTCAGCGAGTGGGCGAGCTCCAGGCGCGCGGGAGAGCGCTCGAGCACCTCGACCGACTCGTCGAGCAGCGCGGGGTCGTCGTTGACGAGCCCGGCGGCGCGCAGCGCGATCCCGAGCGCGCGCCGGCCCTTCGCAGCACGGGCCTG
>DAHUYL010000226.1 GCA_027315255.1 Solirubrobacterales bacterium | reverse complement strand
CCGGCCGCGCATCGCGCTGCTCGACGCGCGCGAGCGCGGCCTCGACGAGGCCGGGCTGCGGGCGTGGGCGCGGGCGTATCCGCCGGCGGCCGGCGCCGCCTGCGTGTCGCGCTCGTACCGCTGGCCGTACGCGTTGGTCGCGTGGGGCGCGGCGGCTCGCGTGGGGGTGGACCTGGAGCGGCTCGAACCGCTCGACCGGGGCTTCGCGGAGTCGATCTGCACCCCTGACGAGCGGGCCGCGCTGGGGGCGCGATTCGATGACCCGGCGCTGGTCGCGTCGCTGTGGTGCGGCAAGGAGGCGCTCGCGAAGGCCCTCGGCGACCCGCTCGCCCACGACCCCCGCCGGCTCCAGGCGCCGCTTCTGTGGCCTCGCGGCGAGGCCGGGATCGGCGAGGCCGGGACGTGGCGGGCGGAGGCGCTCGACGGCGTGCCGGACGGCCACGTCGGGTGGCTGTGTTGGCGCGTGCCGCCGGACCGACCGGCGGCGGATGCGCCCGACCGCTCAGCGGCCGGAGACCGGCACAAGGTCGACAGCACCCCGGATCGCGCGTCGGGTGGCGCAGAAGCGCTCCCAATAGCGGCGTAGCTGCGCACGGTGCTGATCACGAGTCGATGATGTTGAGGTTGTGCCGGGAGATGGACCGAGGACGACGCATCGCACCGCCGGTGGCCGGTGGCCCGTGGTCCCCGCACCGCACGCACCGCACGCACCGCACGCATCGCCTCGCGGACGCCTGCTAAACGCGCCCGAGCGCGGCCAGCCCGAGCTCGCCCAGCCGCACCTCGGCCGCCTCGAGCTCGTCGGGCGCGATCCTGACGTGGCCGTCGCCGAGCGCGCCGGACACGAGCAGCACGCACCCCGCCTCGACCCCGGCGCCGCGCCGCGCCGCGAGTGCGAACAGCGTCGCCGCCTGCATCTCCGCCGCGAGCGCGCCGGCCCTCCGCCAGCGGTCGTGGCGGTCGGCCGCGTCGTAGAGGAGGTCGCTCGAGACGACCGGTCCGGACGCACCTGCGCGGCCGCCGTCGCCGCCAGCCCCGGCGAGCAGCCCGGCCAGCAGCCCCCGGCTGGCCGGCACCCGCGGCCCCGCGCCCAGCGCGCGGCTCGTGCCGTCGTCGGAGATCGCCTCGGTCACGACCAGCAGCGCGCCCAGGCCGAGCTGCGCGTGGAGGCTGGCGCAGGTCCCGACCCGCAGCAGCCGCCGCGCGCCCAGCTCGATCAGCTCCGACAGCACGACCGCGGCGCTCGGGCCGCCGATCCCGGTCGCCTGGATCGTGAGCGGGTCGCCGTCGCGGGCGGTGCCCGAGTAGCCCCACAGCCCGCGATTGTGGTTGAACATCTTCGGCTGCTCGAGCAGTTGCTGCGCGAGTCGCAGCGCGCGTCCGGGATCGCCCGGGAGCAGCACCCGCTCGGCGAGCGGCGCGGTGGGCTGGAGGTGGATCGGCATCGCCATAGACTGTCGTGCAATGTTGGCGGGATCCGCGCGAGCGGCAACGTGACGGCTACCTTCAGCTCTCCGGCGGAGTTCCAGGAGGTGATGGACCGTACGTTCGCGCTGATGAGCGACGATCCTGACTGCGGGCCGAAGCTCCGAGCCGCGGACACGCCGCAGCGGTTCGAGTTCCCTGACCTCGGGATGGTCGTCAACGTCCGCTCCGGCGAGGCCGCCGAGCCGAACCTCGCGTGGGAGTGGAGTGACGAGGTGGCGTGGGAGCCGAAGCTCCGCATGTCGATGAGCTCCGACACCGCCAACCGGTACTTCCAGGGCAAGGAGAACGTCGCGCTGGCGATCGCGCGCCGCCGGATCAAGGCGTCGGGGGACGTCAAGCTGCGGCTCGGCATGTTCAGCCTGCACCGGCCGGTGTTCGCCGCCTACCGGCAGATGATCGTGGCGGACTACCCGCACCTCGAGCTGTAGCGCCCTCGCCGTGGCGGACGCTGCGCGTTCGATGCTCGACGCCGTCACGTCGGGCGGGCTGCTCGCGGCCGGCGCACCGGTCGTCGCGATGGTCTCCGGGGGGCGCGATTCGGTCTGCCTGCTCGATCTGGCGGTTCGCGCCGCCGGCGCGCGGGCGGTCCGGGCGCTGCACGTCAACTACGGGCTGCGAGCCGACGCCGGCGCGGACGCGGAGCACTGTCGCGAGCTGTGCGACCTGCTCGGGGTCGAGCTCGTGACGCGGGAGGCCGGGCCCGCACCCGAGGCCGGGAACCTCCAGGCCTGGGCGCGCCGGGTCCGGTACCGCGAGGCGGACGCCGTCGCGAGCGCGGCGGGGCCGGACGCGGTCGTGGCGACGGGGCACACGGCCACCGACCAGGTCGAGACGATCATGTACCGGCTCGCGTCCTCGCCGAGCCGTCGGGCGCTCCTGGGGATGCGTCCGCGCGACGGCCGGCTGGTGCGACCGCTGCTCGGGTTCACGCGCGAGCAGACGGCGGCCTACTGCCGCGCGCGCGGGCTGGCGTGGCGCGAGGACCAGACGAACGAGTCCAGCAGGTACGCGCGCGGGCGCGTGCGCGCGAAGCTGGTGCCGGCTCTGCGCGAGATCCACCCGGCGGCTGAAGCGAACGTGCTCGCGCTCGCCGAGCTGCTGCGCGACGAGGCCGACGCGCTGGACGTGCTCGTCGAGCAGGTTCTGGCGGGGCGCTCGTCGGTCGAGCTGGCGCGGTTGCGGACGCTGGCGCCGGCGGTGGCGCGGCTGGTCGTCCAGCGGCTCGCCGACGAGGCGGCCGGCCGGCCCGCGCCCGGCACCGCCCGGCGGCTCGGGGAGATCCTCGCGCTGCGCGAGACGGGCACGGCCGCGCTCGATCTTCCGTCCGGCGTGCGGGCGACGGCCGTCCGCGGGGTGGTGACGTTCTCGCGCCGGCCGCCGGCTGGTGTGCCGGCAGCCGGCGAGTCCGCGCTCGGCGCCGACCCCTCATAGAATCCGGTCAGGTGGCCTCCGGCGAAGACGACGCGATCGGTGAGGTGCTCGTCGAGGCGGATCGGCTCGCCGCCCGCGTCCGCGAGCTGGCGGCCGAGGTCTCGGCCGACTACCGCGGCCGCGACCTGCTGCTGATCTGCGTGCTCAAGGGCGCGGTGTTCTTCCTCGCCGACCTGATGCGGCACCTGACGGTGCCCTGCGAGGTCGACTTCATGGCGATCTCGTCGTACGGCTCGGCGACGCGCTCCTCCGGCGTCGTCCGGATCCTCAAGGATCTCGATGCCGTGATCGAGGGGCGCGACGTCGTGATCGTCGAGGACATCGTCGATTCGGGCCTGACGCTGCAGTACCTGCAGCGCAACCTCGCGGCGCGCCACCCGCGGACGCTCGAGGTGTGCGCGCTCCTGATCAAGCCAGACCGTGTCAAGGTCGACCTGGCGACGCGGTACGTCGGCTTCGAGATTCCGGACAGGTTCGCGATCGGCTACGGGCTCGACTACGCAGAGCGCTACCGCAACTTGCCGTACGTCGCGGCGTTGAAACAGTGACGGGTGCCGCGCGTGGGGTCGCGCAGACCCGGCGCTCACGGCTGCATGAAGGCGGCCGTTGGCCCCAAACCTTGGTGCTACGCTTGACTTTCCGAGCTTCGAACCGGCGATCCTCATGACCCGGACGAGTCAGGACCAGAGCCAATGAGCCGGTTTTTCAAGAGCGCAGCCTTCCCGATCCTGATCGTGGTCGTGCTCGCGTTCTTCGCTCAGAAGCTGATCGGCAACTCGAGCAAGACGCCGAGCCTCAACTACGGCGAGCTGACCCAGGCCGTCCAGACCGGGCAGGTCAAGCACCTGACCTTCGACCAGAAGGACAACAGCGTCACCTACACGCTGACCGCTACCGCCGCGGCGTCCTACGGCGGCGCGACCGGCTCCACCGGCTATCCGGACAACGGCATGTCGACCCTGATCCAGTCGGCGCTCAAGAACGACGGCGCGGCTTCGGTCTCGGTCCAGGACAAGTCGAGCAACGGCTGGCTGTCGCTGCTGACCTACCTGCTGCCGTTCGTGATCTTCATCGGCTTCTGGATCTTCCTGATGAACCAGGTCCAGGGCGGCGGCTCGAAGGTGATGTCGTTCGGCAAGTCGCGCGCCAAGCGGATGTCCGTCGACTCGCCGAAGATCACGTTCCGCGACGTCGCCGGCGTCGACGAGGCGGTCGAGGAACTGCACGAGATCAAGGAGTTCCTCGAGAACCCGAAGAAATTCCAGGCCCTCGGGGCCCGAATTCCCAAGGGGGTGCTCCTGTACGGCCCGCCGGGCACCGGCAAGACGCTGCTGGCGCGGGCCGTGGCAGGAGAGGCGGGCGTGCCGTTCTTCTCGATCTCGGGCTCCGACTTCGTCGAGATGTTCGTCGGCGTCGGCGCCTCGCGCGTGCGTGACCTGTTCGAGCAGGCCAAGCAGAACAGCCCCTGCATCATCTTCATGGACGAGATCGACGCCGTCGGGCGCCACCGCGGCGCCGGGCTCGGCGGCGGCCACGACGAGCGCGAGCAGACGCTCAACCAGCTGCTCGTCGAGATGGACGGCTTCGAGATGAAGGACAACATCATCCTGATCGCCGCCACCAACCGTCCGGACATCCTCGACCCGGCGCTGCTGCGTCCGGGGCGCTTCGACCGCCAGATCGTCGTCGACCGGCCCGACCGGTTGGGGCGCAAGAAGATCCTCGAGGTCCACACCCGCGGCAAGCCGCTCGCCCGTGAGATCGACGTCGACACGCTGGCCGGGCAGACCCCGGGCTTCACCGGCGCCGACCTCTCGAACCTCGTGAACGAGGCCGCGCTGCTGGCGGCCCGCAACGGCAAGCGCGAGATCACGCAGGATGAGCTCGAAGAGGGGATCATGCGCGTGATCGCCGGGCCCGAGAAGAAGACCCGGGTGATGAGCTCGAAGGAGCGGAAGATCACCGCCTACCACGAGATGGGGCATGCGATCGTCGGCCACTTCCTGCCGAACTCCGATCCGATCCACAAGATCTCCGTGATCTCCCGCGGGCAGGCGCTCGGCTACACGATCTCGCTGCCCGGCGAGGACAAGTTCCTGACCACCAGGGCAGAGCTGCAGGACACGTTGGCGATGTCGCTCGGCGGTCGCGCCGCCGAGGAGATCGTGTTCGGCGAGATCACGACCGGCGCGTCCAACGACCTCGAGAAGGTGACCGCCACCGCCAAGCAGATGGTGATGCGGTTCGGGATGTCCGAGAAGCTCGGCCCGCGCGTGTTCGGTCACGACCACGGGCAGCCGTTCCTCGGACGCGAGTTCTCCGCCGAGCCCGACTACTCCGACGAGATCGCGCGCGAGATCGACGACGAGATCCGCCGGATCGTCGAGTCCGCTCACGTCCAGGCGAAGGAGATCCTCGGCAGCCATCGCGACCAGCTCGAGCGGATCTCGGAGATCCTGATCAAGCGCGAGACGATCGAGCGTGAGCAGTTCGTCGCGCTGCTCGAGGGCTCCTCCGAGGAGGAGGTGTTCGGGGCCGAGGCGCCGTCGCCGCCACCGGTTCCGCTGCCACCCGCCTCCCCCGAGCGCGCCCCCGGGCGCGAGGGCCCGCGGCCGCTGCCGCGTCCCGGCCTGGCCGGCGGCGGCGTCGAGTAGCACGTCGCGCTGGCTCTTGATCGGCGTCCGCTACGGGCTGCCAGCGCTCCTGACGGCGGCCGGCCTGGTGCTGATCGTCGTCGGCCACGGACGCACGTTCGCGGCCGGCACCGGGGTCGTGCTGCTCGGGTCTGCGCTGATGGTCTGGCTCGTGAACTGGCTGTTCCGGCTCAGCATCCAGAGCAACGCTGAGCGCGAGCGGGAGGAGCAGGCGCGGGAGTACTACGCACGGCACGGGCGCTGGCCGGGGGAGAAGTGAGCGGGCGCCCGTTCGCGCTGATGGGCGTCGTCAACGTCACGCCTGACTCGTTCTCGGACGGAGGGTGCTACCTCGACCCGCAGGAGGCCGTCGCGCACGGGCTCGAGCTGGCCGCCGCCGGCGCCGTATACCTCGACGTGGGCGGCGAATCGACGCGGCCGGGCGCGGCCCCGGTAGCGCTCGACGAGGAGCTGCGGCGGGTCGTTCCGGTGATCGAGGGACTGGCGGCGGCGCTCGCGGCGTCCGGCGGCAGCGCGACGATCTCGATCGACAGCTCGAAGGCCCCGGTCGTCGAGGCCGCCGTCGCAGCAGGCGCACGGCTCGTCAACGACGTGACCGCGCTGAGCGCTGCGCCGGAGATCGCCGAGACAGTCGCGCGCACCGGCGTCGAGCTGTGCCTGATGCACATGCTCGGCGAGCCGCGGTCGATGCAGGCCCACCCTCACTACGACGACGTCGTCTCCGAGGTCAAGGCGTTCCTCGAGCAGCGGCTGGCGTTCGCCGTGGCCGAGGGCGTTCCGGAGCAGCGGATCATCCTCGACCCGGGGATCGGGTTCGGCAAGACGGTCGCGCACAACCTCGAGCTGCTCGCCCGGCTCGGCGAGATCGTCGCACTCGGCCGGCCGGTCCTGATCGGCACCAGCCGGAAGTCCTTCCTCGGACGTCTGACCGGGCGCGAGGTACACGAGCGCCTACCGGGGACGATCGCGACCAACGTGTTGGCGCTCGAGCGGGGCGCCCGGATCTTCCGCGTCCACGATGTCGCGCCGGTGTACGACGCGCTGACGGTGGCTGCTGCTACGGTCGCGCCTTGACTTGCCGCCGGGGATCGACCGGCGGCAGCGGCCGGTGGGTGCCGGTCGGGCCAACAACGACGAGGATCAGCGGCGATGAGCGACGACGAGCCTGACGAGTTCGAATCCGACGAACTCGAAGAGGACGAAGACGGAGACGAAGACGAGGACGGGCATCCCGAACCTGAAGTCACGATCGAGATCAGTGGCCTGTCGCTGTTCACTCACATAGGAGTATCGGCGGCCGAGCGCGAGGTCGGGCAGCGCCTGCTCGTCGATATCCGGCTCGACGTCGGCGAGTGCGACGCGACCGTCACCGACCGGATCGAGGACACCGTCGACTACGCCGAGGTCTGCGACGCCGTCAACCTGGTCGCCCAGCAGCGCACGTATCGCACGCTCGAGCGCTTGTGCGCCGCCGTCTGCGACCGGCTGCTGGAGCGCTACGACGCCCACGCCGTCTGGGTCAAGGCGGCCAAGCCGGAGCCGCCGATCGCGCTGCCGGTGAGCGAGGTGTCGGTCGAGGTCTGGCGCGAGGCGTGATCGGCTACCTCGGGCTCGGGTCGAACCTCGGCGAGCGCCGGGGGCATCTGGAGGCGGCGGTACGGGAGTTGCCTTCGCATGGGGTCTCGGTCCTCGCCTGTTCGTCGGTGTACGACACCGAGCCGGTCGGGCTCGTGCTCGACCAGCCTTCGTTTCTCAATGCGTGCGTGCGGATCGAGGCCGCGCTGGATCCGCCGGGCCTGCTGGCCGCGTGCAAGGCCGTGGAGCGCTCGGTCGGCCGGGTCGAGGGCGGCGTGCGCCATGGCCCGCGGGTCGTGGACGTCGACGTGCTGCTGCTCGGTGACGGGGTCTACTCGTCGGAGCGGCTGGTCCTGCCGCACCCCGAGGTGCTGAGCAGGCGGTTCGTGATCGTGCCGCTGCTCGAGCTCGACCCCGGGCTGACGCTGCCGGGCGGGGAGTCGCTGGCCGCGGCGCTCGCCGCGCTCGGTCAGCGTCAGGAGGTGCGCCTGGCCGGGCCGCCGCTCCTGTGAGGAGGCCGCTCCCCGCTCATCCGATCGCTCCCGCCGGCAGCTCGCCGAGAATCGGAGGCCACAGCGCCTGCGCCGCGACGAGGCAGGGCCGGCGCTCGAGGATCTGGCGGACGTCGGCCATCGAGTACAGCAGGCGCACGGTCGAGAGGAGCTGAAGGTCGGCTGCGTTGGGGTGGGCAGGATCGCCGATCGTGCCGTCGGCGATCCACGCATCGATCCGGTCGAGCTGTGCGGGCAGCGCCTCGAGCCGGGCGCGGGCCTTGGCCGGGCTCGTGCGGTTGAGGCGCGCGGCGCCGCGGGCGACGATCGGCGCGATCAGCCGCACGGCGGGCGCGGGCAGCTTCAGCTGCGCGTCGCGGCTGTAGCCGACGAGCGCCGCCGGCCGGCGGGTGAGGCCGGCCCAGATCAGATCCCGCGCGACCTGCTGGAACTGCTCATCGCCCCACAGGTCGGCCTGCTCGACCCGCTGGCGGAGGGCGGGATCCTCGGGGTAGAGCCGCGGCTCCGGGGCGAGCTCGTCGAGCCGGTGCATGATCCGGCGCGAGCCGACGAGCTTCTCCGAGCCGCGCTTGATCGCGGGAACGGTCCGCGCGCCGAACAGGAGCGGCTGCAGCACCGCGTGCAGCGGCGGGGGCCATTCGAGCAGCCTGTACTCGAGGCCCTTCAGCTCGAGGGCCCTCTCGACAGCCGCGCACGGGTGGGAGCCGTGGACGGCGTACAGCCGCAGTGTCGGTGGCATCGCGCGGGAGCCTATTGCTCTGCGGGCCCTAGAGTTCAGCCCATGTCCACGAACGGCCCGGCCGCCAAGCTCCTCGTGGTCGACGTGGGCAATACCCAGACCCACTTCGGCGTGTTCGAGGCGGGCGGTGAGACGGTCGAGGAGCACTGGCGGTTCGCGACCGTGCGCGAATCGACCTCCGACGAGCTCGGTGCGGCGCTCGCGAACCTGCTCGCGCTGCGAGGGCTGCGGTTCGGCGACATCGGCTGCTCGATCGTCTCCTCGACGGTCCCGCAGCTGTCGGACCAGTGGACCGCGATGGCGCGGCGCTACCTCGGCCACGAGATGCTCGTCGTCGGCCCGTCGATCCGGACCGGGATGCCGATCCGGATCGACAACCCGCGCGAGGTCGGCGCCGACCGGCTCGTCAACTCGGTCGCTGCCTATGAGCGGGTCAGGTCGAGCTGCGTCGTGGTCGACTTCGGCACCGCGATCACCTACGACTGTGTGTCCGACGCGGGGGAGTACCTCGGCGGGATCATCACGCCCGGTGCCGAGATCTCTCTGGATGCGCTGTACGAACGGGCCGCGAAGCTGCCGAAGGTCGAGCTGGCGGAGCCGCGCGGGCTGATCGGCAAGTCGACCGTCGACGCGATCCGCAGCGGCATCGCCTACGGCTTCGCCGGCCAGGTCGAGGGGATCGTGCGGCGGCTGCGCGCTGAGCTGGGCGAAGGGATCACCGTGATCGCCACCGGCGGGCTGGCGGGGGTGCTCGTCCCGTTCATTCGCGAGACGATCGACGAGGTCGACGACCTGCTGACGCTGATCGGGCTGCGGCTGATCTACGAGCGCAACCGCGGCCGCTGAGGGCGGACCCTGGCTTGCCTTCGCCGCCCGTGCTCGTTGCGCACGGAGCTCGCCGTGCTCGCCGCGGGAGCTTTAGCTTTAGCTTTGGCGGGAGCGACGGGCCTTCGACCGGCTATAGGCGGCAAAAAGCCCGTCGATCGCGCCCTGGCTCAGGCCGGGACGGGGACGTCGGGGGTCTTGGCGACGGTCAGGGCGAGCATCAGCAGCGTCAGCCGCCGGCGGTTCTCGGGCTCGGTGGCGCTGACCTCGTCGAAGGTGTCGATCAGGCGGCGGATCGCGGCGAACACCGGGGCGTCGTCGATCTCGTCCGGGACCTCGCAGGCGAGCCGGGCGAGCGCCAGCATCTCGCTGCCGTCGCCGCCGCGCAGCGTCATGATCGTGCCGAGCAGCAGGAACTCGGCGACCCGGTCGAGCAGCACGTGGCCCGCGCGCTCGCGATCTCCGATCGCCGGTCCGGCGGGTTGGAGCGGCTCGCCGGCGGCCAGCCGCAGCGATTGGCCCGACGCGATCAGGCGGATCTGCTCGGTCGACAGGCCCACCTGTAGCGCGATCCGCAGCTGCGAGGCCGCCGCGACCAGCGTGTGGCCGTACGGAAGGTCCGACGCGAACACGATCTGCCCGGGCGGGACCAGCGACATCAGCGCGAGCAGGTCGGCCGGGATCCACCACGAGCTGTCGAACAGCAGGTTCGGCAGATCGACCGCGGCGCGCCAGATCCAGCCGAGGTCGCAGATCCCGGCGTGGGCGAGGATCACGCGCGCGTTCGGGAACTCGGCCGCGAGCTGCACCGCATCCGTCCCGAGCGACGGGATCCCGCGGCCCGCGTGCACGAGCACCGGCAGCGAGCGCTCGTGCGCGATCGCGAACAGCGAGCGGACCTGGGGATGGTGCAGCGGGAACTGCTCGGCGCGCGGGTGCAGCTTGATCCCGCGGGCTCCGGCGCCGAGGGCCCGCTCAGCCTCCCTGACGGCGCTGTCGTGGGGGTTGACGCGGCAGAACGGGACGAGCAGCCCGTCGACCTCGCGGGCCGCCTCGATCACGAAGTCGTTGGCGACCGCGTAGCCGTCCGGCTCGTGCATCGGGAACACGAAGCAGCCGCGAGCGCCGGCGGTGACGAGATTCGCGACGAGCTCCTCGGGGGTCTGCTGCATCCCGTCGGGGTCGTTGCGGCCGATGTGCGTGTGGGCGTCGAACAGCTCGAGGTCGGGCACCTGCTCGCGCACGACGTCGACCCACGGTTGGAGGAGCGTGCCGATGTCCATCGCCGATTCCTACCATGAAGCGCTGGATGCAGGCGGCACTCACGGACACCTGGCAGCTCGGCGGGCTCACGATCCGCGGTCGGGTGGTGCTCGCGCCGCTGGCCGGGATCGGAAACTGGTTCGTGCGGCTCCAGGCCAAGCGTCACGGCGCCGGCCTGGTCGTCTCCGAGATGGTCTCGAGCTTCGCCGTCCACTACGGCAACGCCCGCACCTGCAACGAGCTGTTGCGGATCCACCCCGACGAGCACCCCGTCTCGGTGCAGCTGTTCGGCGCCGACCCGGACGTGGTCGAGTCGGCCGCCGAGCGCGTGGCGGCCGCCGGCGCCGACATGATCGACATCAACATGGGCTGCCCGGTCCCCAAGGTGTGCAGGACCGGCGCCGGGGCGGCGCTGCTCGAGGATCCCGAGCGCGCGCTGGCGGTCGCATCGGCCGCGGCTCGCGGCAGCGGCCTGCCGGTGACGGTCAAGCTCCGCACCGGGCTGCGGGCCGGCGATCTGTGCGGCGTCGAGGTCGCGCGGCGGCTGGCCTGGTCCGGGAGCGTCGCCGGGCTCGCGATCCACCCGCGCCGGGCGGCTCAGCGCCACGGCGGCACGCCCGACTACGCGCTCGTGGCGCGGCTCGTCGAGGAGCTGCCGGTGCCGGTGATGGTGTCCGGCGGCCTGCGTGATGCCCCGACCACGCGCGCCGCGTTCGCGCAGACCGGTGCGGCTGCGGTGCTGCTCGCGCGCGGTTCGCTCGGCAACCCCTGGCTGTTCGACCAGCTGCTCGGCGGGCACGATCTGGATCCGACCCGCGAGCAGATCCTCGCCGAGCTCGATTGGGTGATCGAGCGCGCCGTCGAGCACCTCGGGGTCGAGCGCGCCGGCCGCTACCTTCGCAAGTTCTATCCGTGGTACATCGAGCGGCTCGGCGGCACCCGCGCGGAGCAGCGGGCCCTCCAGGCGGCGACGCAGACCGCCCCCGACCTCGCTGCCGTGCGCGAGCTGCTCGGGATCCGCCGGGTTGCGGTCGCTGCCTGAGCCTCAGCCCGGCGCCTGACGGTCGCGCTGTTCACGCCAGCGCGCGAGCAGCTGCGGCATCTCCTCCCTGAGGAACTCGAAGAACCGGAGCGACTCGGTTAGGCGCCGGCCCGCCGGGCTGTCGGGACCGACTGCCTCGACCCCGTCCCGGGTCGTGCTGATCCAGCGGTCGAGTAGCCGCTCGCGCCGGGCGACGAGCTCGTACCAGGTCGGGTCTCGCAGCACGTAGACGTGCCGGCGGGAGCCCGGCTGGCGCTCGCGGGTCGTGAGCTCGACGTGGCCGAGGTAGTTGACGGCGCCCGAGATCGCCGCGCGGCTCACCCGCAGCTCGGTCGCCAGCTCGTCGGCCGTCAGCCGGCCGTCGTCGCTCGCCAGCAGGGTGACGAACACCAGCGCCGGCATGTGCGGGACGCCCGCGTCGACCAGCGCTGCTGCGAAGCTCTCCACGAATCGGCTTACCGCCCGGTCATCCTGCTGTCGTTTCTCGGTCATTTCATGACTATCTGAAATGCATGTAGGCTGTGAATCACCATGCGGGAGTGTAGTGACGCGCCGCCGGTGATCGCGACGTCGGGGCTGACGAAGGACTACGGCTCGGGCCGGGGGCTGTTCCACCTCGATCTCGAGGTCCGGCAGGGGGAGGTGTTCGGCTTCCTCGGACCCAATGGCGCGGGCAAGTCGACGACGCTGCGGCTGCTGCTCGACCTGATCAGGCCGACGGCCGGCGGAGCCCGTGTGCTCGGCCTCGACGCGCGTGCGGCGGGCCTCGAGATCCGCCGCCGGGTCGGCTTCCTCCCGGGCGACCTGGCGCTCTATCCGAAGCTGAGCGGACGGGTCGTGCTGGACCACCTGGCCCGGCTCCGCGGCGGCGTCGATCGGCGGCTGCGCGACTCGCTGGTCGAGCGCTTCGACGCCGAGATCGACCGGCCCGTGCGCGAGCTCTCGACCGGGAACCGCCAGAAGCTCGGCCTCGTCCAGGCGTTCATGCACGAGCCCGAGCTGCTGATCCTGGACGAGCCGATCGCCGGGCTCGATCCGCTCGTCCAGCAGAGCTTCCATCAGCTGCTGGGCGAGGTCAGCGCCGCCGGACGAACCGTGCTGCTGTCATCCCACACGCTGGCAGAGGTGGAGCGGGTCACGCACCGCCTGGCGATCCTGCGCCGCGGGAGGCTGGTGGTGGTCGACTCGCTCGAGAACCTCCGCCGGGTCGCCGTCCAGCGGCTCGAGATCGAGTTCGCAGCCCCCGTGGCGGTGGCCGAGTTCGCGGCGCTCCC
>DAHUYL010000225.1 GCA_027315255.1 Solirubrobacterales bacterium | reverse complement strand
CACCCTTGCGGCCGTAGTCGCTGAACACAGCGACCTGACACTCGGGGCAGCGGAAGACGTGGTGCGCGCGACCGCCCTCGCGGGGAACCGCCACAGGTACGGGTGCAGCCCCCCGCAGCTCGACCCTGTCCGACTCGATCACGAGGTTGATCACGAACGCGCTGCCCGTCTGACGCTGGCAGTTCAGGCAGTGACAGCAGTGCACGATCAACGGCGCTGAGCGCAGCCGGTACCTGACGGCACCGCAGGCACATCCGCCAAGGCGCACGTCGGCGCGCGGAGCATCTGCAGGATCTGTCATATTGCAGTATCAATGATCAAGTTTACCGAGGCGGGGCTCGACGAGCGCTCGCGCACCGAGATCCTGACCCCGGACGCACTCGAGTTCGTCGCCGGGCTGCACGCCGAGTTCCAGCAGCGGCGCGGTGAGCTGCTCGCCGCGAGGGTGCAACGACAGCACGAGCTGCTGAGTGGCGGCACGCTCGACTTCCTACCCGAGACGAGCGAGGTCCGCACGGGCGACTGGCAGGTCGTGCCGCCGCGGGCCGACTACGTCGACCGCCGCGTCGAGATCACCGGTCCGACCGACCGCAAGCTCGTGATCAACGCGCTCAACTCGGGCGCGCGCGGGTTCATGGCCGACTTCGAGGATGCGAACTCGCCGACCTGGGTCAACCAGGTGTCGGGTCACGTGAACCTGATCGACGCGGTCGAGCGGACGATCACCTACGACAGCTCCGACGGCCGCCACTACGAGCTCGCCGAGCACACGGCGACGCTGCTCGTCCGTCCCCGCGGGTGGCACCTCGACGAGAAGCACCTGTCCGTCGACGACCGAGCTCTCGCCGGGGCGCTCGTCGACTTCGGGCTGTTCGCGTTCCACTGCGCTGGGCGGCTCGCCGCGCGAGGAGCCGGCGCGTACCTGTACCTGCCGAAGCTCGAGCACCACCTCGAGGCGCGGCTGTGGGAGGACGTGCTGAGCTTCACCGAGAACGCGCTCGGGCTCGAGCGCGGAACCTTCCGCGCGACCGTGCTGATCGAGACGCTGCCGGCGGCGTTCCAGATGGACGAGATCCTGTACGAGCTGCGCGATCACTCCTACGGACTCAACGCCGGCCGCTGGGACTACATCTTCTCGATGATCAAGTCGTTCCGCACCCGGCCCGAGTTCGTGCTGCCCGACCGCAACGACGTCAAGATGACAGTCCCGTTCATGTCGGCGTACGCGCAGCTGCTGGTGAAGACCTGTCACCGTCGCGGCGCGTTCGCGATGGGCGGGATGGCCGCGCTGATCCCCTCCCGCACCGACGCGGCGGCCAACGAGCGGGCGATCGCGGCGGTGCGGGCCGACAAGGAGCGCGAGGCCGGCCTCGGGTTCGACGGCACCTGGGTTGCCCACCCCGACGTGGTGGCGGTCGCGGTGGCCGCGTTCGACGCGCAGCTCGGCGAGCGGCCGAACCAGATCGAGCGCCGTCGCGACGACGTGTCCGTCACCGCCGCCGAGCTGCTCGACGCCGCCGCCACCCCCGGGGCGATCACCGAGGCGGGTCTGCGCAACGACATCTCGGTCGGCTTCCAGTACATCTCGTTCTGGCTCGGCGGCCGCGGGGCGGCCGGGATCAACAACCTGATGGAGGATGCGGCGACCGCCGAGATCGCCCGCTCGCAGATCTGGCAGTGGATCCGTCACGGTGCCCGGCTCGAGGACGGACGGGTGATCACCAGGGAGCTGGTGCAGGAGATGCTCCAGCAGGAGATGGACCGGATCCGCGCCGCGGTCGGTGCGGACACGTGGCACAAGGGCCGCCCAGACGAGACGCGCATGATCTTCGAGCGGGTCGCGCTGTCCGAGGACTTCCCGGCGTTCCTCACGCTGCCGGCCTACGAGCTGCTCGGCTGACCGGCGCCGCCCGGCAGCGACAGGAGCTCGGCCGCCTCGTCGAGTCCCGCCGGCTCGCGCTCGATCGCCCGCGCCACGCGGGCGAGGCGCTCGACCAGCGGCCGGTTGCCGGCGGCGGGCTCCCCCCGCCGCAACAGCAGCGTGTCCTCCATCCCCGTCCGGGCGTTGCCGCCCATCGCCAGGCCGAAGGCGGTCAGCGGCAGGTTGTCGCGGCCGATCCCGATCACCTGCCACGCCGATCCCGCAGGCAGCCTGCGAACCATCGAGATCAGGTTCTCCGGGGTCGCCGCCGCGCCACCTCTGACGCCGAGCACGATCGAGAACTGGAGCGGCTCGACCAGCAGTCCCTCGGCGTGGAGCGCGAGTGCGAAGTCGAGGTGGCCGGTGTCGTAGATCTCGAGCTCGGCCTTGACGCCGAGCTCGCGCATCCGCGCGGCGAGCCGCCTGACACCGCTCGGCGGATTGCGGAACTCGCCGGCGCCGAAGCTCATCGAGCAGACGTTCAAGGTCGCCATCGCAGGGCGCGCCTCGACGAGCTGCTCGCGCTGCTCGAACGGGACGCCGAGCCCGACGCCCGTCGACAGCTGGATCAGGACCGGACAGCGAGCCTCGATCAGCGCCACCGTCCGCCGGGCCAGCTCGACGTCGGCGGTCGGCTGCCCGTCCTCGTCGCGCAGGTGCACGTGGACGATCGCAGCGCCGGCCTCCCACGCGGCCTGGGCCTCGGCGGCGATCTCGTCCGGTGTGGTCGGCAGCGCGGGGTTGTCGGCCTTGGTCGCGATCGGACCGGTGAGCGCAGCGGTGAGGATCGCCGGGGCGGCCATCAGCTCCGTGCCGCTCCGGTGATCCGCGCAAGCTCGCGGCGCAGATGCTCGCGCCGTTCGCGGGCGCGCTCCGGCGTCCAGGACTCGTAGCCCTCGCCGCTCTTCATCCCGAGCCGTCCCTGCGCAACCCGCGCCCGCAGCCCCGGCGCGGGCGCAGACGGAGGATCGAGCCGGGGGAGGATGTACTCGTGGATGTCGAGCGTCAGGTCCAGGCCGATCAGATCGGCGGTCTCGATCGGGCCCATCACTCCCAGGCGCATGCCGAAGCCGGCCCTGATCACGGCGTCCACGGTCTCGGGATCGCATACGCCGGCGTCGATCAGGTTGAACGCCTCGCGCCACAGCGCGTGCTGCAGCCGGTTGCCGACGAACCCGGGGACGTCGCGCTTGACGTGTACCGCGGTCTTGCCCAGGCCGGTCAGGAACGAGATCGTCGCCGCGACGACCGCGGGGTCGGTCTCGGCGGTCTGGACCACCTCGACGAGCGGCATCAGGTACGGCGGGTTCCACCAGTGCGTTCCGACGATCCGGTGGCGACCGCTGGCGCGGGAGGCGATCTCCGTGACCGACATGACCGAGGTGTTCGTCGCGAGCACCGCCGCCGCCGGCGCGGCGTCGTCGAGCGCGCGGAACAGCTCCTGCTTGAGCTCGAGCTTCTCGGCGACTGCCTCGAACACCCAGTCCGCGTCGCGGGCGGCGTCGGCCAGGCTCTGCGCCGGCGCGATCCGCCGCACGATCGCGGGATCGCCGCCGAGCGAGCGCAGGTTGTCGGCGACCCGTTCACGCACCGACTCGCGTGCTGCCTCGTCCAGGTCGTACACGCGCACCTCGACGCCGGCGCCCGCCAGCACCTGCGCGATCCCGTGACCCATCAGGCCGGCGCCGATCACGGCGGCGCGCGCCGAGGTGGTTGCCGACGCGGGCTGCTCAGCCAGCGGTGTAGCCGCCGTCGACATAGACGACCTGCCCGGTCATGAACGCGGATGCGGGCGAGGCCAGGAACAGCAACGGGCCGACGAAGTCATCGGGCTCGCCGAGCCGCCCCAGCGGGATCCTGCTCAGCATCCCTTCGCGCACCGCCTTGCCCTGCCCGTCCTCGGCGTACATCCACTCCGTCAGCGCGGAGCGGAACACCGTCGGCGCGATCGCGTTGACCGTGATCCCGGCTGGACCCCACTCGCACGCGAGCGCGCGCGTGAGCCCGTCGATCGCCGACTTCGAGGTGCAGTACGCCGTGTACCCAGCCGGGTGCCCGAGCCTGCCGCGCGTCGAGGACACGAGCACGACCCGCCCGCCGTCGCCCTGATCGAGCATCTGGAGCCCGACCGCACGGCACACCAGCCAGCTTCCCCGGACGTTGCCGTCCATCACGCCGTCCCAGTCGGCGACGTCGAAGTCGACGATCGGTGAGGTCCGGTTCAGCCCGGCAGCAGTCAGCAGGATGTCGATCCGGCCGTGGGCGCGGACGGCCGCATGCGCGATCACCTCGGCGTCCTCGACCGACTGGGCGCGGGCCGCGACCAGTTCGACGCTCGCGCCGGCCTGCCGCAGCTCGGATCCGAGCTCCTCGAGCGCGCCGGCGCCGCCGGCCGCCAGCGTCAGCTTCGCGCCCGCACCCGCGAGCGCGCGCGCGGCCGCGCTGCCGAGCGCCCCGGTCGCTCCGGTGATCAGCGCCGACCGATCGGTCAGATCGAACAGCCGGCTCGGCGAGGCGAGTGTCTGCGGAGCGCTCATCGGGCGCCCGCCGGGTAGGGCATCACGACCAGCATCGAGGCCGGCCGGTTCGTGCGGTTGACGACGCTGCGGGCCTCGCCGGGGGCGAGCCAGCACGAGTCGAGCGGGCCGAGCGTCTCCTCGCCGGCGTCGGTCGTCACGGTCAGCTCGCCGTCGAGCACGACGTACACCTTCTCGATCGGCGTCGCATCCATCTCCGCGCGCCCGCCGGGGAGGTAATGGCTCAGCCCAACCCAGAAGTTGGCGGCATCGCTGGCGTCGAATCCCTGCAGCCGCAGCGCCCGCACGTCGAAGTGCTTCGGCGCCTCGTACGGCTCTGCCTCACCGAGTCGCGTGACCTGCATCAGTCGGACTCGCCGGTTTCGATCCGGTACTCGCCGGATGGATCGAGCATCGCCACGAGCCGCACGATGCAGCCGTCTCCCTGCGTCCAGCGCCATGGAAACGCGGCGAACGTCACCCGCTTGCCAGTCACCTGGTCGATCTCACCGCCGACGTTCTCGAAGCCGACGATCCCGTTGCCGAGCAGGTGGCGGTGACACGGCTCCCACAGGGGGAAGTCGTCTGCCGCCTCACGCCCGGTCAGCTCGCGGTACTCCTCGAGCACGCTCGGCACGAGCGGACCGTTCGGCTGCGGACCGATCGCCGTCCCGAGCGGGTGGTCGAGCGCCTGGCAATCGATTCCGAACCCCTTGACCCCCTTCTCGGCCAGCCACCGTCCGGCGTCGTCATAGGTGCCGGGCGACTCGACGAAGTACTTTCGCGAGTCGCCGTAGTAGCGGTGCCAGCCGGTGTTGACGATCACGATGTCGCCGGGGCGGATCTCAGGCCGGGCCTGCTCGAGGTCCTCGGGCGTGATCACCTCCCACTTGCCCTTCGGGATCGAGACGACGACCCCCGTGCCGAAGTAGGACTCGAGCGGCACCTGGTCGATGTAGGGCTTGCCCTCGATCACGTGCGCCGGCGCGTCTGTGTGCGTGGTGCAGTGCATGAACGTCGTGATCTGCTGCGACAGCACGCCCGACTTGGCGTGGTAGTGCATCCGCTCGATCTTCACGTCGGGGAAGTACGGCCACAGCGGCGCGTTGTGCCCCCACGGGTGCGAGAGATCGAAGAACCGCAGGCCGGTCCGGCCGTGCTCGCGGATGGCAGCGGCCAGATCGGGGCTGGCATCCAAATCGGGGGTGGTGGCGCTTGTACCGGACATTGATACCCTCTCCGTCTCGCATCATGGTACGACCGTCTGTATCGCAGGACCGTACAGAGGCGAACTTGCATTTGTCAAGCCGCCGGCCCGGTTAGAGTCCGCGTTCGATGTCGACCGAATCGACAGAGCTGGCGCGCAACCGTGGCGGGATCCAGGTGATCAACCGCGCTGCCGAGATCCTGCGCACGCTGAACGGCGAGCAACTCGGGCTGACCCCGTCGGAGGTCGCACGACGCGTCGCCCTGTCGCGTTCGACGGTGCATCGGATCCTCGTCGCGCTCGAGGGCGAGGGGTTCGTCTCGGCGGGCAGCACCCCCGGCCGCTACCGGCTCGGGCCCGAGCTGAGCCGGCTTGCCGCGTCCGAGCGCGGCGAGCTGCGCTTCTGGGTGCGCCCCTTCCTCGAGAAGCTCTCGAACGAGCTGAACGAGACGGTCGATCTCGCCGTGCTGATCCAGGACCGGGTCTCGTTCGTCGACCAGGTCGCCGCCCCGCATCGGCTCCGCGCGGTCTCGACGATCGGCGCCACCTTCCCCGCCTGGTGCACGGCGAACGGCAAGGCGCTGCTCGCGACGCTGTCCGACGACCACCTGCTGCGCCTGCTGCCCGAGCACCTGCGCTCGCAGTCCTCGCAGGTCGAACTGACCCGCGACGAGCTGCTCGAGGAGCTGCACGAGGTCCGCCGCACCGGCGTCGCCTTCGACCGCGAGGAGCACACCGCCGGGATCAGCGCGATCGGCGCCGTGGTCCGCGATCCGTTCGTCGTGGTCGCGGCGGTCACGGTCGTGCTGCCGAGCATGCGCCTCGAGGGCAACGAGGAGCGGATCACGAGCGCCCTGCTCACGACGTGCGCCGAGATCACCGAGATGCTGAGCGGCAGTGCGGCCGTCGCGTCCGGCCCCCCGCGCTCCTAGCCGGTCCCGCAACGCCCGTCTGAGCCGAGCCCGGCGCCCGAGCGGCGCCGTCGCCGGCCGAGGGATGTTGACAGCCGAGCGCCAGATCAGTAACACTGTCCACCAGCCAAGACGACCTGTTCTACATCATGGAACGGGCAGCGCGAGGAGAGAAGCTATGAGCAGCATTCCTGAGGGGCGCCAGCCGCTCGGCAGGCCCCGGCAACATCGCAAATGGCGGCTGATGGCCGCGGCGACTTGCTCGATCGTGACAACAGCGACAGCAGGCCTGGTCGGTCTGTCGGGGGTCGCGGCCGGCTCTTCAAGCCCGCTCAATGTCGCGGTGGTCGCGCCGTTCACCGGCCCCGGCGCCTCGTTCGGCGTCCTGCTGAGCGCGCCGTGCAAGGCGGCGATCTCGGTCATCAACAAGGTCGGCGGGGTGCTCGGACACCAGCTCGCCTGCCTGCCGGTCAACGACTACGGCGATCCCGCCGATGCCGTGCCGTCGGTCGAGAAGGCGTTCGCGACCAACAGCAACATCGTCGCCGCGGTCGGGCTCGAGAGCAACACGGCCGCCACGGTGGTGCCGCTGGTCGAACGCCAGCGCATCCCGTTCTTCACCGCCAACGGGCTCGATGCGTTCGACCGTCAGACGAGCCCGTTCTTCTACCGGATGAGCCCCGCCGACGACCAGAACGGCGCCGCCTACGCGATCGCTGCCAAGCAGCTGGGGTGGAAGCGGATCGCGGTCATCTACGCGAACAACATCGGCGCCTCCGGGAACATCCCCGGGACCCTGACCGCGGTCAAGAAGCTGGGGCTGACGATGACCCAGAACCTGCTGATCCCCGGCGACGAGAGCTCCTACCAGAGCACCGCGCAGCGGGTCATCTCCTCGAACCCCCAGGGGATGATCTTCTACGCCGATCCGCAGACCTCGGGGACGTTCCTGCGCGATTACTCGCAGCTCACCGGCGGCAAGCTGCCGCCGATGATCACGGCAGGGTCCAACGAGACGCCCGACTTCCTGACCGCGCTGAAGCCGGTCGTGTCGAGCACCTACCTCACCAGTGACATCTACTACGTCGGACAGAGCCTCGACACGAAGCTCCCCGCCTATGCGGGGTATGCCTCCTCGATGAAGGCGACTCACGCGCCGGCGCCACTGCTGGGGCTCGGGGTCATCTCGGCGCTGTACGATGGGGTCAACCTGATGAGCCTGGCCATGGTCGAGTCGAACAGCACCAGCGGCCCGGTGTTCAACAAGGACATCATCACGCTGACCCGGGCGCGGCCCGGTGCGGTCGTGGTGCACGACTTCACCTCCGGCCTGCGGGCGCTGAAGGCGCACAAGCAGATCCAGTACCAGGGCACCGGCGGTGTGATCGGGTTCAACACGTACCACAACTTCGTCGGCAACTTCGCGATCTCGACGACGGACGCGAACGGCGTCCCGACCCAGCGGGCGGTCATTCCCGGCGCCCAGGTCATCAAGAACGCGTAGCGCGCGACGGCGCCGAGGCACGGACTGACGGGCGAAGATGCGACTGTTCATCGAGACAATCGGGTTCGGCATCTTCTCCGGGTCGCTGATCAGCCTCGGCGCCGTCGGCTTCACCGTTCAGTTCGCGATCAGCAACGTCCTGAACGTGGCATACGGGGCGTTCATCACGCTCGGTGCCTACTTCGGGTACTGGCTGGTGAACGACGCCCACCTGAACTTCTGGTTGACAGTGCCGATCGTCGCGATCGCCATCGGTGCACTGTCGGTTGCGTTCAACAGGCTGCTGCCCCGGCCGCTGTTACGCCGGGGCGCCAGCTTCGTGGCGATCCTGATCGGGACGGTGTGGGCGGGCATCACGCTGCAGTACACGATCGTGTCGATCGTCGGACCCTCGACGTTCACGTACGCGCTGGGCAACGGCAAGACGATCGACCTGTGGGACTTCGTCCTGACGAACACCCAGCTGATCATCATCGGTGGCACGGCGCTGCTGATGCTCGGCTACCACGGCCTGCTGACACGGACGCAGCTCGGGCAGGCGATGCGCGCTACCTCCGTCAACCCTGTGGTCGCCCGCAGCTGCGGTATCCGGATCGACCGGATCACCGACGTCGCGTGGCTGATCTCGGGGATGCTGTGCGGCGCCACCGGCGTCGTGCTGGCAGGCACCGTGTCGACGTTCGACTCGACGCTCGGCACGACGTTCCTGGTCTACATGATCGCGGCCGCGGTGCTCGGAGGCATCGGGCAGCCGTACGGCGCGATGATCGGTGGGCTCGTCGTCGGTCTGACGACGCAGCTGACCGCCGCCTACCTGTCACCCGCGTACGAGGACGTCGCCGCGTTCGTGATCCTCGTCGTGATGCTGCTCGCGTGGCCCCGCGGGCTGTTCGGTTCGGCCGCCGCGGCCGGACGGCGACTGGTCGGATAGCGCTCGAGAGGAGGTCACCGTCAGCTCGTTCGAGTACTACGCGACGATCATCATGGTGTACATCGGCACCGACCTGATCGCCGCCTGGGGGTTGAACCTCGAGTTCGGTGTCACCGGCATCCCGAACCTCGCGTTCATCGTGTTCGTCGCCTGCGGCGCGTACACGTACGCGGTGCTGACGGTCGGCCCGGCGGCGCAGTTCGGTGGCGCGGAGACGTACATCATCGGCGGCCATGTGCCGGCCTTCTTCGCGATCGTGATCGCGGTGATCGTGTCGGGCCTGCTCGGCGTGCTGATCGGGCTGACGGGACTCAGGCGGCTGCGCCTCGACTACCAGGCGTTGACGCTGCTGATCATCTCGTTCGTCGCGAGCGGCATCGTCGGTGCCGACAGCAACATCTTCAACGGGCTCGACGGGATGAGCCTGATCCCCGACCCGCTTCAGTTCGTCTCGAGCCAGTCGGGGCGCGCGTGGCTGTACGTCGGAGTGGTCGCGGCGATGTGCGTGTTCAGCGTGCTCCTGGTGCGGCGGTTCACCGGCGGGCCGATGGGCCGGGCCCTGCGGGCCGTCCGCGACGACGAGGAGGCTGCGATCGCGATCGGCAAGTCGATCCTCGGCCTGCGGCTGCTCGTGCAGGGAATCGGCGCCGCGCTGGCCGGGCTCAGCGGCGTGCTGCTGGTCGGGTTCATCGGCGGATGGTCGCCGAGCGCCTGGCAGTACGTCGAGACGCTCGCGCTGCTGACGGCGCTGATCGTCGGCGGCCGCGGCAGCAACCTCGGCGCGCTGATCGGGACCGTGCTGCTGCTCGGCGCCTTCCTGCAGGGCGTCCAGTACCTGCCGACGATCGGGCGGCCCGACCTGATCTTCGATCTCGGCTGGGTCGTCGTCGGTGGCCTGACGATCGCGTTCCTGTTCCTGCGCCCGCAGGGGATCCTGCCGGAGCGACGCCCGCGCTACGCGAGCGGACCGCAGCTCGACGAACCCGCCGCCGCCACGACCGAGCCGGCGGCCGGGTCCGCGGGGGACGACGACAGGCGCGCACGCCGGCAGGCGGCGCTCAGCGCGGTCGTCGCCGCCGAGGCACGACGCGACCCCGCCGAGAGCTACGAGGACGTGCTCGTCGTCGAGGGGATCGCCCGCAGCTTCGGTGGTGTGCATGCCGTCGCCGACGCGACGTTCACGGTGCCGCGCGGTGCGATCGTCGGGTTGATCGGACCGAACGGCGCCGGCAAGTCGACCGCGCTCGGCATCATCAGCGGTTTCATCACGCCGGAGAGCGGCAGGGTCACGTTCGCGGGCAGGGACGTGACCGGCGTGCCCGCCAACCGCCGGGCGCGGCAGGGGCTCGTTCGCACGTTCCAGCTGACCCACGAGTTCTCGCGGCTGACGCTGCTCGAGAACCTGCTCGTCGCGGCACGCCGGCACCGCGGCGAGACCGTGCTCGGGGCACTCGCCGGGCGCCGGTACTGGCATGCCGAGGAACGGGTGAACCTCGAGCGCGCGCACCAGCTGCTCGAGCTGTTCAGCGTCAGCCACCAGGCGAACAAGCTGGCCGGCACGCTCAGCGGCGGGCAGAAGCGGATGCTCGAGCTGATGCGAGCGCTGATGCTCGATCCGAAGCTGCTGCTGCTCGACGAGCCGATGGCCGGCCTCAGCCATGCCGTCTCCGAGCTCGTCGAACAGGCGTGTCTCAGCCTGCGCGACGCGGGCGTCGCGGTGCTGCTCGTCGAGCACGAGCTGGCGGCCGTCGAGCGACTGTGCAGCAACGTCGTCGTGATGGCCCAGGGCACCGTGCTGATCGAGGGCGAGATGGCAGCCCTGCGGCGCTCGAAGGAAGTTCAGGAGGCCTACTTTGTCGGCTGACAACGGCCACGTCCTGCGGATCGAGCAGCTCGTCGCGGGCTACGGCGACACGCCGGTGATCCGCGGCGTCGACGTCGAGGTCCCGGCGGGCAAGCTGGTCGTGGTCGTCGGCCCGAACGGGGCCGGCAAGTCGACCCTGTTGAAGGCGATCCTCGGGCTGGTCAACATCACGGGGGGCGAGGTGATGCTCGACGGGCGGCCGATCACGCGCAGTCCGCTCGAGGACCTCGCGCGCAACGGCGTCGGATACGTGCCCCAGGGCGACGCCGTGTTCGACTCGATGCGCGTGCGCGAGAACCTCGAGATGGGCGGCTACCTGCTCGACAAGGCGCTGCGGGCGGAGCGACTCGAGCAGGCGCTGGAGCTGTTCCCCGACCTGCGCCACAAGCTCAAGCGCTACGTCGGAACGATGAGCGGCGGCGAGCGGCGGATGACCGCGGTCGCCCGGGCGATGATGCTGGCGCCGCGGGTGCTGCTGCTCGACGAGCCCACCGCCGGGCTGTCGGCCGCGCTGACCAAGATGGTGCTGACCGAGCAGGCGCGGATGCTCGCCGATCGCGGCACCGCGGTGCTGCTCGTCGAGCAGAAGGCGCATGCGGCGCTCGAGCAGGCCGACTGGGCCTACGTCCTGGTTCAGGGCGAGGTCGCGATGTCGGCCCCCGGCCGCGAGGTGCTCGAGGACCCCGACATGGGCGAAGTCTTCCTCGGCGGTGGCTCGGGCCTGCTGGCGGACGCCGAGCCTGCCGGCTGACGTCGAAGCTGCGGTCCGATCCTGAGCCAATCGTGTGACGCTCGATCAGGAGCAGGACCGCAAGCGTGCTTGCGGTTGCGGGGAGGTGGGGGCAGCCGGTGCTGTGACCTGAGCTGAAGCCCTCGACCTCCCCGGCATCGCGTGCCTAACCGTTGTGCAGCGTGCCCACCGCGGTGATGTTGAGCGAGCCGCCGTCGAAGGTCACCGTGCCGCTTCCGAGGTCATTCTCGCAGGAGATGGAGATCGTGCCGCCGGTACTGGCGGTGATCGTCGTCGCGCCCTGGACGGGAACGGCGGTTTCGGCCGGACTCTCGGGCGTGATTCGGTAGAAGAGTTGAGCGCCGTTTCGTTTCGTGCACACGTCTGGCCCTTGTCGGTGTCGATCACGCGTAGCGAGCCCCGTCCGGACGTGAACCATTCCTCCCCGGTGTGGCTCTTGTAGCAGCCGTGTATGGCCCCGGTCGAATCGGGAATGGTCGCGTACGCCGCACCGCTGAGCGCGAGTACGAGTGCGAGAACAGCCACCACCAGCGCAGGCGACGGACGTAGTCGAGACACTGCGGACGGCGAACAGTCTTTGTCAGGGGGAGCGCTCCGGCCGCCGACCGGCACAACCGCGCCAGCACCGGCCCCGCGACCACACCGTGCGCAACCACGCCCCCATACGCAGCGGATCCGCACCACCCCAACCGCAGGCCTCGGTGCTGTCGACGTTATGCGGTTTCCGTCGCACATCGCCGGACGATCGCGATCAACCCGACAAGGCAACTCGCGGTCAGTGGCTACCGGACGCCGGCGCGCGCGAGCAGCGCCGCCGCGGCGCCACCCTTGATCGCCGACCGCTGCGGGTCATCGAGGCCGGGCACCCGGTCGATGAAGCCACAGGGGTCGGCCTCTCCGACCGGATGGTCACTTCCCATCACGACGTGGTCGGCGCCCGCCAGCTCGACCAGCCGCTCGACCACCTCCGGAACGTATACGCAGCTGTCGTAGTACAGGCCGCGCAGGTAGTCGCTCGGGAGCCTCGAGATGTTGCGCGCGGTCTCCGGGCGGTTTGCCACGTTGCGGTCGTGGCGGCCGTAGTAGTGGGGCAGGAAGCCGCCGCCGTGCGCGACCACGATCGGCAGCTGCGGCCAGCGCTCGAGCACCCCCTCGTAGATGATCGAGGACAGCACCTTCGCCTCCTCGATCGGCTGGCCGACCGAGTTCCACAGCGAGTAATCCCGAAACCAGGGGTCGCTCACGCCGTGCGGATGGATGAACGCGACCAGCGCGTCGGCGGCGAGCGCGTCCCACAGTGGCCCGAACCGCGGGTCTCCGAGGTACGCACCGCGAACCTGCGCCGGCAGGTTCACGACCCGCAGCCGGAGCTCGCCGACGCACCGCGCGAGCTCGCCGAGCGAGCGGTCGAGGTCCTGGAGCGGCAGCGAGCAGCTGCCGACGAGCCGGTCCGGATGGGCGGCGACGAGCCCGGCGATGTGGTCGTTGGCGCGGCGGCTGAGCGCGAGATCGGTCGCCGGGTCGGCCCACTGCGTTCCCGCGATCACGGTGCTCAGCGAGATCACCGACACGTCGATCCCGGCTGCGTCCATGTCTTGCACGAGCGCGTCCGGATCGAGCATCCTGCGGTGCGCGCGATCGGCGCGGCCGCCCGCCTGTGGCGCCGCGATCGCACCGAACCCCGACGCGACGTTGTGCGGCCAGCCACGGCTGAGCCCGAACGGCTCGAGCACGTGCGCGTGAAAGTCGATCACGGGCGGCTGCACGGACCCCGATCATACGTTACTGTCCCATATCACAGGCGCATTGGTTCCATGATGCAGGACGACACCGAGCTCGTCTTCGAGCAGAACATCGAGGTCCCAACCCGCGACGGCGCGTTCGTCGCCGTCGATGTGATCCGCGCGCCGGACGACGCTCCCCGTCCGGCGATCGTGACGATGTCGCCGTACGGCAAGGACGTCCACTGGCTCGACCGCTACCCCGACCACGGCTTCGAGGTGAGCGAGCTGGCCGTGTGGGAGACGCCGGACCCGGCCTGGTGGGTGCCGCGCGGCTACGCGTGCGTGCGGGTGGACTCGCGCGGGATCGGTAACTCGCCGGGGACACTCGACCCGCTCAGCGACACCGACACCGCCGACTACTACGACGTGATCGAGTGGGCGGCGGCGCAGCCGTGGTGCACCGGCAGGGTCGGCCTGCTCGGGATCTCGTTCTACGCGATCGTGCAGTGGAAGGTGGCGGCGCTGCGACCACCGCACCTGGCGGCGATCATCCCCTGGGAGGGCGCCAACGACCTGTACCGCGACTGGATCTACCACGGCGGCATCTACGGCAACGGGTTCATCGACTTCTGGTGGCAGCTTCACTACGTCGATCAGCCGCTCGTCCGTGGGGAGGTCGTCGACTGGCGCGAGGAG
>DAHUYL010000216.1 GCA_027315255.1 Solirubrobacterales bacterium | reverse complement strand
CTACGCACCGGCGTCACCTTCTTCAACAACCACAACGCCACCGCCGTCGACGAACGCGCCCCCTTCGGCGGCATCAACCAATCCGGCATCGGCCGCGAACTCGGCCGCGAAGGCCTCCACGCCTTCACCGAGACACACGTGCTGAGCGTCCCGACATGACGCAGGTTCCGTGCTGCCGGCTCACAGGCCGGCAGCACGGGGCACGCCGCCTGTTCAGAGCCTGCGTCGCAGCGCGAAGGCCGTGGCCTCGGCGCGGTTGCGGGCGCCGATCTTGCCGTACACGTCGGTCACATGGCGGTCGACGGTGTGCACGCTGAGCACGAGTCGCTCGGCGATCTCGCGGTTGGTGAGGCCGGTGGCGAGCAGCCTCAGCACCTCGAGCTGGCGGCTGGTCAGGCGGTGCGGGCGCCACCGCGGGCTCTCGTGCGCCTCGAGCCGCTCGCGCCAGCAGGTCATCCCGAGCTGCTCGAACTGGCGGTGGGCGACCTCGAGCAGCGCCGGCGCCGATTCGTTCCCGTCGGGTCGCGCGTGGTCGAGCGTGCCCTGCTCGTAGTCGACGATCGCCGTGAGCGGGCGCTCGCCGAGCGGGTGCAGCGCGACGCGGGCGCGCCCGTAGGCGAGCGCCGCCGCCTCCTCGCGACCGAGCGTCCGCTCGATCCGTGCCAGCGTCAGCTCGCGCTGGGTCATGTAGAAGTCGCCGGCGCCACTCGCGATCAGCCGGGCCGCGAGCGGCTCGAGCCGCTGCGCGAGGGGGACGTCGAGCAGGGTCGCGGCGGTCTCGGCGGCGAGCGCCAGCGCGCACCCGAAGCCTCGCTCCCTGGGCTGCGAGCGCTCGAGCGCCGGGATCGCGTCGCGCAGCGCCAGCTCGGCTCCGCGCGGGTCCTGCGCGCGGGCATGCGACAGCGCCGCCAGGCAGGCGAACACGATCGTGAACTGGTGCCGCGGCCGGTGCTCGGTCGCGCGCGCCCACGCACGCCTCGCGAGCGATTCGTGGTCGGGGTCGAGGTGCTGCTCCAACAGCCACTTGACGAGCTGCGCGACGGGCGGCGTGATCAGCGGCCCACCCGTCTGGGAGGCGAGCTCGCACGCGGTCAGCGCGAGCCGGTGCGCGGCCGCCAGCCGGCCGGCGCGTCCGAGCGTGATCGAGCGAAGCGCGCACGCGGCCGCGAACGCCTGCCATGCGCCGAGCCTCGCGGCTCGCCGCTCGACCTGACTCGGGATCCATTCGACGAGCTCGGGGCTCGGGTGCAGCTCGAGCGCGCGCAGCCCGGCGGCGAGCAGCGCGGTCGTACGGTCGTGGGGGTCGCGGATCTCGTCGATCCGTCGCAGCCACCGCGACAGCTCCCCCTCGCTCCACGTGTCGGGCGCCTGCGCCGCGAGCACGCAGTCGGCGTCGGTCCCGCGCTGCCACAGCAGCTCCCGCGCCGCCGGCTCGCCCGAAGCGATCCGGGCGACGCGCAGGAACCCCGACGACTCCCACGCGACCTCCCGGGCGACCTGATCGAGCCGCGCGCGCAGCATCGCCACGGCAGGGTCCCCGCCGATCTCGGGGATCGGCGCCCGCCCGAGCGCGTCGCTGACCGTGAACGGGCCGCCGAGCGCTCCGCCGACCGCGATCGCGAGCTCGGCCAGCTCGACGCGCGAGCCGCCGCAGTCGCCGAGCACCGCGAGCGCGCGCTGGAGGCTGCAGATCGCCGCGTCGGTCAGCTGCGCGTCGGCCTGCGCCCGTGCGAGCTCGCCCAGCAGCTTCGCGCGACGGCGCGAGTCGGCGTCCCCGAGCAGATCGAGCGCCAGCTCGAGCAGCTCGGCGGCCGCTGCCGGCTGCTCCGAGCGCCTCGCGTGCTCGGCGGCGATGACCGCGTACACGATGCCGCGCTCGGCGCCCGGGAGGCTGGCCGACGCCTGGTACTGGAGCGCCAGCTCACGGGCGCCGTCGGCGCTCGCGGCGGGAGCGACGCCCTCGAGCGACAGCGCGATCCGGCGGTGCAGCAGCGCCCGCCGCGCGTCCGGCAGGTCCGAGCGGATCACGTGGCGCAGGAGCGGCGCCGAGAAATCGAAGCGCCCGGCCGACGGCGCCCGCAGCAGCCCGGCGCGCTCGGCCTCCTCGACGCATCCGAGCAGCTCGTCGTCGGGCATCTGCGTGGCCGCCCGCAACCAGTGGAAGGCGAACTCGCCGCTGAACATCGCCGCCAGCTCGACGGCCGCCCGAGCCTCGGGCGCCATCGCCGCGAGCCGCAGCCCGATCGCGCCGCGGACCGTCGCCGGCACCGGCGCCGGGGCCGCGGCAGGCGGCGCCCCGGGTTCGGCGGCGAGCCCGTGCGTGAGCTCGCTCAGCAGGAACGGATCGCCGGCCGAGCTCTCGTACAACGAATCGAGCTCGGCGCGGGTCGGCTCGCGTCCGGCGAGATGCGCGATCAGCTTGCCTGCGGCGCCGCGGCTCAGCGGTCCGAGCGAGATGAACTCGCAGCCGCGCGCGCGCTCGATCTGCTCGAGGTGCTCGCCGAGCGCCCCACCGAGCCGTGGATTGACGGCGCGACTGAGCACGACGATCCGCGTGCGGGGCGCCGAGGTGGCGACCGTGACGAGCAGATCGAGCGTCGCCACGTCCGCGCGGTCGGCATCGTCGACGACGACGAGGCAGCGGTCGCCGGCGTGATCGAGGATCCGCGGGACCAGCTCGTGCATCTGACCCGGCGCGCAGTCGAGCCCCCGCCGGTAGCGCTGGACCGCCTCGATCCAGGGCAGCAGCGGCCGCCCGCGCCCGGCCGCGGCACCGACCCACAGCGCGGGGATGCCGCGCGCGTGCGCGCGCCGATGAAGCTCGGTCGCGAGCGCGGTCTTACCGCTCCCGGCCGGGCCCTGGACCACCACCAGACGCGCGGGAGCGGCGCCCCGCCGCAACGTCGCCTCGAGCGAGGCAAGCTCGGGCTCGCGGCCGAACAGCGGCGGCCCGGTGACCTCAGCCGCCGGCCGCGACACAGGTGCGCCCGCGTGCGCGGGGGCAAGCGCCAGGCGCCGGCGCAGAGCGTGCGCGCGGCTGGGGGATGTCTGATACTCCATCGCGGGACCGACCGGATCCGATGCTGCATATGCTGAGCGCAAGGCGGCAGGCTGTCATCGCTGCCAGCGGGTGAATCCGGCGGCGGTAATCGGCCATACCCAGGGTTGCGCGAGCTACCCCGCGAGATACCTGCTAGCTGCAATGCATCCGCATCTCAGGGTTGTGATGCTTTGCAAGGCTTACGTATGCGCTGCCTGCTGATCGACGACAGCGAAGAAGTCATGCACGCGCTCGAGCGGTTGCTCGAGCGTCAGGGGGTCGACGTGGTCGCGAAGGCATCGACCGCGGACGCCGGCCTGCGACACGTGCTCGCGCACAAGCCCGACGTGGTCCTGCTCGACGTCGATCTCGGCGAGACGGACGGGTTCGAGCTCGCCAAGCGGTTCGCTGCCGCAGGCGTCGACGCGGCCGTGATCTTCACCTCGGCGCATCCCGAGTATGCGGAGATCCCGGCGGAGGGCACGGCGATCGGCTTCATCAGCAAGGCGTCGCTGTCGGCGACGTCGATCGAGGAGATGCTGCACCGCGCCGGCCGGTCGCTCGACTGAGCCGCTGCGAGCGCGCGCCGCTCAGCGCGACTCGAGGTAGCGCACGACCGCCAGCACGCGGCGGTGCACGTCGCCGGCGGCGGGGATCCGCAGCTTCGCGAGGATGCTGCGGACGTGCTTCTCGACGGTCCCCTCCGTCACCCACAGCGCCCGACCGATCCCGGCGTTGGAGCGGCCCTCGGCCATCAGCGTCAGCACCTCGCGCTCGCGGGCGGTCAGCTCGGCGAGCGGGTCGTCGCGGCGGCGCGCGCCGATCAGCTCCTGCACCAACGCCGGATCGACGACCGTCCCGCCGCGCACGACCCGCTGCAGCGTGTCGGTGAACTCCTCGATGTCGGTCACCCGCCCCTTCAGCAGATAGCCGGTCCGGGCGCCGCTGGCGAGCAGCTCGGTGGCGTCCTCGACCTCGACGTGGGCGGACAGCACGACGACGGCGGTCGACGGCGCCTCGGCGCGGATCGTGCACGCGGCCACGAGCCCCTCGTTGGTGAACGTCGGCGGCATCCGGACGTCGACCAGCACGAGCTCGGGCGACGTGGCGCGGACGAGCTCGAGCAGCTCGTCCGCGTCCCCCGCCTGCCCGACGACCTCGAAGCCGGCCCCCGCCAGTACGCTCGCGATCCCTTCCCGGAGCAGCACGTCGTCCTCGGCGACGACGACTCTCGAAGCGGTCATTTCCTTCTCCCGGTCGCGCTGGCGGGTGCGCCTCAGGACCTGGGGCGCGATCTGCTCGCCGCCGTCTGAGGGTGAGGCTCGTCCAGTCCGCCGGCGATGCGCGGGAGGCTACTACCGCGCCAGGCTCACCGCTCGATCTGGCGCCGCCCGGTGCGGCGGTCGTATCGCAGCGAGCCGAGCAGCGCGACGGCGATCCCGGCCACGATCCAGGCGCAGATCACCAGCAGATGGCCGGTGATCCCGTTGCCGTGGAAGTACACGATCCGCCGCACGGTGTCGACGCCGGCGCCGTTCGGGATCGCGGAGCCGATCTCCCGGAACAGCCCCGGCAGCAGCGCCGACTGGTAGGCGCCGCCGGCCGAGGGGTTGCCGGCGACGACGAACACGAGGACCGTGATCCCGATGCCGATCACGCCGGCGAGCACCTGGAACGCCATCGTGGCGGCTGCGGCGGCGTAGACGAGCAGGACTCCGAGCCCGGCCAGCGCCAGGAAGTGCCCGGTCAGCGCCCCCAGCCCCTGGTCGACGATCAGCGCGCCGCCGACTCCGGACAGCAGCGCGTACGGGACGATCGCGAGCAGCCGGATCCCGGCGCGCCTGTGGTTGGCCGGTCGCGCGCCGCTCGCGTTGCCGAGCATCGCGGCGACGAGGTAGCCGCCGACGATCCAGCCGACGACCAGGTAGAAGCCGCTGAGGCCGTGGTAGTCGCCGGGCTGAAGCGGCACGAGGTCGCGGACCCTGACCGAGCGGTGCTGGGCTGCGTCCGTGGCGGCCGCGATCTCCTGCACCGAGCTCGCGAGCGCGGCGCCGGCTCCCGACGCGACGAGCACCGTGTCGGTCGTCGAGCGCGGATCGACGACGATCGCGCCGGCGAGGCGGTCCGAGCGGACCGCCGCCGCAGCCGCGGCGCTGCTCGCGGCGAGGGTCGCATGCGCCGGCGCACCGCCAGCTCCGTTCAGGGCGCCGATCAGCTGCCGGGCGACGGGTGCGGGGGCGACCACGGCGATCGGCAGGCGGTGCGGTCGCGGGTTGTGGAACGCCCCGATGTACGCCGCGATGAACAGCAGCTGGATCCCGAGCACGCCGGCGACCATCGCCGCCGTGCGCGGCGCGACCGCATCCCAGAACTCGGCCAGGAAACCGGTGCGGGCATCGCTGCTGTCGATCCGCGTGGGGTGATCGGATCCGGGCGTCGGCTCCATCGAGCGGAGAGTAGGCTCCCGGCCCGTGGCAGGTGCGCTCAGACCCGCAGTCCGGTAGTCCCGCGCATGCCGCGCTGGGATCTGTCGCTGGACGAGCTCGAGTCCTACGCCCCCGAGCTCGCCGAACCGGCCGGGTTCGACGAGTTCTGGGAGCAGACGCTCGCCGCGACACGCGCGCACGAGCTCGCCGCGAGCTTCGCCGCGGTGGACAGCGAGCTGACCGCGATCGAGACGCTCGAGGTGACGTTCGCGGGCTTCGGCGGGCATCCGATCCACGGCTGGCTGCATCTGCCGGCGGGGCTCGAGCCGGGCAGGCGACTGCCAGGGGTCGTTCAGTTCCAGGGCTACGGCGGCGGGCGCGGGCTCGTGCACGAGCACGTGCTGTGGGGGCTGGCCGGCTACGCCCACCTGGTGATGGACAATCGCGGGCAGGGGAGCGGCTGGACGGCCGGCGACACGGCCGACCCGGTCGGCTCAGGGCCGTCACAGCCGGGCTTCATGACGCGCGGGATCACCGACTGCCGCGAGCACTACTACCGCCGCCTGTTCGCCGACGCCGTACGCGCGGTCGACGCGCTGCGGGCGCACGCGCGCGTCGATCCGGACCGGATCGCAGTCGCCGGCGGCAGCCAGGGCGGCGCGATGTCGCTCGCCGTGTCAGCGCTCGCCCCCGGCGTGAGCGCAGCGCTGATCGACGTGCCGTTCCTCTGCCACATCGCGCGCGGGATCGAGCTGGCGGACAGCGATCCGTACGCCGAGGTCACCCGCTACCTGCGCGTCCATCGCACGCACGAGCAGGCACTCGCCACCCTGTCGTTCTTCGAGGGAGTGTCATTCGCGCGCCGCGCGCAGGTGCCGGCGCTGTTCTCGGTCGGCCTGATGGACACGATCTGCCCGCCCTCGACGGTCTACGCCGCCTACAACGCGTACGCCGGTCCGAAGGAGATCGCGGTGTACCACGAGAACGATCACGAGGGCGGCGGCCCGGTTCACGAGGTCCGCAAGCTGCGCTGGCTGCGGACCCTGTTCGGTCGCCCGTAGCCGCGCCGATCACCAAGTTGCTCGTATCGAACGCGCCCCGGCGACGGCCGACGCCGCCGCCTGCGCACGCCCGGCCGCTCAGCGGGCGCCGGACAAGCCCCGGCGGCCCGTCCGGGTGGCGTGCCGCGATGCGGTGCGGGCGCTTGGCGGCGTTGCGGTGCCGGCTCGCGGCGACATCGACGAGCTCGCCACGGGCGCCCACCGTCAAAACCTCGACATCGTCCGCCCCGCGATCGCACCGCGCGCAGCCGCGCCCCCATACGCGGCGGATCTGCACCACCCCAGCCGCGAGCCTCGGTGCTGTCGACCTTATGCCGGTTTCCGGCCACCCGAACGCGGTTCACGGGCCTGAAGGCTGACCGACATGCCCGACACGTGCCCGGGATGCGGCAACGCATCGGTGACCCGATAGAGGACCGCCGCGTCGGCGGGCACGACCGCGCCGATGCGGCCGCGGGTGAGCGTGCTCGTGGCGGTCCAGACGTCGTCGAGCGCGTAGCGGCGGTCCGGCGCCAGGCCGACTGCCGCCGCCGTCGTCGTGATCCGCTGCGGCCGTGGCCCGGGGTTGAGCAGGGCGACGGCGTACGCGCCGCCGAGCAGCGGCTTGACCCATACCTGCCCGGCCGTCGCCGCAGGCTGCACCGGAGCCGGCCGCGCGGCCCGTGTCGCGGCGGGGGTCGCGAGCGGGGCGCCGCCGGTGACCGGGGGGATCGGATAGCCCTGGACCCCCAGCGGGTCCTGGTCGATCGCGATCGCGCCGGGGTTCTCGAGCATCTGCAGCGAGGACGCCGACAGCCGGCGCGGGTCCGAGCCGAGCATCAGCGGCGCGGCCACGATCGCCCACATCGTCAGCTGCGCCTGCGCCTCGCCCGCGCTCAGGCCGAGCTGGGGGCCGAGGTAGTCGGGGTCGTTCCAGTGGCCGGGACGGGCGACGCCGGGATCGCGAGCGTCGTTCTCCAGGTTGCGCACGACGTTCACCCACCTGATCCGGCCGGTCCGGCCGATGTCGGTGTCGGTGCGCCAGCTCTGAGCGAATCCCGACGCCCAGTCCGCGTTCTCGAACGAGGAGTCGGCGAGCGTCGGCTCGCGGCCGTTGATCTGCCCCGGCACCCAGAAGTTGCAGACGTTGAAGATCATCCGCCGGTGGCTCGAGTTGCCGCGCACGGCGCCGGCGAAGGTCGCGTACAGCGGCCGCGGATCGAGTCCCTCCTGACCGGCCCCGCAGAAGTCGACCTTGACGGCGTCGAATCCCCAGGCGGCGAACTGGTCGGCGTCCTGCACGTAGTGTCCGAGCGAGCCGAGCCCCTCGCGGCGGCAGCCGCTCCAGCCCGCGTCGGTGTAGATCCCGGCGAGCAGGCCGTGGCGGTGAAGCCAGCTCGTCAGCCATCGCATGCCGCGCGGCCACTGCGCGTGGCTGACGACGATCCGGCCGCTCGGGGTACGGGCCCCGCTCGCCCAGCCGAAGTCGAGCCACACGATCCTGTAGCCGGCCTGCGCGAGCCCGCGGTGCAGCAGCGCCCGCGCGACCGAGACGATCGTCGCCTGGTCGAACACCCCGCCGACGCCGTAGTAGGTGTTCCAGCCCATGTACGGCGTCTGCGTCGAGGCGACCGCGGCGGGTGGTCCGGCGCTCGCCGGCGACGGCGCGATCCCGCCGCTCCCGGCCGCCCCGGCCGCCCCGGCCGCGCTCGCGCCGGTCGCGAGGCAGGCGGCGAGCCCGGCCAGCACGCGAGCCCGACTCACCCGCGCGCGAGGTGACGTGCGATCACCAGCCGCTGGATCTGGTTGGTCCCCTCGAAGATCTGCATCACCTTCGCCTCGCGCATCATCCGTTCGACCGGGAACTCCCGGGTGTAACCGGCGCCGCCCAGCACCTGCACCGCGTCGGTCGAGACGCGCATCGCGGTGTCGGTCGCGACCAGCTTGGCGACCGCCGCCTGACGTGAGAACGGCAGCCCGCGGTCGCGGCGCCGGGCGGCCTCGAGCGTCACCGCCCGCGCACTCTCGACCCCGGCCGCCATGTCCGCCAGCAGGAAGCCGAGGCCCTGGTGCTCGATGATCGCGCGGCCGAACGTGCGCCGCTCACGCGCGTAGGCGACCGCGCAGTCGAGGCACGCCTGTCCCAGCCCGATCGCGACCGCCGCGATCCCGAGCCGCCCCGAATCGAGCGCCCGCAGCGCGATCTGGAGCCCGTCGCCCTCGTGTCCGATCAGCCGCTCGGCCGGGATCTCGACTCCGTCGAAGGCGAGCGAAGCGGTCGTCGAGGCGGTCATCCCCATCTTGCGCTCGGGCGGCTGCGGCTCGAGCCCGGCGGTGTCACCGGGCACGAGGAAGCAGGAGACGCCGTGCCCGCGGTCCTCCGAGGTGCGCGCGAACACGATGTAGAAGTCGGCCTCGCCGCCGTGCGTGACCCATGCCTTGGTGCCGCTCAGCCGGTAGACGCCGCCGTCGTGCACCGCCCGGGTCCGCATCGCGCTCGGGTCGCTGCCCGCGTCCGCCTCGGACAGGCAGTAGCCGCCGAGCCGCTCGCCCCCGAGCATGTCGGGCAGCCACCGCCGCTTCTGCTCCTCACTGCCGTAGGTCGCGAGCACCCAGCAGGACATCGCATGCACACTTACCCCGACGGCGACGCTCACCCACGCGGCGCCGAGCTCCTCCAGCGCCTGGAGGTAGACCTCGTACGGGAGGCCGCCGCCGCCCCACTCCTGGGGCAGCGGCATCGACAGCAGCCCGACCTCTCCGAGCGCGGCGAACAGCTCGCGCGGGAACCGGTGCGAGGCCTCGTACTCGGCGACGCGCGGCGCCAGCTCGCGCGCGGCGAACTCGCGGGCGAGCGCCACCACCGCCTCGGCCTCGCTGGTCGGAAGGAGCCGGTCTACCGCCATCGCGCGAGCTACACACTAACGGCGCGGCACCGCGCTAACGTCCGTTGTCGAGATGAGACGAAGGCGGTGCGACCGCAGCCCGGGCTCGCGCAAGCGCCTGCCCGCGATCATGATGGTGGGCGCCGCCGTCGCCGCCGAGACAGCCGCCGTCAGGCGGCGCGGCTACGGCTTCGGCGGTCGCGTCGTCGTCCGCTGCCGCGACGGCCACCTGTTCACGACGCTGTGGCTCCCGGGCGTGTCGGTCAAGGCGCTCCGGCTCGGGCCGTGGCGCTTCCAACGCTGCCCGGTCGGCCATCACTGGTCGCTGGTGACGCCGGTCGACCGCAGCTCGCTGAGCGAAGACGAGGCGAGCGCGGCAGCCGGCGTGCGCGACACTGGCCTGCCCTAGCCTGCCCTGCCCTGCCCCGCCCTGCCCCGCCCTGCCCTGCCCGCGAGGGGCCAGAACGTCGCAAGCCCCCCGTGTCCGCGAGGGCGTGTGCATACCGCGCCCTCAGAGGGCACCTCTTGACGCAACCCCCCTGCTCCGGGGAGGGGGTCGCGTCATTTTGGCCCTGCGGATCGGCGCCTCCGATCTCGGCCCCCGACTCGAGCGCCTGACCGCTGCCCCCGCCGAACAGGCCGCCCTGCGCGACCTGCGGGTACTGCTGGAGCTGGCCGTATGCCGGATCGATGCTCGAGGCGTCCATGGCGGGATCGTTGCAGGCCGCGCCGGGCGCAGGGGATCAGGCCGCGCGCGGCGAATCTGAGACGCGCGATGCCCGCGAACCCGACCACGACCACGATCGCCAGCCATCACGCGCGACGGGTGCTCACGTTCGCGCTGTGGCGGATCGCCGCGGCCGACGTGGTCGGCGAGCACGAGCTCGGCGACGGCCTGTACGACCGCGCCTGGCGCGAGATCAACCCGCTGTACATGCTCGACCAGACGCAGCCGGCACGGGCCGAGTTCGCGCTGATGCGGCTCGCCGCGCTGGGCGCGGCGGCCCGGACGGTCGATGCCGCGCGCCTGGGCGAAGCCGTCGAGCTGCCCGCGTCGGCGGCCGAGCTCGCGAGCGCGCTCCACGACTGCGTGGCCGCGATCGACCAGAACCACTGCCTGTTCGTCGACCTCAGTCCCGACGGTCGCGAGGACGTGCTGCGCTGCCGGCGGGCCGCGATCACGCTGCTCGCGGCGCTCGAGGCGGCTCAGTCGTGCTCGGCGGTGTCGGTGCCCGAGTTCCCGGGACCGTTGCGGGTCTCGCGCGCGGACACGCCATCGGCGGTGCCGCTCCCCAGCTGAACCTCGAGCTGGGCGATCCTGGCGGCGAGCCGCTCCTCGGTCGAGAGCAGCCGCCACACGGTCGCGCCGCCGTCGCTGGCGCGGAGCACGCGGCCGGCCGCCGCCAGCCGCTCGAGCATCGACCCGATCCGCTCCGGATCGCCGCCCGTGCGCTGCGCGATCGCGCCGATGCCGAGGCCGCGCGCGGAGCTGCGCAGCTGCGCCTCGAGCTCGTCGACCGACAGCGCGACCGCCACCTTCGGCGCGGGCGCGGGCTCGTCAGCCTGGTCGAGCTCGGCGGCGGGCTGGGTCGCGGCGGCCGGTTCGAGCGTGGCGGCAGGTTCGAGGGTGGCGGCGGGCTCGAGTAGAGCCGCGGGCGTGGCCGTTGCCGCCGCAGACGACCGCGGCGGCGGCGCGGCGCCGATCGCGGCGAGGATCGCCGCCCGGCCCGCCTCGAGCGCGGCCTCCTCGCGCGCGAGCTCGCGCAGCCGCCGATCGATCGCAAGGCGAATCTGGTCGATGTCGGGCATCGGCATCGATGCTACGGCGTTTGCGTGTTCTCCGCAGCTGGTCGTCCGCGGAGCGCGCGGCGCAGG
>DAHUYL010000206.1 GCA_027315255.1 Solirubrobacterales bacterium | reverse complement strand
GGCGGGCCCCGGCGCTTCGGCTCGCCGGTGCCCGGGTCGGAACGGCTCCGCGGCCGCCCGCCGGCGCGCGCCCCGACGGCGCCCTGCCCGCGGGCACGTCGCTGCGGATCGCGATCGCCCTGCGGCCACGCGACGCGACCGGGCTCGACGCCTACGCGACCGCGGTCTCGACGCCCGGTTCCCCGGTCTTCCACCGGTACCTGACGCCGGCCCGGTTCCGCGCCTTGTTCGCGCCCACGGTTTCGCAGGTGAACGCCGTCGAGGCGTCGCTGCGCGCGCACGGACTCGACCCCGGCCCGGTCAGCGCCAACGGCCTCGTGGTCCCCGTCGACGCGCGCGCCGGGGCGGTGGCGCACGCGCTCGCCACTCGCTTCGCCCGCTACCGGCTCGGCTCGGGCCGGGTCGCGTTCGCGAACACCGCGGCCCCGTGGTTCGGTGGCCGGCTCGGCGGGCTGATCCGCGGCGTGATCGGCCTCGACGACCTGGCCGCGCCACGCGCGCTCGGGCTCGTGCACCCCGATCCCCGTGCCGGCCTCCCGCATGCGGACACGACCGCCCACGTCGTCACCGGCGGACCGCAGCCGTGTGCATCCGCGAGCGGCGCCGCGCCCGGCTGGAGCGCGTACACCGCCGACCAGATCGCCAGCGCGTACAACCTCTCGAGCCTGTACGACGCGGGCGACCAGGGCGCGGGGCAGACGGTGGCGGTGTTCGAGCTCGAGCCGAACCTGACCTCGGACATCGCCGCCTACCAGGCGTGCTACGGCACGAATGCGCCGGTCGACTACGTCACGGTGGACGGCGGCGCCGGCAGCGGCGCGGGCCAGGGCGAGGCGGCGCTCGACATCGAGCAGGTGATCGGGCTCGCGCCGCAGGCGACGGTCGCCGTCTATCAGGCGCCGAACTCGTACACGGGCCTGATCGACGCCTACACCGCGATCGTCGACAACCCGTCGGTGAACGTCGTGTCGACCTCGTGGGGGATCTGCGAGGCCGACGCGGGCGCCGCCCTGATCGCCGCCGAGCAGACGCTGTTCGAACAGGCGGCGACCGAGGGCAAGTCGGTGTTCGCAGCCGCCGGTGACAGCGGGTCGAGCGACTGCGGATCGAACGGGCTCGCCGTCGACGACCCCGCCAGCCAGCCCTTCGTCACCGGCGTCGGCGGGCTTTCGATGACGACCGCCTCGTACCCGCCGGCCGAGACCGTCTGGAACGACTCCGCCTCCGGCAGCGGTGCCGGCGGCGGCGGCGTCTCCAGCGTGCACGCGATGCCCGACTACCAGACGGGCGCGCCGGCCTCGCTGAACCTGGTCAACGGCTACTCGTCGGGGACGCCGTGCGGTGCAGCGGCCGGAAGCTACTGCCGCGAGGTCCCCGACGTGTCGGCCGACGCCGATCCGAACACCGGCTACCTGATCTACTACGACGGCGGCTGGGGCGGGATCGGCGGCACGAGCGCCGCCGCGCCGCTGTGGGCCGCGTTCACCGCGTTGACGAACGCCTCGAGCTGGTGCGCGGGATCGCCGATCGGGTTTGCCAACCCGAAGCTGTACGCCGCCGCCGCAACCGCCTACGCGGCCGACTTCACGAACGTCACCTCGGGCGACAACGACTACACCCCCACCGGCTACACCAACGGCCTGTACCCGGCCGGCAGCGGCTACAGCATGGCCGCGGGGCTCGGATCGCCCGACGGCGCGACGCTCCCCGCGACTCTGTGCGGCTCGAGCGCCTCAAGCGGCCCAGGCGGGTCGGGGTCGGGCGGCAGCGGTGCCGGCTCCGGGTCGGGCACCGGGTCCGGGTCGGGTGCCGGCTCCGGGTCGGGCACCGGCTCCGGGTCGGGCACCGGCTCCGGGTCGGGCACCGGCTCCGGGTCGGGCACCGGCGGCGCCAACAGCGGACCCGCGGCCACCGACGTGGTCACGCTGGCGACGCCCGCCGCCCAGACGAGCACGGCCGGAACGCCGGCCGTGCTGCAGCTCGCCGCGACCGACTCGAGCGGGCAGCCACTCGACTTCACGGTGATCGGGCTGCCGCCGGGCCTGACGCTCAACTCGGGCGACGGCGCGGTCGCGGGCGACCCGACGACGCCTGGCACCTTCCTCGTGACGGCGGCGGCCACAGACTCGACCGGCGCCCAGGCCAGCGCCTACTTCACCTGGACGGTCATCGCGGCCGTCGCCCCCTGCCGAGCGGCCGAGCTGCTCGCCAACCCGGGCTTCGAACAGGGAACCACGGGCTGGTCGGCGAGCCGGCACGTGATCGTCACCGCGAGCACGGCCGCGAGGCGCGAGCACGCCCACGCCGGCCGCGGGTTCGCGTGGCTCGAGGCGGGGCATCCGCGCCGCGTCGAGACCCTCGCCCAGACGGTGACCATCCCGGCCGGCTGTCACCTCACCCGGCTGTCGTTCTGGCGGCACGTCGACACCGCCGGGCGCGGCGCCCGCCGCCCGGCGCAATCGCTGACGGTGCAGATCGTCGCTCCCGGTGGCAGGCCCCTCAGGACGCTCGCCCGCTACACCAACCTGAGCGCCGCGCGAGGGTACGCACTGGCGTCGTTCACGCTCGACGGATACGCCGGTCAGCAGATCACGCTCCGGTTCACCGCCGGCAGCGTCGGCCGTGGCACCGGCGGCCGTGGCGCCGGCGGCTCGACCGACTTCTGCGTCGACGACGTCAGCCTGCAAGTGTCCTGACGGGGCCCGCCACCCCAAGCGTGTACGGGTTTCGTCACATTCCTTGACAGCGCCGCTTCGTGCGCCCACCCTGCGCCGATGCCACCGCCCCGGTCCGCATTCCCGCCGAGGGTTGCTGGCGAGGTTCGGGCCCGAAACGGGACCAAAGCTCGCCAGCAGGCGCTGATCGCGCTCGCCGACCGCCACGAGAGTGTCGTCGCCCGCGCGCAGCTGACCGTTCTCGGGTTCAGCGACAAGGAGGTCAAGACCCTGATCCGCGCCGGCCAGCTGATCCCCCTGCACCGCGGCGTGTACGCGTTCAACAGCAAGCGGTTGTCAGGCCGCGGGCACCTGCTCGCCGCGCTCCACGCCGCCGGCCCCACAGCCTTCCTGAGCCACCGCAGCGCTGCCGCCGCCTACCGGCTCCGCACAGTCAACCGCTACGAGATCCACCTCACGCTCCCCGGCGGCAGCCGCCAACCCCGCGAGAACCTGATCTTCCACCGCACCACGTTGCTTCACCCCGACGAGGTCCGCACCTACAACGGCCTGCGGGTCAGCTCGATCGCGCGGATGCTGGTCGAGCTCACCGCCGGTGGCGAGCGACCAACGGAGATCAAACGGCTGATCACCGAAGCCGCCCGCCACGACCTGCTCCAGATCGAACCGCTCGAGCAGACCCTCGCCCGCCATGCCGGACAACCCGGGATCCCGCTGCTCGCCGAGCTGCTCGGCGACTACGTCTGGAACCCGCGCGACAGATCGGAGCTCGAGCGCCAGTTCGCCGCGTTCCTCGCCAGGCACCCCGAGCTCCCCGAGCCGCTCACCAACGTCCACCTCGGGCCATGGGAGATCGACTTCCACTGGCCCGAGCAGCGGCTCGCGGTCGAGCTCGACGGCCGCCTCTACCACCAGGCAGTCCAGGACCGCGAACGCGACAACGCGAAGGACATCTGGCTCCAGAAGCGCCGGATCCGGATCATGCGGATCCGCGACTTCCGCTTCGAGCACGACCAACCCGGCATCCACCGCGACCTGCACGACCTGCTCGGCCTGCAACCCCGCGCCGCGTAGCAGCCGCGTGGAGCCCGAGCCGCTCGGCAGACGGGCGCTACCAGCCTAGCCTAGCCTCGGAGCTGAGCGGCGCTTCCGGTCAGGCGACTGTCAGGCCGCGTCGGCCAACGTGACGCGATCGAGCGCCGACGGCGTCGGGCACCTCGACGACGAGGCCCGGATCGAACCCGTCGACGGGCTGGTGCGGGTAGCCGCGCGGGTTCGACAGCACGCGCGTGCCGCCGACGTCGAGGTCGGCCGTGCGATGGGTGTGACCGAAGATCCACAGCTCGGCGCGGTCGCCGCCCATCAGCCCGGTCAGGTCGCTGGCGAACGCCCCACCGATCGCCCGCGCCACCGGCTCCTCGGGGCGGCCCCGGATCACCGGGGCGGGGTGGGTGACGACGACGGTCGGGCCGTCCCACGGCACCGCCAGCCGCTCGGACAGCCAGGCGCGAGAACGCCGGTGAACGGCCAGGGTGTCGGCCGCGGTCAGCGGGCGAGAGCGCTCCGGCGGCGGCCACGGCCGCTGATCGCCGGCGGTTGCGGGCGCATGCTCTTCCAGCCGGATCTGGCGGTAGTCGTTGACGACACGCTCGCACAGCAGCATCGACTCGCGGCGGCGACCGAGGCCGTCGAACTCGAAGTCGCTCCACAACGAGCAGCCGAGGAAGCGGGCCCCGCCGATCACGACCTCGTCGTCCTCGAGCACGTGCACGGGCGAACCGGCGGCCCGCTCGCGCAGCGCTCCGACGAGCGATGGCAGTCCGTGGCCGTAGAACTCGTGGTTGCCGGCCACGTACAGGACGGGCACGTCCCCCGCCCAACCGCGGGCCCATTCGACGCCGGCCGTCCCGGCGCCGACATCGCCCGCCAGCACGATCACGTCGGCCGGCGCCGCCGCGATCGCATAGGGCGCATGCTCGAGATGCAGGTCGCTCAGCACGTGCAGACGCAACCCGTCGATGATGCCTCACAGGCATCGCTACGCTCGACGGTGGTGGAACGCTGCTTCGTCCTGCGCGAAGACCCCGAGCTCGCTCGGGCGATCGCGCCCGCGAGCCGCGAGTGGGCGGTCCGTGACTGCGTCGCGCCAGTGCTGACGCTGCCGCGGGGTCGCTGGGATCCCGCCCGGACGCTGACGTCGCCGGACGGGATCGGGCTGCTCGTGCTGTCGGGTCAGCTGATCCGCCGCGTCGCGGTCGACGGACGCGGCGGTGCGGAGCTGCTCGGCGACGGCGACCTGCTGCGCCCGTGGCAGGGTCAGGACACGATCGCGACGGTCTCCTCCACGATCGGCTGGCGCGTGCTGACGCCTGCGCGGCTCGCGGTGCTCGACGGGCGGATGGCCGAGCAGCTCGCCCGCTACCCGAGCCTCGTGGGAGCGGTCGCCGCACGGGCGATCGTGCGCGCCCGCCGGCTCGTCCTGCTGATGGCGATCGTCCACCATCCGCGGATCGAGGTCCGCCTCCACATGCTGCTGTGGCACCTGGCCGACCGCTGGGGCCGGGTGCGGCCCGACGGCGTGCTCGTGCCGCTGCGGCTCCCGCATGCGGTGCTCGCCGACCTGGTCGCGGCGCAGCGGCCGTCGGTGACGATGGCGCTCGGGCAGCTGTGCTCGCGTGACCACGTCACGCAGGTGCGGGAGGGGTGGCTGCTGCGGGGGGATCCGCCCGGAGAGCTGCTCACGCTGCACGCTGCCGACGCTGGCCTGCCCCCGGGCGCCGCCGACGCGGCGTGACCCCGATCGCAGCGGGCAGGTCAGCGCGCTGACAGGTGCGTCCGCGAGCAGACGGCGACGTACGGCAACTCGAGCCGCCTGCGGCCGGCGAGGTCCGGGTGGCGGGCGAGCAGCTCGCGCACCGCGCGGAGCTTCGCCTCGCGCTCCGCGGGCGCCGCCGTGATCGTGCCGCTGCGCGAGGCGACCAGGTCGACGAGCGTGTCCGCGTCGAGCTCCCACCTCCACTCGACGTCGTGGCGCTCGATCGGCGCAAACGGCGGCCCGACGGTCGGGTTGGTCTCGTCCATGTAGATCGTGCTGGCGATCAGCCGGCCGAGCTCGGCGACCCACGCGACCCGCTCGTCGCGCTTGTTCCAGACGAGCCCGAGCCGCCCGCCGGGACGGAGCACGCGCGCAACCTCTGGGACCGCGCGCGAGACGTCGACCCAGTGCCACGCCTGGGCGGCGAGCACCGCGTCGACCGACCCGTCCGGCAGCGGGATCGCCTCGGCGCTGCCCGCCAGCGCCCGCGCCTGCGGCGCGGCCACCTCGAGCAGCTCGCGCATCTCGCCGGAGGGCTCGAGCGCCACCACCTCGAGTCCGCGCGCGACCAGCTGCCGCGTCAGCTTCCCCGTCCCGGCGCCGAGATCGAGCACCCGCTGCGCCCCCGCCGGCAGCAGCCAGTCGATCGCCGCCTCGGGATACCCCGGCCGCCCGCGTTCGTAGGCCTCGGCGGCGGCCCCGAACGAGCCCGCCCGCCGGGCGCGGAGTTCGAGGTCGAGCGACAAGTGGCGGGAGCAGGATTCGAACCTGCGAAGGCTGAGCCAACGGATTTACAGTCCGTCCCCTTTGACCGCTCGGGAATCCCGCCAGGGGCGCCGAGTCTAGCGTCAGCCGGGCGGGCAAACGGCCCCGCCAGGGGTCGCGCCGGGGAACTCAAAGTCCCCGGCGCGACGAGCACCGACGGCCGGCTCTATGAAGCGTCGCGCAGCCGCTGAGCCTCGGGCAGCGCCTCGAGCTTCTTCAGCGTGTGGTTCTCGATCTGGCGGATCCGCTCGCGCGTGACGTTGAACGCGCGACCGACCTCCTCGAGCGTGTACGGGCGCTCGCCGGTCAGCCCGAAGCGCAGCTCGATCACCTCGCGCTCGCGCTCGGGCAGCGCCGCCAGCGCGCGGCGGAGGTTCTCCCGGCGCAGCCGCTCGGCGGCCAGCTCGAACGGCGACTCGGCCGTCTGGTCCTCGACGAAGTCCCCCAGCTCGGACTCGTCCTCCTCGCCGATCGGCTTCTCGAGCGACACCGGCTGCTGAGCCATCCGCAGCACGTCGCGGACCTCGCGGACGGTCGTGTCCAGCTCGGCCGCGATCTCCGCCGGCGTCGGATCGCGCCCGAGCTGCTGCACCAGCTGGCGCTCGACGTGGACGACCTTGTTCAGCTTCTCGACCATGTGCACGGGGATCCGGATCGTCCGGCCCTTGTCGGCGATCGCGCGCGTGACCGCCTGGCGGATCCACCAGGTCGCGTACGTCGAGAACTTGTAGCCGCGCCGGTAGTCGAACTTCTCGACCGCGCGGATCAGCCCCATCGAGCCTTCCTGGATCAGATCGAGGAACGTCAGTCCGCGCCCGAGGTAGGACTTCGCGATCGACACCACGAGCCGCAGGTTGGCCTCGATCATCTGCTGCTTGGCGAGCATGTCGCCGCGCTCGATCCGCCGCGCCAGCAGCACCTCCTGCTCGGCGGTCAGCAGCGACACGCGCCCGATCGCGCGCAGGTACAGCCGCAGCGAGTCGAGCGACGGCTCGACCGTCAGATCGAGCTCGACGCGCTTGCGCCGCTCCTCGGGCGCGACCGGGTCGGCCACCGCCGCGCTCTCGATGCTCGACGCCTCCGAGCGGGCCAGGCGCCCGTCGGCCTCCACCACCTCGATCCCGTGCTCGTCGAGGTAGGCGTGCAGCTCCTGCACCTGCTCCTTGGTGACCTCCGCCTCCTCGAGGCACGTCGCGATCTGGTCGAACGTCAGAAAGCCACGCTCCTGGCCCTCCGCGATCAGGTTGCGAAATTCCTCCACTTCGACGATCGCCGGATCGTCGCCAAGCATCATGCTTGCCTTGTCGCTCACGCCCGCAGACTCCCTTCACCCAATTCCTCTACCCGGCCAGACAGGTTCCTGTCCCGACTGCATCTCCTCTCCGAAGATCGGCGAGTGATACCACAAAGTTGGCCGTTGTCGAGCCTTCATGTGACGATCCGCATTTGCCCGTGCTGTGAGCCGGTCCGCGCGAGGACTAACCTCTTGTGAGCGATGCCGCCGGGCCCCACCACCGAACGCGAGATCGTCGACGTCCAGGCGCGCACGCCGACGCTCCCGCTGAGCCTGTCGCGGGTCGGCGTGAGCGGCGTCGAGAAGGTGATCAGGCTCGCGCAGAACGGCTCCGAGCAGCTGTTCATGGCGCGGTTCGAGTGCGTCGTCGAGCTCGGCGGCGGCCAGAAGGGCGCGCACATGTCGCGCTTCGAGGAGGTCGTCAACGAGGCGATCGGCCAGGTCGTGCTGGGCGAGTCGACGTTCAAGGCCGAGACGCTCGCCGAGCACATCGCCCAGCTCGTGCGCCAGCGCCAGGCGGCGCGCCGGGCCGAGGTGACGGTCGAGGCCCGCTTCCCCGAGCACAAGCCGGCGCCGATCTCGGGGATCCAGACCCAGGAGATCTACACGCTGCACGGGTGCGCGGCGGCGACCGCGGCGGGCACCCGGCGGCTGATCGGGGTCACCGCCCAGGGGATGACCGCGTGCCCGTGCGCGCAGGAGCTGGTCGCGGCGCAGGCTCGGTCGAGCCTCGAGGACGACGGCTTCAGCCGCGACGAGATCGAGCGGATCCTGGCGGCGGTGCCGGTCGCCACCCACAACCAGCGCGGGCTCGGCACGCTGTACATCGGCCGCCCCGAGTCGTGCGAGCGCGAGATCGACGCGGCGGAGCTGCTGGCGATCGTCGAGTCGTCGATGTCGTCGGAGATCTACGAGCTGATGAAGCGCTCGGACGAGGCGCACGTCGTCGCGAAGGCGCACCGGCGGCCGCGGTTCGTCGAGGACTGCGTCCGGGAGATGATCCGCGGCGTGATCGAGCGCTTCCCCGACCTCGACGAGGACGCGTTCGTGTGGGCCCGGCAGGAGAACCTCGAGACGATCCACCAGCACGACGTGATCGCCGAGCGGTTCGGCACGCTCGCGGAGATCCGCCGCGAGCTGGAGACGGGGGTGCCGGCCCCCGTCCACACCTCGAGCCGCGTGTGGCTCGAGTCCACCGGTTGATGCACGCGGCGGTGCTCGAGGCCCCCGGACGGGCGCTCGTGCCAAGCGAGCTGCCCGACCCGGTCGCGGGCCCCGGGCAGCTGCTGCTGTCGGTGCGCGCGTGCGGGGTGTGCCGGACGGACCTGCATCTGCGGGATGCGGAGATCGAGGCGACGAAGCTGCCGGTCGTGCTGGGGCACCAGATCGTGGGCGTGACCGACGACGGGCGGCGCGTCGGGGTTCCGTGGCTCGGGTGGACGTGCGGCGAGTGCCGGTACTGCCTGAGCGGGCGCGAGAACCTGTGCGTGCGTGCCCGGTTCACCGGCCGTGACATCGACGGCGGCTTCGCCGAGCAGGCGGTCGCAGACGAGCGCTACTGCTTCGCGCTTCCCGACGGGCTATCCGACGTGCAGGCCGCGCCGCTCTTGTGCGGCGGGCTGATCGGCTACCGGGCGCTGACCCTCGCCGGCGACGGCGCCGTGCTCGGGCTGTACGGGTTCGGCTCGGCCGCGCACATCATCAGCCAGGTCGCGGTCTGGCAGGGCCGGCGCGTGTTCGCGTTCACGCGCGCGGGCGACGCCCGGGCGCAGGGATTCGCGCGTGAGCTCGGGTGCGAGTGGGCCGGGGCGAGTGACGCGCCCCCGCCGCAGGAGCTGGATGCCGCGATCGTGTTCGCGTCGGCCGGCGAGCTCGTGCCGGCGGCGCTGCGCGCGCTCGCGCCCGGAGGGACGGTCGTCTGCGCCGGGATCCACATGACCGACATCCCCTCGTTCCCGTACGCGGACCTGTGGGAGGAGCGGACGATCCGCTCGGTCGCGAACCTCACCCGCCGTGACGGCGAGGAGCTGCTGTCGCTGGCGTCGCGAGCCGGGATCCGCACGACCGTGACGACGTACGCGCTGGCCGAGGCCGAGCAGGCGCTCGCCGACCTGCGCGCGGGGCGGTTCACCGGCTCGGCAGTCGTCGTGCCATGAGCACCTTGTAGGGTTAGCGCATGCCCCTCGTGCCGATGGTCATCGAGCGCACCGCCCGCGGCGAGCGCGAGTTCGACATCTACAGCCGCCTGCTGAACGAGCGGATCATCTTCGTCGGCTCGCCGATCGACGACCAGGTCGCGAACCTGGTCGTCGCGCAGCTGCTGCATCTCGAGAGCCAGGACCCCGACAAGGACATCTCGATGTACGTCAACTCGCCAGGCGGGTCGATCTACTCGGGGCTCGCGATCTACGACACGATGCAGTTCATCAAGCCGCAGATCGCGACGATCTGCGTCGGGATCGCGATGTCGATGGGGTCGCTCCTGCTGACCGCCGGAGCGCCGGGCAAGCGGTTCTCGCTGCCCAACAGCCGGATCCTGATCCACCAGCCGTCGGCCGGCTTCGAGGGCCAGTCGACGGACATCGAGATCCACGCCCGCGAGATCCTCAAGATCCGCGGCCGGATCGACGAGATCTACGCCCACCACAGCGGCCAGTCGGTCGAGCAGGTGCACACCGACATGGAGCGCGACCGCTTCTTCAAGGCCGACGAAGCGGTCGAGTACGGGCTGATCGACCGAGTGATCGCACACCACTAGCATCGCTCGCTACCCTGCGGGGCGTGCAAGCGGAACGCGAACACCAACTAGACGACGATCTCGACGACGACGACCTCGACGACGACGACCTCGCTGGCGACGACGGGTTTGACGACCCCGAGGAGCTCGACGAGTTCGGCGATCTCGACGACGCCGACGAAGACGAGTAGCCGGCCGCGCGCCCGCGCCCGCCGGCGCCGGCCTACTGCAGCCGGAAGTGGCCGTGCGCGACCGCCACGGCGCAGCCTCCGACGGTCACGCGCGTGATCGCATCGGGCGTGCCGGTGGCGGTCGCGTGCAGCGTCGACGGGCGCGCGAGCTCGAGCCCCTGGTGCAGCTCGACGGTCTCGCCTGACGCGGTCCGGCCGTGGCGGAGCAGGTGGACGGCGAGCGGGCCGGCGGCCGAGCCGGTCGCGGGGTCCTCGCTCACTCCCATGCTCGGCGCGAACATCCGCGTCCTGTAGGTCGAGGCCGGCCCGTGGGGCGCCTCGGGGGCGAAGCAGCTGAACCCGCCCGCGCTGTCGAGCCGCGCGAGCGCCGCCAGGTCGGGGGTCAACGCCGCGACCGTCTCCGCGTCGGCCAGCGCGACCATCACGTGCGTCGGGCCGTTGTCGTAGAGCTCGACCGGGAGCTGGACGCTGTCTGCGCCGACTCCGAGCGCCGCCAGTAGCGCGTCGGGGTGCGGGAACGGCTTCACGGTCGGGATCGGCTGCTCCATCTCGCCGAACACGATCGCGCCGGTGTCGTCGCGCGTGAGCGTGACCTGGACGATCCCCGCGCCGGTCCTCAGCCGCACGCGGTCGCGTCCGGTGCGGCCGGCGACGACGAACGCGCTGCCGAGCACGGGGTGGCCGGCGAACGGCAGCTCCGCCGCGGGAGTGAAGATCCTGACGTGCGCATCGGCCTCGGCGCCGGGGTTGGCGCCGGCGTCGGGTAGGAGGAACACGGTCTCTGACAGGTGCAGCTCGCGCGCGACCGCCTGCATCAGCCGGCTCGGGACCTGCTCGCCCTCGGTGAACACGGCCAGCGGGTTGCCCTCGAGCGGCGTGTCAGTGAACACGTCGAGGATCTCGTACGGGTGCGAGCCCCCGTGCGACGGCCCGGTCACCGGTGCCCCTCGAGTGCCTTCGACAGCAGCGCGCCGAGCGTGCCGCGCTCGTCGGCGTCGAGCCCCGCGAGCACGTCGTCCTCGACCGACTCGCGGGCGGCCGAGGCGCGGTCGTACGCGTCGCGCCCGGCGGCGGTCAGCTCGACGATGTGGCGGCGGCGGTCGGCGGGGTCGCGCCGGCGCTCGACCCATCCGTCCGCCTCGAGCTCGTTCAGCAGCAGCACGCAGTTGTTCGGGTCCATCACGATCGCCTCGCACAGCGACTGCTGCGCGAGCGGCGAGCGGTCGGCGAGCGTCGCCAGCGCGATGAACCGCCGCCAGCTCATCCCGAGCAGCTCCTCGGTCGTGCGCCGGTGGCTGAGCTTGGTCAGCTGCGCCAGCTTGGTGATGATTCCCGGCTGCGTCACGACGCAGCGCAGCGTAACACCAGTTTCCGTGTAGATGATCACTTGTATGGTGATCATCTTCTGTGAAATGATGATCCGCATGCCATCGAACGCTCGCCATGAGTCCCCACGCGCCCGCTGGATCGCGCTCGTCGTCGTCTGCCTCGCGCAGCTGATGAGCATCGTCGACGCGACGATCGTCAACGTCGCGCTGCCCTCGATCCAGCGCTCGCTGCGCTTCGGCCAGTCGGATCTGACGTGGGTCGTCAACGGCTACCTGATCAGCTACGGCAGCTTCCTGCTGCTCGCCGGCCGGCTCGGGGACCTGATCGGGCGAAAGCGCACGTTCCTGGCGGGCGTCGCGCTGTTCACGCTCGCGTCGGCCGCCTGCGGGGTGGCGCCCTCGCAGCCGACGCTGATCGCCGCCCGCTTCGTCCAGGGGCTCGGCGGCGCCGGCGCGACCGCGGCGATCATGGCGATCATCACGGTCGAGTTCCCGCTCCCGCACGAGCGCGCGAAGGCGATGAGCGTGTACATGTTCGTCGTCTCCTGCGGCGGCTCGCTCGGCCTGCTGGCCGGCGGCGTGATCACCCAGGCACTCGACTGGCACTGGATCTTCTTCATCAACGTCCCGGTCGGGATCGCCACGTTCGTGCTGGCGCGCCGCTGGGTGCGCGAGAACGCCGCGCCGGGCATCAGCCGCGACGTCGACGCCGCCGGACCGGTGCTGGTGACCTCGGCGATGATGCTCGGCACGTACGCGATCGTCACCTCGACGAGCTACGGCTGGGGCTCGGCGCACACGCTCGGGTTCGCCGGGCTGGCGGCGGCGCTGCTGGTCGCGTTCCTCGCGCTCGAGGCCCGGCTGAAGAACCCGATCATGCCGCTGCGGATCTTCCGGGTGCGGGGGCTGCCGTCCTCGAGCCTGATCCGCGGCCTGCTGATCACCGGCATGTACGCGACCTTCTTCATCGGCGTGCTGTACGTGCAGCACGTGCGCCACTACGGGGTGCTGCACACGGGGCTCGCGTTCCTGCCGCAGACGCTGTCGCTGGCCGTCCTGTCGTTCGCGCTGACGCCGCGGCTGATGGCGCGGTTCGGCGCGCCGCCGCTGGTGCTCGCGGGCGTGGCCGGCTGCGCCGGCGGGCTCGCGCTGCTGCTCGAGCTGGGCGCCCACACCAGCTATGTGTCGCTGATGCTGCCGGCGTACGCGCTGATCGGGGTGGGCGCCGGGCTGTCGATGGCGCCGCTGCTGACGATCGCGATGGCGAACGTCCCCGCGCGGGACGCCGGGATGGCCTCGGGGATCGTCAACACCTCGTTGCAGCTGGCCGGCGCGGTCGGCGTCGCCGTGCTGGGGGCGGTCTCGACGACGCACACCCGCACGCTGCTGGCGCAGGGGGACCCGACCCGGACCGCGCTGCTCGGGGGCTACCACCTCGCGTTCGAGGTGGCGCTCGGGTGCGCCTGTGCGGCCGTGCTCGCGTCGCTGCTGACGTTCCGCGGGCGCGCGGCGGCGGTGCGCGCGCCGGAGGTTGCTGCCGCGCCCGCCACGAGCGGCGCCTCCTCGTCGTGACTACGCGGCGTGGCGGAGCGCACTGATCGAGGTATGACGTTTGTGTCACTCAGTGGCCTGAGTCTGTGTCATTTCGAGGAGCGTCGTCACTGTCGTCCAGTTGCGCGCGGTGGCGTGTACGTCCGGGCCGAGCGCCGCGGCCGCCGCGAGCCGGCTCGCCAGCTTCGAGCGGGCAACGCCGTCCGGGTGCCAGACGTACAGCTCGCGCCCATCCGCGACGAGCTGCTCGCCGCCCGCCGCCAGCGAAGCCAGCCGCGCAACCGCGTCGGGCGCCGGCAGGCCCGACAGGAAGCTGACCTGGTAGCGCTTCGGGTCGGTCGCGAGGCCGGCGAGCGGGTTGCGCGCGATGACCGCCGCCAGCTCGTCGGCGGTGCGCGAGACGACCTGCACGTCGAACCCGAACCGCTCGGCGAGCAGCCGCGCGCAGTCGGCCTCGAGCTCGGCCGCCGGCCGGTCCGAGTCGAGCACGATGTTGCCGCTCTGCACGTACGTGCGCGGCTCGCCGTACCCGGCGCCGGCGAGCAGCTCGCGCAGCTCCGGCATCGGCACGCGCCGGTCGGCCCGAGGTTGATCCCGCGCAGCAGCACGATCCTCCGCACGGAGCGGAGTCTCCGAGCGGGTGCCGCCGGGGCGGGGGGCTGGGGGCTCCCCCGCCCCGGCCTCGGGCGTTACCCTCGGCCGGGTGAGCCCTCGACCCCGGCAGCGTGGCGAAGTCCAGGCATAAGCACCAGCGCAAGCGCGGATCGGGGCACCGATCGCCGGCGCGGCAGGCGGCCCGCACGGGCCGTGCCGCACCCGTCCTCGACGCGATCGTCGCGCAGATCGAGGCGCGCGCCGCCGAGGCGCACGCTGCGGGCACGCCGCCCGAGCGGGTCGGGGCGATCCTGGCAGAGGACTTCGCCGGGACGCCGGCGCCGGTGGGATTCACGACGACGCTGCTCGGGCACGGCGGCGGCGAGCGCGCCCGCGCGGTGCTCGCGGAGGTGCAGCGGCGCGCACCGGACACGCTGTTGGCGCTGACGTTCGCGGCCGAGGTCGCACGGGTCGTCGACGCTGACGCGAAGCGGGCGGCGGGACTGCTCGAGCAGGCGCTCGACGGCTACGCGGGGACCGAAGCGGCGGGCCCGATGGCGATGCATCTGCTGCACGGCGGGATGGTGCTGGAGGCGCACGCCGTCGCCCAGGAGAGGCTGTTCGAGGACCCGGACGAGGAGATCGCGCAGGAGGCCCACGCGCAGGCGCTGGAGCTGCTCTATGCGCGCGCAGGCTCGGGCGCGAAGCTGGCGCGCCTGGAGCGCGAGGCCCTCGCCCGGTTCGAGGACCGCGGCCTGTTCTACCGTCTGCGGGAGGAGCTCGCCCGGTTCGTCGACGGCGACGCGGAGCTTCCGTACGTGGTCGCGAGCACCGTTCGCGAGTGGCTCGAGGAGCTGTGCGAGGATGGCCAGGACCCGCTCGAGCTGTTGCAGCTGGACGACCCCAAGCGCGCCGGGCTGGCCCGGCTGGCGGTCGAGCGCGCCTGGCTGCGGGGGCTCGACGACGAGGACGACGATCTCGCCGACGACGATCTGATCG
>DAHUYL010000192.1 GCA_027315255.1 Solirubrobacterales bacterium | reverse complement strand
TGGTGCACTCGCGGTTCTCGACGAACACCTTCCCCAGCTGGGAGCTCGCCCACCCGTTCCGGATGATCGCCCACAACGGCGAGATCAACACGCTGCGGGGCAACATCAACTGGATGCGGGCGCGGGAGTCCCAGCTCGAGTCAGAGCTGTTCGGCGAGGACCTGCACAAGGTGATCCCGGTGATCCAGCCGGGCGCGTCGGACTCGGCGACGCTCGACAACGTGCTCGAGCTGCTCGTGCTGAGCGGCCGCTCGATCGAGCACGCGGTGATGATGATGATCCCCGAGGCGTACCGGACCCGGCGCGATCTCGACCCCGACGTCAAGGGGTTCTACGACTTCCACTCCTGCCTGATGGAGCCGTGGGACGGACCGGCCGCGGTCGTGTTCACCGACGGGCGGATCGCCGGGGCGGTGCTCGATCGCAACGGCCTGCGTCCGGGCCGCTGGATCCAGGACACCGAGGGCTACGTCGTGCTCGCGTCCGAGACCGGCGTGATCACGGTCGCCCCGGAGCACGTCCAGCGCAAGGGTCGGCTGGCGCCCGGCAAGATGTTCCTGCTCGACCTCGACGAGGGTCAGATCGTCGACGACGAGCAGGCCAAGCACCGCGTCGCGCGCCGCAAGCCCTACGGCGAGTGGTATGCGCGCTCGGTCGTCCACATCGACGACCTGCCGGAACGCGAGCCCCGAGCGCCGCGGATCGAGCCGCTGCGCTCGAAGCAGCTCGCCTTCGGCTACTCGCAGGAGGACCTGCGGATCGTGATCGCGCCGATGGCGGCGAACGGCGAGGAGCCGATCGCGTCGATGGGCGACGACGCCGCGCTGGCGGTGATGAGCGACCGTCAGCCGGCCCTGTTCGCCTACTTCAAGCAGCTGTTCGCGCAGGTGACCAACCCGCCGATCGACCCGATCCGGGAGTCGGTCGTGATGTCGCTGCAGGCGGGAGTCGGCGCCGAGGTCAACCTGCTGCGGGAGTCGCCCGACCAGGCCCACATCCTCGTGATGGACCAGCCGATCCTGCGCAACCACGAGCTCGAGAAGCTCCGGCAGGTCTCCCACGACGTGTTCGAGGCGGCCACGATCGACATCACGTGGCCGATCGAGCAGGGGCCCGACGGGATGGAGCACCGGCTCGAGCGCCTGTGCGAGGAGGCCGCACGGCATGTCGAGCACGGCGCCAACATCCTGATCCTGAGCGATCGGAACCTCGGGCCCGAGCGGGTGGCGATGCCCTCGCTGCTCGCGGTCGCCGCCGTGCATCATCACCTCGTGCGAGCCGGGACGCGGTTGCGGACCGGGCTCGTGATCGAGTCCGGCGAGCCGCGCTCGATCCACGACATGGCGACCCTGATCGGCTACGGCGCGGCGGCGATCAACCCGTACGTGATGTTCGAGTCGCTCGACGAGCTCGCCGACCACTCGCTGCTCCCGGTCGACCTCGGGCGCGAGGAGGCCGAGAAGCGGATCGTCAAGGCGATCGGCAAGGGCCTCTTGAAGACGATCTCGAAGATGGGGATCTCGACGATCCAGTCCTACTGCGGTGCGCAGATCTTCGAGGCGGTCGGCCTGGAGCAGGAGCTGATCGACCGCCACTTCACCGGCACCGCCTCGCGGATCGGCGGGATCGGGCTCGAGGAGCTCTCGACCGAGGCGATGGAGCGCCACTTCCGCGCCTACCCGCGCACCGACCGCGACCTGCTGCCGGTCGGCGGCGTGCAGCAGTGGCGCCGCGACGGCGAGCGCCACATCTGGAATCCCGACACGATCGCCACGCTCCAGCACTCGGTGCGGCGCGTCAACGGAGATTCGTGGCAGACCTACGAGGAGTTCGCGACGCTCGCCAACGAGGACGCGACGCGCAAGGCGGCGCTGCGCGGGTTGATGCGACTCGCGTCCGAGCGGGAGGACCCGAGCGCGCGGCCCGAGCCGGTTCCGCTCGACCAGGTCGAGCCGGCCACCCAGATCGTCAAGCACTTCACGACCGGGGCGATGTCACTCGGCGCGCTCAGCCGCGAGGCGCACGAGACGCTCGCGATCGCGATGAACCGGCTCGGCGCGCGGTCGAACACGGGGGAGGGCGGCGAGGACCCGGCGCGCTACACGCCCGATCCGAACGGCGACCTGCGGCGCTCGGCGATCAAGCAGATCGCGAGCGGCCGGTTCGGCGTGAGCATCCACTACCTCGTCAACGCCGACCAGCTGCAGATCAAGATGGCGCAGGGTGCGAAGCCGGGGGAGGGCGGCCAGCTGCCCGGGCACAAGGTCGACGCCTACATCGCGAAGATCCGAAGCTCCACACCGGGCGTCGGGCTGATCTCGCCGCCGCCGCACCACGACATCTACTCGATCGAGGACCTCAAGCAGCTGATCTACGACCTGCGCTGTGCCAACCCTCAGGCGTCGGTGTCGGTCAAGCTCGTCTCCGAGATCGGCGTCGGCACGGTCGCCGCCGGCGTCGCCAAGGCCAACGCCGATCACGTGACGATCTCGGGCGGTGACGGCGGCACCGGCGCCTCGCCCCAGTCCTCGATCCACGGCGCCGGGATCCCGTGGGAGATCGGGCTCGCCGAGACCCAGCAGACGCTTCGGCTCAACGATCTGCGCTCGCGGATCGTCGTCGAGGTCGACGGGCAGCTGAAGACCGGTCGCGACGTCGTGATCGCGGCACTGCTCGGCGCCGACGAGTTCGGCTTCTCGACCGCGCCGCTGATCGCGATGGGCTGCATCATGATGCGGGTCTGCCACCTGAACACCTGCCCGGTCGGCGTCGCCACCCAGGATCCGGTGCTCCGGGCGCGCTTCCGCGGCACCCCGGACCAGGTGGTCAACTACCTGATGCACGTCGCGGAGGAGGCGCGGCGGCTGATGGCCGCCCTCGGCGTGCGCCGGCTCGAGGAGCTGACCGGTCGCAGCGAGCTGCTCGACATGGATGCTGCGATCGACCACTGGAAGGCGAAGAAGGTCGATCTGTCGATGGTGCTGGCCCAGCCCGAGGTCCCCGCCGCCGTTCCGCGGCGGCGAACGCGCGGGCCCGAGCCGGTGCTCGGGGACGCGCTCGACTGGGAGCTCGTGCGCCGCTGCGCGCCGGCGCTCGAGCGCCGCGAGCAGGTGCGCTTCGGACCGGTCCCGGTCCGCAACGTCAACCGCACGGTCGGCGGGATCCTGTCCGGTGAGATCGCCCGGCGGCACGGCGCCGTCGGCTTGCCAGACGGGACGATCGAGGTCGCCTTCTCCGGCTCCGCCGGCCAGTCGTTCGGCGCCTGGCTGGCGCCGGGGGTGTGCTTCTCGCTGCGCGGCGAGACCAACGACTACACCGGCAAGGGACTGTCGGGCGGGATCATCTCGGTGCGCCCGCCCGAGACGGCGCTGTTCCGCCCCGAGGAGAACATGCTCGTCGGCAACACCGTGCTGTACGGGGCGACCGCCGGCCGCGCGTTCTTCCGCGGACTCGCCGGCGAGCGCTTCGCGGTGCGCAACTCGGGCGCGTGCGCGGTCGTCGAGGGGGTCGGCGATCACGGCTGCGAGTACATGACCGGCGGGCGCGTGGTCGTGCTCGGCCCGACCGGACGGAACTTCGCCGCCGGGATGAGCGGCGGGATCGCGTACGTGTACGACAAGAGCAGGCAGTTCGCGAGTCGCTGCAACACCGAGCTCGTCGACCTCGAGCCGGTCGGCGAGGACGACGAGCAGGAGCTGCGCGCGCTGATCGCCGAGCATGCGCAGCGGACCGGATCGCTGCCGGCGCGCAACCTGCTGGCCGATTGGGAGCGCGGCGCGCGCGAGCGCTTCGTGAAGGTGATGCCGCGCGACTACCGCCGGGCGCTGTCCGAGCAGGCGGCCTCGGCCGAGCGGGCTGCGTCGGACGGTGCGGCCGCGACGGCGAAGGCGGTGTCGCAGCATGGGTGAGCTGGGCGCGTTCCTGAAGATCCACCGGGTCGGCTTCGACAAGCGCGACCCGCACGAGCGCGTGCTCGACTACCGGCAGTACTTCGGCCTGCAGAGCGACGCCGAGCTCCGCCGTCAGGGCGCGCGCTGCATGGACTGCGGGGTGCCGTTCTGCCACGAGGGGTGCCCGCTGGGGAACCTGATCCCCGACTGGAACGACCTCGTGTATCGCGGCAAGTGGCGCGAGGCGATCGACGAGCTGCACTCGACCAACAACTTCCCGGAGTTCACAGGCCGGATCTGCCCGGCTCCGTGCGAATCGGCGTGCGTCCTGGCGATCAACGACGATCCGGTGACGATCGAGCAGATCGAGCTCGCGATCGTCGAGCACGCGTTCGTCGAAGGGTGGGTGATCGCCGAGGCGCCGCCGCGACGCTCCCGCAAGACGGTCGGCGTGATCGGCGGGGGTCCGGCGGGGATGGCCGTCGCGGCCGAGCTCAACCGCTGCGGCCATCTCGTCACGGTGTACGAGCGCGACGAGGGCATCGGCGGGCTGATGCGCTTCGGCGTGCCCGACGCGAAGCTCTCCAAGGCGGTCATCGATCGCCGGGTGGCGCTGCTCGAGCAGGAGGGGATCAGCTTCGAGCTCGGAGTCGACGTCGGTCGCGACGTCCCGATCGCCGAGCTGCGCGTGCGCCACGACGCGCTCGTGATCGCGATCGGCTCGCGCGTCTCGCGTGATCTCGAGGTCCCGGGCCGTGAGCTCGGCGGCATCCATTATGCGATGGACTACCTGTACCAGCGCAACCGCTGGGTGGCCGAGCGCGAGGGCCGGCCGTTCAGGCCGACGCCGCCGGAGCAGCAGATCTCCGCCGCCGGCCGGCGGGTGCTCGTGATCGGCGGTGGCGACACCGGCATGGACTGCATCTCGAACTCGAACCGCGAGGGCGCCCGCAGCGTCGTGATGCTCGACGTGTACACCGAGCTGACCGACGCCGACCCGCGCCATCCATGGCCGCTGCCGCCGAAGCGGACGTCGATGACCTACGCGCTCGAGGAGGGCGGCGAGCGGCGGTGGGGGACGGCGGTGACGGGCTTCGGCGGCGCCGACGGCCGCGTCACGCACGTCTACGCTCGCAGGGTGACCGGCACGAGCTCGCTCGACCTGACGCCGGTGCCCGGTAGCGAGTTCGTGGTCGAGGCCGATCTCGTGCTGATCGCGATCGGGTTCGAGCACCCCGAGCACGACGGGCTAGTGGCCGACCTCGAGCTCGGGCTCGACAACCGCGGCAACATCCGCACGAACATGACCTACCGGACCTCCGCCAGCGGCGTGTTCGCCTGCGGCGATGCGCGGATCGGCCAGTCGCTGGTCGTGACCGCGATCGCCGAGGGCCGCAAATGCGCGCGCGTGGTCAACAAGGCGCTCGGCGGCACGCCGATGGATCAGGACCGCGAGCTGCTCGCGATCGGCGCCTGGAGCGGCGAGGCCGATCGCACCCTGCGCCACGAGGCGGAGGCCGCGGGCACAGTCCGGCCCGACGAGGAGTTCTTCAGCGGCCCGGCGACCCGGAGCAGGCGGTAGCATCTACTGATGCTGAACGACGGGCAGGGACCCGTCGCCAGGTCGCGAAATACGACAGGGGCGGGCTTTTGCTCGGAGATCCGTCGACCGTTTAGGTTTTCACAGCTTGGGTCGGGGAAACTCGCCCATGTCGGTCAGGGAACTGCGCCCCCACTTCCCTGACTCGCCGGGGGGCTCGGACGGATCCGGGCCCCCCGGCACCCTTCCGCCCGCCGGCCGGACACGCCGGTGCGGTGTGGCACCTTTGATCTGGTGAGTTCCTCCGTGCACCTCGCGAGCCACGTCGCGCGTCACGCTTCGCACTGCGGGATCGGCTGCACCGTCTCGCACTTCTTCGACAGCGCCGGCACGTTCTTCTCGCAGCTCGCCAACCTGAGCTGGGGGCCGCTGCTGATCGGCCTCGGGTGCTACGCGCTCTATCTGACGCTGCGCTCGCGCGCCCTGTGGGGTGCGGTCCAGGCCGCGTACCCGGACACCCGCGTGCGCTGGCGCGACGTCTGGGGCGCGTACATGGTCGGCTACGCAGTCAACAACGTCTCGCCGTTCAGCGGCGGCAACATCCCGCAGCTGTTCCTGACCCGGATCTCGATCCCGCCCTCGTCCTACCCGACGCTCGCCGCCGCGTACTCGACCGGCGTGATCTTCGACTGGTTCATGGGGATTCTCGTGATGTGCTACGCGTTCACCCAGGGGGTGTTCCCGAAGCCGCCGAGCTTCGCCCAGCTGAACTCGTTCGACATCAGCTTCTTCGCGTCGAACATGCGCTTCACGCTGTTCTTCGTGACCGCGCTGGGGGTACTGTTCATGGTCGCGTTCGCGTGGCTGTCGACGCGCGTGCGGGCGTTCTGGCAGCGGGTCGCGCAGGGCTTCACGATCCTGCGCGACCGTCGGCGCTACTACCGGCGGATGTGCACCTGGCAGTTCGCCAGCTGGATCGCGCGGTTCGCGAGCTACTGGGCGCTGCTGTCCGCGTTCCACGTGGGCGGCTCGGTTCGCAACGTGCTGCTGGTGCTGGGCGTCGAGGTGCTCGCCTCGGTGTTCCCGTTCACCCCGAGCGGCGCCGGCGTCCAGCAGGCGCTGCTCGTGACGATCTTCAAGCACAGCCGCTACGTCGCGTCCTTCTCGGTCGGCCAGCAGATCGCCACGGCGGCGATCTCGACCGCGATGGGGTTCGGCGCCCTGATCGCGATCTTCCGTCTGCGCAGCTTCCGGGAGGTGATCGCACGCGGGCGTGAGCACCGTCGCGGCGAGGCGGCATCCGCGGATCCGGATGGCGGTGTCGGCCGCGAGGCGCGGCGGCACCTCGTCGGCTGAATTCGGGGGCGGGGGCGTCTCCGGCGTGCAACGATTCGCTTGGTGCCGAGCTTCTGCCGCCACAACCGGCTGATCCAGAACTGTCCGATCTGCGCGCGCGAGCAGGACGTGGAGCTCCGGCCGGTGATCACGTCGAGCGCGCCGAAGGTGGCCGCGCCGCGGCCGGCCGGCGGTGCCGGCCACGGCGCAACGGACGGCTCCGGCTCCGCCGGACGCTTGGGATCGGCCGCCGGGTCGCCGGCG
>DAHUYL010000191.1 GCA_027315255.1 Solirubrobacterales bacterium | reverse complement strand
CCGCCAGATCTTCGGCAAGCTCCGGGACAACCCCGCCAGGACCCGGTTCATCGCGGCGAACGCGGCATGGTTCGCGTACCGCAACGCGTTCTGCTCGAGCGAGTCAGATGTGTTCGAGGGCGGGACTCAGGCCGCGGTGATCGCCGCCCAGTGCGACGTCGGGATCGACTCCCAGCACGTCAAGGACCTCGCCACGTTCCTCCACGACCTGGGATAGCCCGCCGCACGCGCGCGACCAATCAGCTGGGTTCGGCGCTGAGCGCGGCGACCGGCACGAACCGGATCCCGTCGCTGGCGAGCTCGGCTCCGTCGTCGCCGATCACGTATGCGTCGTAGCCGCCGGGGTACCCGGTGACGAACTCGATGCCGTCCGGCCCGGCGACCGCCAGCGCGGTCGCGAGCGCGTCTGCGATCGCCAGGCTGGGTCCGGTGACCGTGGCCGACGCGACGCCGGCGGCCGGCCGGCCGCTCCGCGGGTCGAACAGGTGGGCGCCACGCTCGTAGCTGCCGGATGTCGCGACCGCCGCGTCCGCCTCGATCACGCAGGCGAGCGCGCCGGCCCGCCACGGATGGGCGATCCCGATGCGCCAGCTCGATTCCTCACCCGGGCGACCGTGCACGATCACATCGCCTGCCGCGTTGACCATCACTCCGCTGACGCCGGTTCGCGCGAGCGCGCGCAGGGCACGCTCAGCCGCCCAACCCTTGACGAGCCCCGTGGGGTCGACGCCGCCCGGCATTGCCCACGGATCGAACCAGCCCGCGGTCGCCGCCTTCATGTGCGCGCACAGCTCGAGCACCTCCTCGACCTCGGGCGGCAGCTCGGCGAGCGTCGCGGCGCCGCTGCGCAGCCGGCTGATCGGGCTCTCGGGCTGGTAGGTGCTGTAGATCGCGTCTGCGTCGTGCAGGATCCGGCAGGCGCCGGCCAGCGCCTCGATAACGGTCGCCCGATCGCGATCGCCCGGGTACACCGCGAACGACACGACGGTGCCCATCACCGGTTCGGCGTGGCGGAGCGGGTCGCCGCCTGCCTGCCCGGAGCTCACGCCACGTGCAGCCTGTCGAGCGCGGACTGGAGCGACAGCGCGTATGCCTGGCTCGTGTAGCTCGCGCCCGAGATCCCGTTGATCTGGGCGCTCTGGGCCGAGAGCACCTCGGAGTGCAACATCGGGATCGCCTGCGCTGCCAACTGCTGCGAGTACTGCTCGGCCGTCTGAAGGCGCTGGACCGCGACGCTCTCGATCCTGCTGCCGAGGACCGTGACGCGCACGGAGAGGATCCCGTACCCGTAGTTCTCGAGCGCGCCAACGGCCGTCCGGCGGACCTCGACGAGCGGCGCGCTCGGCCCTGGTGAGCTCGCGCCGCCGGTGGTGGAGCCGCCGGCGGCACTCGCCGGCGGTGCAGATCCTCCGACCGCGGACTTGTGGTGCTGGCGGTCGGTCGATGCGCGCGCGCTGCCGACGGGAAGCATCGACGACGGTGCCCCGACGCGCAGAGCGAGGACCACGGCAAGGCCCGCGAGCGCGGCGGTGAGGACGAACGGAAGGCGTCTGGTCAAGGTTGCTCGCTTCGGCTGATCAGAGGCTATACGCCTCGTGGTGGATCGCATCGGCGGGCACGCCGAGGCCGCCGACCAACTCGACGACGTGCTGCACGAACGACGGGCGGCCGCACACGTACACGTCGCGCTGGAGGATCCCCGGGACCAGCCGCTCGACCGTGTCGGCGTCGAACCGGACTCGTTCCCGCGGTCCGCAGACGACGTGCAGCCGGCCGCCGCGCTGCCGCGCCAGCTCGGCGAGCTCGCCCACCAGCGCGGCGTCGTCCTCGCGCGACACGCGAAGGATCACGATCGGGCGCGCCGTGCGTGGCAGATCCTCGAGCAGGGCGCGGGTCGCGGTGACTCCGATTCCGCCGGCGATCAAGGCAGCCCGCTGCCGGCGTCCGGCGTCGGTCGTGAACGCTCCGTACGGTCCCTCGATCATCACCCTGGTGCCCGGCTCGAGCTGGGCAAGCCCGCCCGAGTGGTCGCCCAGGTTCTTGACGGTCAGCCGCAGGTGCGTCGCCGTCGGCCGCGCCGACAGCGAGTACGGGTGCGCCTGCCACCAGATCCCGCTCTGGAGGAAGCGCCAGCACATGAACTGCCCGCCCCTGGCGGGCAGCCGGTCGAGCGCGCGTCCCTCGCACACGATCGAGACGACGCCGTGTGCCTCGGGGCGGACCTCGATCACCCTCAGCCGGTGGCGCAGCGTCCGGAGCAGCGGAATCCCGAAGCGGAACACGATCACCAGACCGGCCGTGGCGATCCATACGAGCGTCCAGACAAGCTGCAGCAGCGGGTGCTGGACGAACGTCGGGCCGAGCGCGATCACGTGCGAGAACGACAGTGCGAGCGCGACGTACATCACCAGGTGGATCGTCCACCACGTCTCGCGGCGCAGCCGCCTCCGGATCGCACGGATCGACACCGTGCCGGCGAGCGCCATCAGGCCGAGGGCGACGGTCGCCGTCAACACCCCGGGGTAGTCGCTCAGGAGCGCGCTCACCTCGTGGCCGATGCCGCTCCTGGTCGCCTGCGCGTAGCCGATCGTGACGAACACGGCGTGCAGCCCGATCAGCGACAGCGGCCAGGGCGACAGCCAGCGGTGCCAGCGCAGCAGGCCGTCCAGCCCCAGCACGCGTTCGATCAGCGGGATCCGGCTGACGATCAAGACCATCACCAGCGCCAGGTACATCCCGACCAGGCCGGTGATGCTGCCGACGAACGTCGCGACGCCACCGCGGGACGCTAGGGCGGCGTGGGTCTCGGCCGTGATCGCGAGGCCGGTCGTGGCGCCGAGGCCGAGGCCGACGACGGTCAGCGCGGCGTCTGGAACCCACCGGCGCCGGGGCCTCGGCCGGCGAGGTCCGGACGCCGCGGCGCTCGGGTCACCGATCGAGGAAGAGATCGACTCCACGCTCACAGACACGATCAATCCTCACTCGCGACCGCGCGGCCAACCAGGCCTGCGCACAAGCTGAGCCCCGACTGACGATCCCATCAGCATGCCGCAAGGCTGGCGGCGCAGGCTCAAGCCACGATTATCGCAATATGAGGAGGTTGCAAGGTAGCCACGCCGCGGGCGGCTAAGCGGAGCTGCCCGGGGTCAGGCCCGGAGCGAGGGGACCGGCGCCGGGGCGGGCGCGAGCTCGACTCGCACGCGCGCATCGACGATCAGCGCGCCGTCCGGCGAGGCGATCAGCGGGTTGCAGTCGAGCTCGACGATCTCGGGGTGGTTGTCGACGAGCGCGCTGAGACGCAGCAGCACCTGCTCGACGGCATCGATGTCGCACCGCTCGGCGCCTCGGTAGCCGTCGAGCAGCGGGAAGGTCTTCAGCGAGCGCAACATCTCGTGCGCATCGAGGTCGCTCAGCGGCGTGATCCGCACGGACACGTCGCGGATCAGCTCGGCGGTCGTGCCGCCGGCGCCGCAGGCGACGACCGGACCGAAGTTGCTGTCGTTGACAACGCCGAGGATCAGCTCGACACCCGGCGGGACCATCTCCTGTACGAGGAAGCCGTCGAGCTCATGTCCTGCCGCCCGCACGGACGCCGTGATCGCTTCGGCGGCTGCCCGCACCTCGCCCTCGCCGAGCAGCCCGAGCCGAACGGCACCGGCGTCGGTCTTGTGCACGAGACCCGGCGCACGGGCCTTCAGGGCAACGGGCCGGCCGATCTCGGCGGCGGCGGCGACCGCATCCGTGGCGTCGGTCGCGAGCCGGCTCGCG
>DAHUYL010000190.1 GCA_027315255.1 Solirubrobacterales bacterium | reverse complement strand
TGATCAGCGTTGACGGGGAGACCGCGGCAGCGGTGGCCGAGCGGGCGGCGGTGCCCGTGATCGACCGTCGAGTGCTCATCGACGAGCTTCCAAGCGCGCTGAGCGCCACCTTCGCCGGGGCGGTTCCGGGGGAGGTGATCGGCCCGTGGGAGCACGCAGGGCAGTGGCACGTGATGCAGCTGCGCGGCAAGCTCGCCCCCTCCCCGCAGAGTTCGGCGCTACGTGAGCGAGCGATCGACGAGTTGCTGCGCGAGCAGCTCGACCGCTACACCGCCGGACGGACTGAACGCCATGTTGAGCTCTGAGCTGAGCGCGCAGGAGAACGTGGTGGTGACGCGGCTGCCGCTGCTGGCCGCGCTGCCGGCTGCGATTCGTGAGATCGTCGCCGCGTCGTTCGTGCCGGTCAGGTTCGAGTTCGGCGAGACGGTCGTGAGGGCGGGCGATCCGGCGGATGGCTACTACGTCGTGATCGAGGGGCAGGCACGCGTGCTCGTCGAAGGCGACGAAGGCACCGAGGTCTCGCTGAACCTGCTCGGCCCCGGCGAGCCCTTCGGTGAAGCTGCGCTGCTTGAGGGCACGCCGCGGTCGGCGACCGTGCGGGCGGCGAGCGAGCTGACCGTCCTGCGGCTGGACCGGGGAGTCTTCGCCGCAGTGCTCGAGCGTTATCCCGAGGTTCGGCAGAGCTTCCGCGACGCCGCCCGCGCTCGCCGGATCAACGACTTCCTGCGAGTGCACTCCGCGTTCTCGGCGCTGGATCGAGACTCGACGCTCTACCTGCTGGACCACCTCGAAGAGGTGGTGCTCGACGACGGGGACGTCGCGGTGCGTCAGGGCGACGATGCCGACGCCATGTTCCTGATCCACGACGGGCGGCTCAGCGTGTCGATCGACGATCCAGGCCACGCCGGTCGCCGAGTCGATCCGCACTCCCCCAGGGTGCGGACGTTGCGCGCAGGCGAGTTCTTCGGCGAGCTCGCGCTGATCCGCTCGGGCCGGCGAACCGCGACCGTCCGAGCAGACGGGCCGGTGCGTCTGTTGCGGCTGGCCCGCACCGACTTCGACTGGCTGATGCAGCACAGCCCCGGCTTCGCCCGGCGTGTGAACGAGCGTGCTGCGCTGTATGAGGCACGCGACCGGCGCCCCGAGGCTGCTGCTCCCGAGGAGAGCCAGGCCGACTGGACGGCCGCCGATCCGGGCCTGGCGGTAACCGAGGACGGTGATCGCGAGATCGCACGGGCGACGCCGGCAACTCGTCGCAGCCGCCGGTTCCCGTTCGTGCGCCAGCTAGACGAGATGGACTGCGGCGCTGCCTGCCTGGCGATGGTCTGCCGGAGCTTCGGGCACGACGTCTCGATGACCGCGATCCGCGAGGCCGTCGGCGCCAGCACGGAGGGGACATCGCTGCGGGGCCTGAGGCGCGGCGGCGAGGAGATCGGACTCGAGATGCGTGCGATCAAGTCGTCGGCCGATCGCCTGGACGAGCTGCCGCTGCCCGCGATCTCGCACTGGGACGGCAATCACTGGGTCGTGATCCACGCCGTCGATCGGGAGTGGGTGCGGATCGCCGACCCGGCTCGCGGATCGCGTCGACTGCGTCGGGCTGAGGTGGCGGAGCGGTGGTCGGGTTATGCGGCGCTGGCGAAGCCGACCGAGCGCCTCGCCGACGCACCGCGCGGTGGGCTCGATCTTCGCTGGCTGTGGCCGTTCATGCGACCGCACAGACGCGTGCTGATCCTGGCGCTGGCGCTGGCGCTGCTGGCGGCCGGGCTTCAGATGATCCTTCCCGTGTTCTCGCAGCTGATCATCGACCGGGTCGTCGGCCACCACCGCCAGAGCTTGCTGTACGTGCTGACGGCCGGCATGTGCGGGCTGCTCGCGATCGCGATCGGCGTGACGATCGTCCAGCGCTACCTGATCGCACGGGTCGCCTCACGGCTGGATGCAGACACGCTCGACTTCATCTCCGCCCGGCTGCTGCGGCTGCCGATGAGCTACTTCGAAGCCCGGCGCACGGGTGACATCGAACGGCGCCTGAGCGGGATGCAGCAGGTGCGGGCGGTGCTCATCCAGAACGGTGTGGTGGCTGCCACAGCCGTCGCCCAGCTCGCCGCAGCGGTGGCGATCATGTTCGTCTACTCCTACCTCCTCGGGCTCGTGTATCTCGCGTGCGCACCGCTGTACGCGATCTTGATGCGCTACTCACAGGTGCGCATCCGCCCGATGTTCGATTCGGTCGAGACGGGCCACGGCCGCTATGCGTCGCGGCAGATCGACTCGATCAGGGGCATCGCCACCGTGAAGGCGATGGGCGCCGAGGAGGGGCTGCGCCGGCGCATGGCGCACGAGTTCGGCGAGCTTCGCGACAAGCTGCTGCAGGCGGACATCACCGCGATGGTCTACGAGGGCCTTGTGTCGAGCGTGACCTTCTTCGTGTATGCGGTGTTCCTGTTCTTCGGCGCGCTGCTGGTGCTGCACCACGAGCTGACGATCGGCGAGTTCGTGTCCTTCAACGGGCTCGTGCTGCTCGCCAACGCGCCTCTGATCGGGCTGCTCGGGCTATGGGACCGGCTCCAGCTGGTTACCGTGCTGATGGGCCGTCTCGCCGATGTGACCGAGAGCGAACCGGAGCAGGGAGCCGACCACGCGGCCTTGCGGCCAGTGACCGAGCTGGCCGGTCAGATTCGCCTGCGCCGCGTCGGCTTCGCCTACGCCCGAGCTCCGGAGCGACCAGTACTCGACGACATCTCCCTCGACGTTCCCCCGGGCGCAACCGTCGCGCTGGTCGGCCGCTCGGGCTCGGGAAAGTCCACGCTCGTCAAATGCCTCGCCGGCCTCCTGCTACCGACCGCGGGAACGATCCAGTACGACGGCCACGACCTGCGCGAGCTGCGCCTCGACGAGCTGCGCCGGCGGATCGGCTTCGTGCTCCAGGAGCCCTACCTGTTCGACGACACCGTGCGGGGGAACATCGCCTTCGGAGAGATCACCGCGGACATGGACAAGGTGACCCGGGCCGCGCAGATCGCCAACGCGGACGAGTTCATCCGGGCGCTGCCGCTCGGCTACGAGACCCGCATCGGTGACTCTGGGCTGAAGCTGTCCGGCGGCCAGGCGCAGCGCATCGCGATCGCGCGGGCGCTGTACCACGAGCCGCCCGTGCTGATCTTCGACGAGGCCACCAGCGCGCTCGACACCGAGGCCGAGCGCACCGTCAAGCAGAACATGGATCGCGTGCTGGAAGGACGGACCGCGTTCGTGATCGCGCACCGGCTCTCGACGATCCGGGATGCCGACATCATCTGCGTGCTCGAGGCCGGCCGCATCGCAGAGCTCGGAACGCACGAGGAGCTGCTGCGCCGGCAGGGTCTCTACGCCTACCTCCAGGCGCAGCAACTCGAGGCCTGAGCTGGTAGCGCTGCGGCCGAGGCTTGACAGGATCGCGGCTGGAGCGGACCATTGCCACCAGCCTCGGGACCGACAAGGAGGGACGAAGGATGGACGAGCACACGCGGTTGACGGACGAGGGCGACGAGCCTGAGCTCCAGCGCCCGGAGGAGGCCGTCAGCGACCTCGAGCCCGACGAGGAAGAGGGCGCGAACGTCAAGGGCGGCGCTTTCGACGCCTATCTGAAGTACGACTCGCCGTCGTTCGACAAGTAGCGCCGGACGCTTCACCAGGGCGGACCGACGGACGGCGCGGCTACGCGCCGCCGTTGCGCGCGGCCGATGCCGGCTCGCTGAGCGCGCTGCGCGAGACGCTCACGCGAGCTGGCTACACCGCTGAAGCGCTTGCCGAGTCGCTGCGGCTCCGTCCGTTCCTGGCGTGTGCGGACGAGCTTCCAGTCGCGTCGAGGGCCGGCGGCACCGACAGGCGGCTGACCGCGCTGATCGAGCTGCTCGCGCTCGACCGGCCCGTGCCCGTCCCGGTCGCGCGCAGCGCGCTGACTGCCGCGGCGTTCGACCAGCTCGAGGCCGGAGGGATCTTGACTGTGGCCGATGACGAGGTCCTGGCCAATTACCGGCTGGTCGCCTACGACGGCCTGCTGCTCGCGGCCGACCGCGCGAGACCGCGGGATCGCGACGTCGTGATGGCGTACACGTCTTCGTCGCTGCTCCTCGCCCGGCTCGCGCCGCGCGTTCCGTGCCGTTCGCTGCTCGACCTCGGCACCGGCTCCGGCGTGCTGGCGCTGGTCGCGGCGCGCCACTGCGAGCGAGTCACGGCGGTCGACATCAACCCCCGGGCGCTGATGTTCGCCCGCTTCAACGCCGCGCTCAACGGCGCGCACGACCTCGAGCTGCTCGAGGGCAGCTGGTTCGCGCCCGTGGCGAGCCGCCGCTTCGAGCTCGTGCTCGGGAACCTCCCCTTCGTCTTCTCGCCCGACGACGAGTTCACATACCGGGACTCCGGCCGGCCGGGCGGAGCGCTGTTCGAGGAGATCTGCCGGTCCGTGCCCGAGCACCTTGACGACGGAGGGCGGGCGATCCTGCTCGCCAGCTGGCCGCACGCCTCGATCGACGATTGGGCCGCGATGCCGAGCGCGTGGGCAGCCGCAAGTAGCTGTGACGCGCTGATCCTCCGCTTCGAGATGCTGGATCCGCTCGAGCATGCGGTGCGCTGGAACGCCCCGCCGGTGCGCTTCCAGGATCCCGAGGATCTACGGCGGAGCATTTCGCGCTGGCTGCGACACTGCGAGCTCACCGGGACCGGCCAGATCAGCTTCGGAGCGCTCGTACTGCGGCGCCGCTCCAACGGAACCCGGTGGGTGAGCGCACGGCCGGCGCCGTCGACACCCGGCAGGCAGGCATCCGAGCAACTGATCGCGTTGCTCGCGGGCGAGGATCTGCTGGGCCGGGTGGGAGGGGACCAGCGTGCGCTGCTCGGCGCCCGTTTCTCGCTCCCGGACGGCGCCGACGTGTCGCAGCGCTTCCGCCGCCGCGACGGCCGTTTCGGCGCGCGCCCCGCGATCCTCGAGCTCGCTGGCGGACTCGGCGTTCACGCGGCCATCGATCCGGACGCGCTCGAGATCCTGTTCGCCTGTGACGGGCGGTTGACGCTGGGACAGATCGTCGAGCGCGTGTCCGGTCGTCGCGGGATCGATCGCGACGACCTCGCGCGGATCGCGGTCACCGCGGTTCGCGAGCTGCTGGCGCTCGGGCTGCTGCGCGCGTGAGCGCCGCCGATCGTGCCCGCCGGACGTCCGTGGCGGCGAGCGCGAGCAGCGCGGCCGCGCAGACCGCGAACAGGAGCGGGTAGTCGGGCCAGCCGCGGAAGCGGAAGCCGACCCGGTGCGTGCCGGCGGGGACGGTCGTGCCGACGAGCGCGGGCGCCACCATCTCGGTGCGCTGCCGGCGTCCGTCGACCGTCGCCGTCCAGCCTGGATCGAACGACGCGCTCAGCACCACGATCCCGGCCTGGCGCATCCGCACGCTGGCCGCCACCCGTCCCTGTTGCAGCCGGTCGGACTGCGCCAACAGCGTTCCGGCCGGCGGCGCCGGCGTCGGCTGCGGCAGCCGGCGTTCGCGACCGCCGGGCTGACCCCAGGCGACGCGAAGGTACTCGCCCGCCTGCGCCAGCTGCGAGTCCAGCAGCGGCACGCTGCGAACGCCGACGTTCGCCCGGTTCGCCGACAGCTCGCCGACGGTCCGGCCGACCTGGAGGTAGCCGGCGCCGGGCAGCGTCCAGAGTGAGTAGGCGCCGGAGCGCATCGACAATCGCGCGGGCACCGGCGGCGGCTGCGAGGCGGGGAGGATCAGGTAGCGGATTCCGAACAGCCGGTAGTCGCTCGGGTTGCGCTCGTCGAACCAGTACTCGGGGTCGGTCATCAGCGAGGCGGTGCGCAGCGTGTAGCCGACCTCGTCGACGTCACGGCTCTCCAGGTACTTGAACACGGGAACCGCGCCGACGGTGAAGCTCTGCCCCCAGTTCGACGGCATCCCCGCGTACGTGCGTCCGCCGCCCTCGCGACGGATCACGGCGATCAGGCGATCGAGTCCGGCGCCTTGGGTCGCGTCGGCGCGGCGCTGCGCCGCGATCGCGGCGCCGTCGCGGCTGTCGTAGGCGCCGAGCTGTAGCCACGCGGGCGCGAGCACGGCGATCGCCGCGGCCAGCACCGCTACCGGCGACAGGCGGCGCGGCCAGCGCCGGACGCGGTTCTGGAGCAGCGCCATGCAGCGAGCCGCCAGCCACCCCGCGCCGCGACCGGCGAGCAGCAGCGCCGCGAGCTGCACGCCCATCATGAACCGGCGAAAGAACAGGTCCTGGTTGCCCGGGATCAGATCGACCAGCGACCCCAAAGTCGTGCGACCGAACGCGTACAGCAGGCACACCGCGAGCGCGACCAGCAGGGCGCGTCCGTCGGCGTTCGAGGACCACGCGAGCCAGGCCAGGGACAAGCCCACGGCCGCGAACATGGTCACGACCGGAAGCCGGCCGTGATCGAGCAGCTGCCCCGACAGCAGCCAGCCGAGGACCCGGCCTGCGCCGTAGCCGTTGACCAGGCCCGTGCCCTGGAAGGGCTCGTTGACGGCCGCCCAGCTGCGCTGGTCGAGCAGCGGCACGATCACCCACAGCGACGCGACCAGCGAGCCAGCGAGTACGACGGCGGCGCGCCGAAAGCGGGCGACGAAGGGCCTCCCGGCGGCGAGCGGCCAGACGAGCAGCACCGACAGCGCCAGGTAGCCGGTCTCGAAGTGCAGCGCGACCGTCAGGGCCGTGAACAGGCCCGCCCTGAGATAGCCGCGCCCTTCCCGGATCGCCCGCCAGCCGTAACCCCACGCCAGCGGCAACGTCCACGACGCCCACAGCTGTGTCCAGACCCCGTATCCGATCCAGACGTAGGCGTGCTGCTCGTAACCGACCCCGGTGGCGCTCGCCAGGAACGGAGCCATCGCGGCCGAGGCGGCCGCCGCCGGCGGGCGGGCGCCGAACGCGCGAGCCGACAGGTACACGCTGACCGGCCACAGCGACAGCAGCAGATACAGCGACCAGCGGAATGCCGCGTCAGGCCCGATCAGCAGACCCAATGCCCCGGCCAGGATCGCCGGCAGGCTCTGATAGTGAAGGAGATGCGGAGACCCCTCGCCCAGGAACGGGAACCAGCTGGTGAGCGGCAGCTGGCCCGCGCGCAGCTGCGATGTCGCGAACCGCACCATCTGCTCGTGCATCGAGCTGTCGTTCAGGTAGGAGACCGCGCGTGTCTCGGCACGCAGGCTGACGAGATTCCAGGCGACCGCCGCCACGACGACCAGCCACGCCCACGACAAAGCGGTACGGCCCTTGGGGAACGCCAAGGGCCGTACCGTAGAGGCTGCCGGCGTCGACGCCCGGGTCTGGCGGGCGCCGGCCGCCGTCACCGGATCAGGAGCCCGTGTTGCCGCTGTTGCCCGAGCTGCTGTTGCTCGCGACGACGCAGCGGTCGAGATGGAAGGTGCCCTCGGCGGTGTTGCCGGCCGATTGGCCCGCGGCGATCGTCTCCGTGCCGTTCGCGCCGACGAGCACCTGGACCGGGGTGGTCGAGCCGGGCCCCGGCGTGCAGGTCACCGGCCCACCGGCGGATACCGCCCCCGAGGCCATGTAGATCGTGACTCCCTCGTTCAGCCCCATGCTGGCGAGCTTCGCATTCAGCTGCCCAATCGTCTGCTCCGTCGGCGTCGTGTTGTTCAGGTGTACCAGCACACCGTTCGCGTCGCGCGTGATCGCGAAATGCCGGCGCCGCCGACCCGCCGAGGACGACCACGAGCGCCGCGCCGATGCCGGCCAGCCCGAGTGTGCCGCCTGCCACCATCCGCGGACGTCGGCGCCGCCGCGGTGCGTGAGTCTCGGAACCGGGCGCGGACGAACCACGCCTGGGCGAACGTCTCGGCGGTCAGATCGAGTGCAGTAGCGCGGTCGCCGGTGCGGCGCACGAAGTACTGGTGCACCGCCTCTGCGTAGCGTTCATACAGCTCCCGGAACGCCTCGGGATCGTGGCGCGCGGCCGCGAGCAGCGAGGCATCGCTGGAGGAGACCGGCGCTGGGAGGGTGGATGAGGATGTCATCGGAGAGTCCATTGCGCGACCTCCCCACGGTGTTACCAGCTCGCACGATCTCCCCCCGGCGAACCTGACGGCGCGACCGCCACCCCAGCGCTTGGGAAGGACGCCATGCCGGTGCTGGCCAGCCCACAAGCGGCCAGCACCGCAGACAGCTACGAGCGCGTCAGCCGCCCGCGACGTCGCGTCGCAGGAACACCAGGAACGCCGCGGCCAGCGCCGGCACGGCGTACAGCGCGCACACCCACACGGCGCGGACGATCGGCGTCCAGTCGGTCGGCGTTCGCAGCAGGCCCTGCCAGGCGTTGAACTGGGTGCTGAGCAGGTACGGGCGCAGCGCTTCGAGTCCGGGCAGCACCCCGACGATCTGGATCAGCAGCGAGAACATCAGCGTGCCCACGACCGCGGCCGCGCTGTTGCGCATCACCGCCGACAGGAGCAGCCCGATCGACACGACCGCTGCGATCGGCAGCAGGTAGACGAGCAGGCTGGCGTACACCAGCTCGAGTGCCTTCGGCGCGGACACGATCGTGCCCGACAGCGACTGCAGCGAGTTGAAGCCCGACTGCAGGCAGCCTGCGATCACCGCCACGGTGCCGTCGAGCGCGACCGCCACGATCGCGTAGGTCGCTGCCACGAGCGCCTTGCCGGCGAAGATCTGGTGGCGCTCGAGCGAGCGCGTGAGGATCGTCTTGAGCGTGCCGTTGTGGTCCTCGGAGGCGAAGATGTCGCCCGCGACCAGCGCCACGATCAAAGGGAACATCCAGATCGCGCCGAACAGCAGCACGACCAGCGGCACGGCCAGGCCGCTGCGTGACAGGTAGTCGGAGAAGGCGAAGTCGCCGCGGTGGCGGCTGTGGTGGAAGTGGATCGCGAGCGTGAACAGGATCGGCACGAGCACCGCCAGCCCGAGCCCCAGATAGGTGCGCTTCTGATAGCGGAGCTTGCGCAGCTCCCAGCGGTACACCGCGCCGACTCCCGGCCGCTTGCCGGCGCGGACCGGCGCACCGGCCGCGTCCGGAGCCGATGCCGCGACCGCGCTCACCCGACCACCTCCGCGGGGGCCTCGGAGATCGGCGGCGCCGGCGCCAGCGCGGAGGCGCCCTCGCCCTCGGTCAGCGAGAAGAACAGGTCCTCGAGCGTGACCGTCTGGGGCGCCAGCTCGCGAATCAGCACGCCCGCCTCCACGAGCGCGCGCGACAGCTCCGCGACGGCGGCCTCCTCAGCGCTGAATGCGATCCGGCCGTGCTCTGGCGTGACCTGAGCGATCCCGGGCTGGGCGGCACAGATCGCGCACGCCCGCTCGTCGTCGGTGCTCCGCAGCCGGTACGCCGTCCCGGCCCCGCGGGCGAGCGCCTCGATCGTCCCCTCGTACACGATCGAGCCGGCCCGCAGGATCGCGACCCGGTTGCACACCTCCTCGACCTCGCCGAGCAGGTGGCTCGACAGCAGCACCGTGATCCCCTCGCCCGCCAGCCGCCGGATCAGCAGTCGCATGTCGCGCATGCCGGCGGGATCGAGACCGGTGGCGGGCTCGTCGAGCAGCAGCAGCCGCGGGGCGCGCAGCAGCGCCGCCGCGATCCCGAGCCGCTGGCGCATCCCGTGCGAGTAGCCACCGACGCGGTCGCCGGCGCGCCCCTCGAGCTCGACCGTGTCCAGCGCCGCGTCGACCCGGCTCGGCGCGTCGCCGCCGTCGAACGCCGCGAGCAGCTCGAGGTTGCGCCGCCCGCTCAGATAGGGGTAGAAGGCGGGCGCCTCGACGAACCCGGCGACCCCGTCCAGCGCCGCGACCGTCGCCTGCGGATCTTTGCCGAACAGCCGTACGCTGCCCTCGTCGGGACGGATCAGCCCGAGCATCATCCGCAGCGAGGTGGTCTTGCCGGCGCCGTTCGGGCCGAGGTAGCCGTACACGTCGCCGGTCTGCACGGTCAACTCCACGCCCGCGACCGCGGTCACCGCGCCGTAGCGCTTGACCAGCCCGCGGACCTCGATCGGCGGCGAGCTCACCGGTCGCGTCGCCGACGGCGCACTACAGGTCGCGCGCGACGGCGATCGCGGTCGACGCCGGGACCGAGCCGAACACGAGGTAGTCGACGCCGCCGGCCTTGTACTCGAGCACCGTTCCGAGCTCGGTCGACAGCTCCGACGCGGTCGCTCCGTTGACGCTCACGGTCGGCAGCGTCAGCGGGGAGTTCCCGCTGCTGCCGCTGCCCGAGCCGCTACCCGAGCCTGGCATCGCCGGCCCCGCGTTCGACCCCGCTCGCTCCAGCACCTGGACCGAGCCGAGGCCGGTGCCGTAGCTCAACAGCTCGCCGTCGGCGCCGGCGCGGTGGCTGGCGGTCAGCGGCATGCCGCCGGCGGTGGCCGGCGCAGCCGGGGTGAACGTCAGCGGGGTCGTGTCGGGCGCGGTCGAGCCGGACGTGCCCGTGCTCGGCGTGCCGGAGCTGAGCGTCACCTTGTTGGCGCCGGAAGGCGGCGAGATCTGGAAGGTCGAGAGGGGCACCGGCCCGTAGGACACGTCGCTCGCCTGGAGCGACAGCACCGCGTTCGGATCACCCTTGGCGTATACCGAGAAGCTGAGCGGGACGCCGTGATACGCATCCCAGGCGAGCTGCACCGAGCCGATCAGCCCGCTCGTGTCCTTCGGCGAGACGGTGACGCTGTAGGCGGCCTGACCGCCGACGTCGGTGGGGACCGCGGTCAGCCCGGTCAGGTGCGCGGCCAGTTTGTCGATCGTGTCCTGGATCTGGGCGACCGTCGGAATCTGATCGGTTGTCGAACCCGAACTCGAGCTCGAGCTCGACCCGCTGCCGCCCGAACTGCTCGGGAGCGAGCCCTGGTAGACCGTGTTCGACGACGGGTCGTAGATCCAGAAGTTGCCGTTGTCTGCGACGACCTGCGCATCGCCGTTGTTCGACTGCAGCTCGAGGCGCAGATAGTGCGGCGCGATCCACAGCCGGCCGCTGGCGCCGGTCAGCAGCGGATCGGAACCCTGGATGTCACTCGAGGCGATCAGGTTGTTGGTATAGGTCACCTGCGCGCTGAACCCCGCCACCTGCGGTGCGGCGAGCGCGTCGTGCACGGCCTTCGCCAGCGGCTCGGGCTGGGGTACGGGACCGCCGCTGGTGGCGGCGACGGCGATCGCGGTGCAGCCGACTACTGACGCGACGACACCGGCGATCAGTGCCAGCAGCCGGCGGGTCGGGGCGGTACGCAGGAATCTCATGATCGTTCGCCTTCCTCGATTCGAGATGGGGCTCCCAATCAGCTTAGACGACGGCGTGGCTCCGCCAACCGGGTTCGACCGCAGACGATCCGCCCGGAGCGCGGTCGCGTAGGTAGCGTGTCGCCCCGAGCCCACGATCCACAGCGAGGAGCGCCATGACCCGTCAGGACTACGACATCCACCTCGACGACAAGTACGGCAGCCTGGCCCTGATCGACATCCCCGCCGAGGTCGCGGCGCACGTGCCGTGGTTCAACCAGACGCTGACGACGGTCAACGACTCGGTCGTGCGGCTCGGGATCCTCGACGGCGACTTCCACTGGCACAAGCACGACGACACCGACGAGTTCTTCCTGGTGCTCGACGGTCGGCTGCTGATCGACCTCGAGGACCGCGACACGGTCGTGCTCGAGCGACACCACGGGTACACCGTTCCCCGCGGCGTCGTCCACCGCACCCGCGCACCGGTCCGCACGTCGATCCTGATGGTCGAGGCGGCCGGGGTCGTCCCGACCGGGGACTGAACGGGTCGGCTCACCGCCCCGGAGCGGCAGCAGGGCTCACGGCAAACGGATCGCCCCGAGCGTGGTCGGGCCGGCTGCGGCCGGCCCGCCGGCTGAGATCGCGGCCGCGGGACGCCGCGCACCCCGCTCGGGATCAGGCCTGGACCGCGTCCTGACCAGAGTGCAGATGGCGCAGCTCGCGCTTCAGCACCTTTCCTGCCGGGTTGCGCGGCAGCTCGGTGACGAACGCGATGTCGCGGGGAACCTTGAAGCGCGCCAGGTGGGCGGCGACGAACTCCTTGACGTCGGCGTCGGCAAGCTGACTGCCTGTGCGCGTGACCACGAATGCCGCGAGCCGCTGGCCGAAATCGGCGTCGTCGACGCCGATCACCGACGCCTCCTCGATCTCCGGATGGGTCACGAGCAGCTCCTCGACCTCGCCCGGGAACACGTTCTCGCCGCCGGAGATGACCATCTCGTCGTCTCGCCCGTCGATGAACAGACGGCCGGCCGCATCGAAGTGACCGACGTCGCCCGTGCTCATCAGGCCGTCGCGCACCTCCTTGCCGCCACCGCCCGTGTACCCCTCGAACTGGAAGGTGTTGCCGACGAAGATCCGCCCCGTCTTCCCCACCCCCTCGACGCGATTGCCTCGCGCGTCGTACAGGCGCACGAGCGTGCCGAACGGCGGCCGGCCCGCCGTCCCGGGCGCTGCGCGCAGGTCCTCCGGCGTTGCGAAGGTCGCGTAGGCGACCTCGGTCGAGCCGTAGAAGTTGTAGAGCTTGTGCCCGATCGTCGCCTGGGCGCGGCGGACGAGCTCGGGCCCGAGCTGGGAGCCCGACAGGAACACGATCCGCAGCGAGCTCGTGTCCCAGCGTCCCGGGTGCTGCTCGAGCGCGGCCACCAGCCGTTGGAGCATCACGGGCACGGCCACCAGCGCCGTCGGGCGGTGCTCGACGACCGCGTCGAGCACGCGCTCGGGCGTGAACCTGCGCTGCGCGACGACCGTGTTCCCGAGATAGATCGCCAGCAGCAGCTGCGTGTAACCGAGCGCGTGGAACATCGGCGCAGCTAGGAACGTCGACTGCCCCGCCCGGTAGGGGACCTTCGAGAGGATCGCCCCGAGCGGCGCGATCGACGAGCTCGAGTGTCGCGGCGCCCCCTTCGGCGAGCCGGTCGTCCCGCTCGTCAGGAGCACGACCCGGGAGGCGTGCACGGGCGGCGGCGGAACCCGGCCGGCGCCTGCCCGCACGAGCTGCTCGACGGTCTCCTGCTCGGCTTCGCCGTCGTGCCACCCGAGCAGCACGCCGTGCCGTGGCCGCAGCGAGCCGACGAGCTGGGCGTACTCGGCGTCGTGCACGAGCAGCGTCACGCCCTCGCGCGCGCACACGTCGCGGAGCTGCGGACCCGCGAAGTCGGTGTTCAGGTACAGCGTCCGGGCGCCGAGCTTCGCCGCCGCGAACGTGATGTCGAGGAAGCCGCGGTGGTTGCGGCACATGATCCCGATGCAGTCCTCGCCGGTCACGCCGCGGTCGGCCAGCACGCAGGCGAGCCCGTCCGAGCGGCGGTTGAGCTCGTCGAACGTGAGCGCGCCGAGCTCGTCGATCAGACCCGGCCGCGGGCCGTGACGGATCGCCGCGACACGCTGGCCGGCGCCCAGCTGCCCGTAGGCGACGAGCGCTTTGAGAGCCGCCACCGTCTCCCTCGGGCGGACCCCGCCGAGCAGCCCCGAGCGGAACAGCTCGACCGCCGCCACGCCTTCGACGGCGCCGCGCCGCCCGATCGACGCGACGCTGTCGCGGAAGGTGGCCATGGACGCAATCTAGCGTCGCTTGGGCTTTGCGATCATGGTCGTCATGCAGTCGCCGAGGATGCCGCCCGGTCCGGCGCTTCCGCGGATCGTCCAGACCGCCGGCTTCATGTTCGGCGGACCGCGGTTTCTCGAGGCCTGCCGCCGGCGGTACGGCGGCGCCGTGACGTTCAGGACGCTGTTCGACTCGAGCCGGTTCGTGATCGTGTTCGACCCGGAGCTGGTGAAGCAGCTGTTCCAGGGCGGCGGCGACGCGCTCCACGCCGGCGAGGCGAACGCGTTGCTGGGGCCGATCGTCGGCGAGCGCTCCGTGCTGCTGCTCGACGGCGCCGAGCACCTGCGCCACCGGCGGCTGTTGCTGCCCGCCTTCCACGGGCGTCGGATCCAGTCGCTCGAATCGGCCGTGCTCGGCGCCACCGACGCCGAGATCGACGCGTGGCCGGTCGGCCGGGAGTTCCAGCTGCTCCAGAGCATGCAGTCGTTGACGCTGCACGTGATCCTCCGACCCGCCCGACACCTACACCTGGGTGCCGTTCGGCGGTGGCACCCGCCGCTGCCTCGGCGCCAGCTTCGCGGCGATGGAGATGCGGCTCGTGCTGCGCCGCGTTCTCGAGCGCGCTGAGCTGCGCCCCGCCCGGACCGAGCCCGAGCGTGCGCGGCTGACCGCGGTCACACTCGCTCCACGGGGCGGTGTCCAGGTCGTGCAGGCACGGGCGCCGCACGCGGTGCCGGCGATGCAGCTCGTCTGACCGGTTCCGGACCTCCGCAGCGTTCTTCGCTTCAGGCAAGCTACCCAGATCCGGAGGTCGAGCCGTGCTCATGTATGACAGCGCCGTGTCGGGCAACTGCTACAAGGTGCGACTGCTGTGCGCGCAGCTGGGGACCCCACTCGAGCGCCGCGAGCTCGACGTGCTCGACCGCTCGAGCCGGCCGGAGCTGCTCGGCCCGCTCAACCCGGCGCTGCGGATCCCGACGGTCGTGCTCGACGACGGCCGCCCGCTCGCCGAGTCGAACGCGATCATGACGTACCTGGCCGAAGGCACCCGCTACCTGCCGGAGGACCGATACGAGCGGGCGCAGGTGCTGCAGTGGCTGTTCTTCGAGCAGTACAGCCACGAGCCGTACATCGCGGTCGCGCGCATGTGGGCGCACTTCGGGATCGAGGTCAGCGACGAGCAGCGGGCCGCGAAGCGCGCGCGGGGGGAGCAGGCGCTGGCCGCGATCGAACGCCACTTGGCCGAGTGCTCCTTCCTCGTCGGCGGGCGCTACACGATCGCCGACATCGCCCTCTACGCCTACACGCACGTCGCGCCCGAGGGCGGGTTCGCGCTCGATCCGTATCCGCAGATCCGCGATTGGCTCGCGTGCGTCGCCGCCCAGCCCGGGCACATCCCGATCGACGCGTGAGTGGCTTGCTCAGCGCGGGTTGGTGAAGCGCTTCGGCAGCGGCACCGGCGACAGCTTCGCGGCAGCTTCCGCGGCGAACAGCTTCGGGTCCGCCTTCGCGATCAGCGCCTCGAGCTCGTCGCGGTGGCCTCCCTGCAGCCGGCTCGGGCGACCCCTCGCGTCGCGCAGCAGCACGACCAGCCGCCGGCGCTCGCGCGGTGTCAGCCGCTCGATGTGGTCGCGGGCCAGCAGCACCACCTCGCCGAGCAGCAGCAACCGCATCACCGGCAGCCGGCGCAGCCCCGGGACGCGCTTGGCGACGCGCCCGGCGGTCCGGGACGTGATCGACGGCGGCATCGGGCGCGAGTGTAGGCCGGACAGCTACAGTCCTCCGCTCCGATGCGCGACGCGGTCATCTGCGAGCCACTGCGTACCCCCGTCGGCGCGTTCGGCGGCGTGCTCCGCGAGATCCCGGCGCAGGCGCTGGCGAGCGCGGTGATCCGCGCCCTGCTCGAGCGGACCGGGATCCCGCACGAGGCGGTCGACGACGTGATCCTCGGCCAGGGCTATCCGAGCGGCGAGGCGCCCGCGATCGGCCGCGTCGCCGCGCTCGACGCGGGGCTTCCCGTCGAGGTGCCCGGAGCGCAGGTCGACCGGCGCTGCGGCGCCGGGCTGCAAGCGGTGATCGACGCCTGCCTGCACGTGCAGACGGGAGCGGCCGAGCTCGTGCTCGCCGGTGGGGCCGAGAGCATGAGTCAGGCCGAGCACTACACCACCCGGGTTCGCTGGGGGACGCGCGCCGGGGGTGTCGAGCTCCAGGACCGGCTCGCGGCCGCCCGCCTGAGCGCCGGCGGCGTCAACCACCCGGTGCCGGGCGGGATGCTCGAGACCGCGGAGAACCTCAGGCGCGAGTACTCGATTCCGCGCCAGGAGCAGGACGAGCTGGCGCTTCGCTCGCACGAGCGCGCGGTCGCCGCACAGCGGAGCGGTCTGTTCGCGCAGGAGATCGTCCCGGTCGAGATCCCCGGCCGGCGCGGCGCTCCGCCGGCGCTGGTCGACACCGACGAGCACCCCCGTCCCGACACGAGCCTCGAGCGGCTCGCGGCGCTACGTCCGGTGATGGCCGGGCAGGATCCGGAGGCGACGGTGACGGCCGGCAACGCGAGCGGTCAGAACGACGGCGCGGCGATCTGCATCGTCACCCACCCGGAGCGCGCCGCCGAGCTCGGACTCGCGCCGTTCGCACGCCTGGTCGGCTGGGCCGTGGCCGGGGTCGCGCCCGAGAAGATGGGGATCGGGCCGGTCCCGGCCGTCAGCAGGGCCCTCGCGCGGGCGGGGCTGACGCTCGCGGAGATGGACCTGATCGAGCTGAACGAGGCGTTCGCCGCGCAGGTGCTCGCGGTGATGCGCAACTGGCAGCTGCCGGACGGCTTGCAGCGGGTCAACGTCAACGGCTCGGGGATCTCGCTCGGGCACCCGATCGGCGCCACCGGCGGCCGGATCCTGACGACGCTGCTGCGCGAGCTGCGCCGGCGCGGCGGCCGCTACGGCCTCGAGACGATGTGCATCGGCGGCGGCCAGGGGCTCGCCGCCGTGTTCGAGGCCGTCTAGCTAGCTGGTGGTCCCGGACCGGAAATTCGTTGCATAGATCAGTGATGGCTGGGCGTGACTGCCGGGAGGCCGTGACACAAGTCGGACTGGTGGTACGGCGGTGCCGCGGCCTTCCGTCAGGCGCGTCCAGACGCGCTCAGATATGTGACGAATCTGTGGTCCGGGACACTGAGTTGACGGCAACCCTTGCCCTTTGCCCGCATGAGTTGCTCGTTTCGAGCGCGCGGCCGCAACGCCGCCGCCGTCGCCGTCGCCGGGTAGGCATATCCCGGCGGCTCAGCGGACGCGAGCCGGGCGCCGACGAGCTCGCCTTCCGGCCCGCCCACCGGCACAACCTCAACATCACCGGCCGCGCGAACACACCGTGCGCAGCCACGCCCCCATACCCAGCCGATCCGCACCACCCCAACCACAAACCTCGATGCTGTCGAGCATATGCGGTTTCCGCGGGAGTTTCCGGACTCGCCTGACCCTGCCTGCGATACCGTGCGATTGCCCCACCATCACGGATCACGGGCGTCCTCGACCAGCACGGTCCTCGCGGCACCACACCCGACCGTGACCCGCACGCAGGCCGCCGATCACGGACACGCAACCCCGACCCGCGAGGGCGGCCACGCGCTCGCCGCCGCGTCGCAGACCGCCCGACGATCGCGATCAGCCCGACAAAGCCGCTACTAGACGGCCGCGGAGGCAGCGACCGCAGGCAGGCTCGGCGGCACCGGCCCGCCGGGCGCGGTCCAGACGGCGTCGCCGCCGAGCGGATGGCGTTCGGCGCGACCCTCGTCGACCAGCGCCAGCAACGCCAGTTCCGCCGCGCGCACGTCGGGCAGGTCGTTGCCGGCGGCCATGCACGCCGCCACCTCCTGCGTGCTCAGGCCTAGCTCGAAGTACTCGAGCAGCGGCGCCGGGTCCTCGGGCGCCGGCCGGCGGTCGAGCGTCGGATCGAGGTTGGCGATCAGCACGTCGTAGGCCTCGCCCGGCTGGAACCCGCCCGCCTCGAGCCGGCGGCCGTCGCCGGCCTCGAACACGACCGACGGCGCCGTGTAGCGGACGGCCCCGTCGCTGTTCCCCGCCTTGCCCTGGAACTCGGTCGGCGATCCCGCGGCGGTCCGGGTCAGCGCCTTGTCCGCGGCGTAGGCGCCGAGCACGTCGGGCGCGTCGATCGCCGCCACCACCGCTTCGGGATCGATTCCGGGGGAGGTCCGCAGCACCTCGAGCAGCTGGGCGTCGTCGTCGAACAGCAGCCCGGTGTTGAAGTTGGCCAGCTGCAGCCAGCGGAACACCGCCCACTCGCTGCCCGGCGACTGGATCCGCGCGGCGATCACGGCCCGGCAGGCGCGCGAGGAGGCCGCCCCGCGCGGCTTCGGCATCGGCGCGAACGGCATCCCGTAGCGGTCGCGGTAGCTGCCCCAGCTCTGGGCGGAGCGAAGCGTCGTGTACCCCAGCCGCTCGTAGCGAGACGTGTCCTCGCTGAGCCCGACGAGCACGAGCCGCCAGTCGAGCTGGTCCCGGTAGCGCCACTCGATCACCCGCAGCGCTGGGTTCTCGGAGTAGCCCCAGGGGCAAGCGGGATCGGAGAAGAGAGTCGCGCGGATGCTCAAAGTGCTCGGTCCTTTCGGCGTGTCGGGCGGTCCCAGTTGGTTGATGTCTCAATGATTGCAGACGGGCTGCACCGGCCCGGAGATCGGCGCCGGAGATCGGAGGCCCGGCGGGGCTGGCCTGGTGGGCCTGCCCCGCCGCTGCGGCGCAACAACCCCAATCCGGCACACCCCCCCCGCTCAAGTAGGGGTTGCCGGATCGAGGTCGTTCACGACCTCCCTGCGATGTCTGGCGCCACCGTCAGCGCGGCCTCGAGCCGGTCGATGAACGCGACCTGGGCAGGATTCAGCCGCAGCCGCGCCTCCGCCAGCGAGAACCACTCCGCGCGATCGATCTCGGGCACCTCGATCAGGCGGCCGGAGCGCGGCGGCCACTCGACCTCGCACGTGTTGCTGCGCACCGTGGCCGTGTCGAGGTCGCCCTCGACCGCCCACGCGATCACTCGCTTGCCCGAGCGCAGCTGGACCTCGCCGAGCGCCACCGGCTCGCACGGCCCGAGCGGCGAACCGAGCTCCTCGGCGAACTCGCGAACCGCAGCAGCCAGCGGGTCCTCTCCGTCCTCGTACTCGCCCTTCGGGAGCGACCAGGCGCCGGCGTCGCGACGGCTCCACAAGGGACCACCCGGGTGGACTAACAGAACCTCAACGGCAGCCCGGCGACGGTGCAATAGGATTCCGGCGCTCCGGGCGGCCATCAGGAAGCATCGTAACCGCCGCCCTCGCCCAGCCTTTTCGAGCAGCACCCGGGACCCCCTTCAGCGATGCACGGCGCCGGCCGAAACACGTAGACATGACGGCGATCGCACGTTGGTGCTTCGGGCACCGCTGGCTGGTCCTCGCTGCCTGGATCGTCGCCACCCTCGCCTCCCTCGCGATCGCCTCGAGCGTCGGCAGCGAGTACACCGGCGACCTGCGCATCCCGCACACCGACAGCTTCGCGGCGAGCGCGCTGCTGCATCGAACCGAGCCGAAGCGACCCAGCGACACCGAGCAGGTCGTGATCGCGGTCGCCCGGGGCTCGGTCCGGGACCCCGCCGTTCGCGCGCGCACCGATGCCCTGCTCGCGCGCCTCGCGCGACTCGCGCACGTCGTCGAGGTCCGCTCGCCGTACGCGGCCGGGGACGCGTCGCAGATCGCAGCGTCCGGTCGCGTGGCGTTCGCGGAGGTGACCTTCGGCTCCAGCTCGTCCGAGATCCCGGGATCCGAGGCGAGGCGCTTCGACGCGATCGTCACCGGCGCCGGGCGCCGGACCGTCCAGTTCCAGGCCAGCGGCGACATCGCCGAGAGCGGGAACCCGTCGAGCGCCTCGACCAGCCTCCCGATCGGCTTCGTCGCCGCCGGCATCGTCCTCTTGGTCGTGTTCGGAACGCTGCCGGCGACGCTGCTGCCGCTGCTGACCGCGGCCGCCTCGCTCGGGATGGGCGTGGCGTTCGTCGGCCTGCTGTCGAACGTGATGGAGATGGCGTCGTTCGCGTCGCAGCTGGCGCTCCTGATCGGACTCGGCGTCGGCGTCGACTACGCGCTGTTCATCGTCACCCGCTACCGGCAGGGTCGCCTGCGCGGGCTCGGCGCCGAGGCGGCGGTCGTGCAGGCGATCGACACCTCCGGTCGAGCGGTGCTGTTCGCCGGGGCCACCGTCTGCATTGCGATGCTCGGGATGCTCGCGCTCGGGGTGAGCTTCCTGTACGGCGTCGGGCTCGCCGCGGCGATCACGGTGGCGTTCACGGTGCTCGCAGCGCTGACGCTGCTGCCGTCGCTGCTCGCGCTGTTCGGCGAGCACACGCTGCGCCGCCGCGACCGTCGGGCGATCGCCGAAGGGCGGCTCGCGCTCAGCGACGAATCGCCCGGCTGGCTGCGCTGGACGCGGATCCTGCAGCGGCGGCCGACCGCGTTCGCCGCCGCATCGATCGCGCTGATGTTGGTGATCGCGATGCCGTTCAGCTCGATGCGACTCGGGTCGGCGGACGCTGGCTCGGATGCGCCGAGCACGACCACCTACAAGGCCTACGAGCTGCTCGCACGCGGCTTCGGAGCGGGCTACAACGGGCCGCTCGAGCTCGTCGCCGCGGTCGCCTCGCCCGCCCAGCGCGCCGCGTTCCGAACGGCGGCGGCGGCCGCCGCACGCAACCCCGACGTCGCCCGGACGACGGCCCCGCAGTTCCTCCCCGGCGGTCCGGACCGGACCGAGGTCGCGGTCACGAGCCTCTACCCGAAGGGCTCTCCCGAGGCGATCTCGACCGCGAACCTGTTGAGCGCGCTGCGCACGCGGATCCTGCCGGCCGCCGGCCGCAGGACGACGTTGCGGATCTTCGTCGACGGCGAGACGGCCGCGTTCACCGACGTCGCCACGGTCGTTTCGCGCAAGCTGCCGCTGTTAGTCGGAGTCGTCGTCGCGGTCTCGTTCCTGCTGCTCACCGCCGTCTTCCGCAGCCTCGCGATCCCGCTGACGGCGGCCGCGATGAACCTGCTGTCGACCGGCGCCTCACTCGGGGTGGTCACCGCGATCTTCCAGTTCGGGTGGCTGCGCGGACTGTTCGGGGTGACCAGCACCGGACCGATCGAATCGTTCCTGCCCGTGCTGCTGTTCCCGATCCTGTTCGGACTGTCGATGGACTACGAGGTGTTCCTGGTGGCGCGGATCCACGAGGAGTGGCATCGCCGCCGCTGTACGCGCGATGCGGTCGCGCACGGCCTCGCGGCGACCGGCAGGACGATCAACGCAGCCGCGGCGATCATGGTGCTCGTGTTCGCGGCGTTCGTGCTCGGCGGCCAGCGCGTGATCGAGCTGTTCGGGATCGGGCTGTCCGGTGCGGTGCTGCTCGACGCGGTGATCGTGCGCTCGGTGATCGTGCCCACGGTGATGCTGGCGCTCGGAGAGGCCAACTGGCAGCTGCCGCGCGCGCTCGGCCGCGTGATCCCGCACCTGCGGGTCGAGGGGTCGCGGCTCGAGGCCGCGCCCGCCGGCGCGACCGTCACGCCGGGTCCGGCGCCGGGAACCGCACAGTGACGATCAGTCCGCCCCGCTCCTGGGGCACGGCCGCGACCGACCCGCCATGCGAGACGGCGATCGCCCGGACGATCGACAGCCCGAGCCCGTGGTGACCGTCCGGCTCGGCCGGTCGCGTCTGCGCGAGCCGCACGAAGGGTTCGAACAGCGCCTCGGCGTCGGCGGCGATCGGCGGGCCGGTGTTGGCCACGGACAGCACCGCCCAGTCGCCGTCGAGCCCGGTCCGCAGCCGCACGTCGCCGCCGGGGTGGTTGTAGCGGATCGCGTTGTCGACCAGGTTCGCGATCAACCGCGTGAGCAGCGCCGGATCGCCGGTGCTCGGCGCCGGCTCGAGCTCGGCCCGGATCGAGATCGACCGCGTGGCCGCGCCGGCGGCAGCCGCGTCGGCGACGGCAGCCGCCAGCGCCGCCAGGTCGACTCGAACGTGGCGGTCGATCCCGCGCTCGCTGCTGGCGAGCGTCAGCAGCGCGTCTAGCAGCCGCTCCTGCTCGCGCCCTGACGCGAGCAGCTCCTCGCAGGCCGCGCGCAGCGACTCGACGCTGGCGCCGGCATCAGCGAGCGTCACCTGCAGCAGGGTTCGGTCGACCGTCAGCGGCGTGCGCAGCTCGTGCGAGGCGTTGGCGACGAACCGCCGCTGGGCCTCGAACGCGCTCTGAAGCCTGCCAAGGAGCCCGTCGAACTCGTCGCCGAGCTGCTTGAACTCGTCGTGGGCGCCGGTCAGCGCCAGCCGCCGGTCGAGGTTGCCGGCCGAGATCGAGCGGGCGCCCGCCGTCATCGCCCGCAGCGGCGCCAGCACCCGCCCGGCGACGAACCAGCCGAGCACGGCCGACAGCACCGTTGTCAGCGCCAGCACGATCCACGAGGCGACCAGCAGGCGGCTCAGGTCGGCGTTGCGCTGGAGCCGCTGCACCCCGGCGGGATCCAAGATTCGCACCGCCTGGACCTTCCCGGTCTTCGTCTGGATCGTAGTCAGCGTCACCCCGGGCAATAACGGCCGGCTCGTGGTCGGCATACCGGCGGGAACCGCATGGCTGACCGCGGTGCCGCTGCTGACTGGAAACGTGGCAGTGACCGTCGAGCCACGTGTGGCCACCTGGTACAGGACCAGGATCAGCGCGGTCCCGAGCACGAGGAACGTTCCCGAGTACTGGAGCGTCAGGCGCAACCGCGCCGAGCGCCGCGACCGCCGCGGCATGGTCCTCACCCGATCCGGTAGCCGCCCTCGCGGACGGTGTCGATCAGGTCGGGCGGCCCGAGCTTCGCCCGCAGGCGGCTGACTGTCGTCTTGACCGTGGTCGTGAACGGGTCGGCGGCCTCGTCCCAGACGCGCGCGAGCAGCTCCTCGGCCGACAGCACGCGACCGTCGGCCTCGAGCAGGCACTGGAGCACGCCGAACTCCTTGGGGCTCAGGTCGAGCCGCCGCCCGGCGCGGAACGCGACCCGGCGCGCGGCGTCGAGCCGCACGTCGCCGCCGACCAGCACCGGCGGCAGCGCGACGACCGCGCGCCGCGCCAGCGCCCGCACGCGCGCGACCAGCTCGGCGAACTCGAACGGCTTCGGCAGGTAGTCGTCGGCACCGAGCGACAGCCCGTCGACCCGCTCGCCCACCGTGCTCGAAGCGGTCAGCATCAGGATCCGCGCCTCGTTGTGCTGGGCGACCAGCACGCGGCAGACCTCGTCGCCGTGCACGCGCGGCAGATCGCGGTCGAGCACGACGACCGTGTACGGGTTGAGCGCGATCCGCTGAAGCGCCTCGGCGCCGTCGTACGCGACGTCGACAGCCATCCCCTCGCGACGCAGTCCCTCGGCGAGCAGTGCCGCAAGCCGGTGGTGATCCTCGACGATCAGGACTCGCATTCTCCCTGCAAGGATCGCTCAGCGCAGGTCACAGGTGGGTGACAATGCTCGATACCGGCGTGACACCCGCCGCTGTGTAGAACGCCGGGCATGCTCCGCTCGCTCACGACACCACGCACCCTGACCGCCGTCGCGGCCGCCGCCGGGATCGCGCTCCCCGTCGCCGGTTGCGGCTCCTCCCCGAAGCAGCCGGCCGCGACCGGGTCGGGCTCCAAGGGCGGGTTCGTCGCCCAGGCATACCGGTTCTCCGCCTGCATGCGCGCCCACGGCTACCCCAACTTCCCCGACCCGAAGGTCTCCACCAGCAGCAACGGCGGGACGGTCATCGCGATCCACGCCGTCGCCGGCCTCCGAGGCTCGCCGGGCCACCCCAAGCCTCTCCCGAAGGCGTGCCGCGCGATCCTGCCCGCGCCGCAGAACCTGAGCCCCGCGCAGCTCGCCGCCCAGCAGCAGCGCCGCCGCGCCGACATCCTGTCGTTCGCGCAGTGCATGCGCGCGCACGGAATCACGAAGTTCCCGGACCCGACCAGTCAGGGCCAGCTGAACCTGACGGCGATCCAAGCAGCCGGCGTCGACCTGCAGGCACCGCAGACGCGGACCGCCGGACTCGCGTGCGTCCCCGCCTCGCACGGCCTGCTCACCCGTGCTGCAGTCGCCGCGGCAACCGGGCCGGGCTCGAGCCCTGGGCAGGCGACGACCTCGGCGGGGACGGGCTGACCCTGGCTCTCTCAGGTCGAGAACGGCGCGTCGGCGACGTCGCGCGAGACCAGCGCGGCGTATAGCCCACCGCGGTCGAGCAGCTCCGCGTGGGTGCCGCGCTCGGCGATCTCGCCCCGGTCGAGCACGACGATCTGATCGGCGTCGCGGACGGTCGACAGCCGGTGGGCGATCGTGATCGTCGTGCGCCCCTGGGCGAGGCGCTCGAGCTCGGCCTGCACGGCTGCCTCGGTCTGCGTGTCGAGCGAGCTCGTCGCCTCGTCGAGCACCAGCACCGGCGGGTTGCGCAGGACCGTGCGGGCGATCGCCATCCGCTGCTTCTCGCCCCCCGAGAAGCGGTAGCCGCGCTCGCCGACGACCGTGTCGTAGCCGTCGGGGAGCGATGCGATCAGCTCGTGGATCCGCGCGGTCCGCGCCGCCTCCTCGATCTCGGCATCGGTGGCGTCCGGCCTGGCGAAGCGAAGGTTCTCGCGGACGCTCGCGTGGAGCAGGTAGGTCTCCTGCGAGACGACGCCGACGGTCGCCGCCAGCGAGCCGAAGCTGACCTCCCGGATGTCGATCCCGTCGATCGTGATCCGTCCCTCCTGCGGCTCGTACAGCCGGGCTGCGAGATAGCCCAGCGTCGTCTTGCCGGCGCCCGTCTCGCCGACGATCGCGGTGCGCGTGCCGGCAGGGACCGTCAGATCGATCCCGCGTACGTTCCAGCCGGTGTTGCCGTTTCCCTCGTAGCGGAACGAGACGCCCTCGAACCGCACCTCGCCGACGAGGTCCTCCGGGCGCAGCGCCACCGGATGCTCGGCCTCGACGATCTCGATCGGGAGGTCGAGGTACTCGAAGATCCGGTCGAACAGCGCCAGCGATGCCTGCACGTCGGCACCGACTCCGAGCAGCGAGTTGATCGGGAACAGCAGCCGGGTCTGCAGCGTCGTGAACGCGACGACGGTGCCGACCGTGATCGAGCCCATGAAGCTCTGACCGGCCAGCCAGTAGATGACGGCGGGCTGCGCGGCGAAGATGAACTGGATCGTCGCCATCATCCAGCGCCCGGCCATCCGCGAGCGCACCTCCAGGTCGGCGATCTCCTTCGAGGCGGTCGAGAACCGGTCCGCGAGGTCGTCGCCCCGACCCAACGTCTTGCCGAGCAGGATCCCGGAGACGCTCATCGACTCGGCGACGAGCGCAGACAGGTCGGCGAGCCGGCGCTGCTGCTCGGTCGTGATCGCGCGGCGGATGTTGCCGACCTTGCGCGTGCCCCACACCGACGGCGGCACGAATGCCAGCGACAGCAGCGCCAGCAGCGGGTTGAGCAGGACCATCGCGACGAGCGCTGCGATCACGGTCGTCGCGTTCGATGCGATCGACGTCGCCGTCGATGTCACGACGTTGTCGAGGCCGCCGATGTCGTTGCCGATCCGCGACTGCACCTCCCCCGTCCGCGTCCGGGTGAAGAACGCCAGCGACATCCGCTGCAGCCGGTGATAGACCGCAGCGCGGAGGTCGTGCATCACCTGCTGGCCGACCGAGTTCGAGATGAACGTCTGCCACACGCCGGTCGCGTTCGAGAACAGCGCCACGGCGATCATCCCGAGCACGTCCTCGGTCAGCACCAGGTGCTGGTGGCGGAAGATCCCCCAGTCGAGCGCGTCCTTCAGCAGGAACGGGTTCAGCATGCTGACCCCGGCGGACACGACGATCATCGCCAGCACGAACGACAGCCGCAGCCGGTATGGCCTGAACAGGCGCAGGATCCGGCGCGAGTCCCGCTCCCGAGTCGGGTCGAGCAGTGGCGGCGGCTCCTCCCTGCGCCCGCGGAACTGCCGCATCGCCCCGGTGCCCGGGGTCCCGTGCATCGCTCCCGTCCCGTGTCTGCCGAAGCTCATCTGCGACCTATGATGACGCCTCGCCCCGGCCGGGATGCCGGGGCGAGGTTGCGAGCGACTGCCATCCAAATTACGATGCGCGCGTGTTCACAGGGGTGCGCAGATCGGCGACGCCTGGGTTGCTGGTCCTGATCGGGGCGCTGAGCGCCACCGGTGCCAGCGCCGCTGCGGAGTCCGCCGTCGCCCAGGTGAAGGCCGTCTACGGTGAGGTGCTACTTGCCGAGTACTTCGGTCCGGCGAGCGCCGTCTGCTCGGAGCTGACCGCGAGCGGCGTGCGCTCGTTCACCGCGGGCGGAGCATCGAGCTGCACGAAGGCGTTCGATCAGCAGCAGCACGTCCTCCGTCACAAGACGAAGGGTGTCGACAACTCGGGCTTCACCCCGACTCAGTGGCGTCAGCGCGTGGCATCGGTGCTCGCGCACCTGACCGTCACCGTGCACGGCTCGAACGCCTCGGCGATCGGGCCGTCGGGCATTCCCGGCCGCACGACGCTCGTGAAGCTGAACGGGCGCTGGCTGTTCTCGAGCTATCCGCCAAGCGTCCAGCCCTGAGCGCCCGGCGGCCACGGTCATCGCCGCCCGCGAACGCGCCCGCGTTCGATCTGAGACACTGCGCTCCCCTCGCAGGGCGTCAGGGGTTGTCGCTTGTTGCCGATCACTGGGGCAGATGGAGCCGATTGATACGAGCCAGGCCGCGGAGTCGCTGACGCCCACGATCGCGGCGATCCCCGACGTGCGCCAGCTGGCGCTGCCGGCGTCGCTCGCCGGCAGCCCGTTTCCGCCGATCGCCGAATACGGGTTCCTGTCGGATTGCGAGACGGTCGCGCTGGTCGCCCCCAGCGGCAGCGTCGAGTGGATGTGCCTGCCGCGGATCGACTCGCCGAGCGTGTTCGGCGCGCTGCTCGATCGCGACGCCGGCTACTTCCGGATCGGCCCTTCGGGCGTCTCGGTCCCGGCGGCCCGCCGCTACCTGCCCGGCACCAACGTGCTCGAGACGAGCTGGGGGACCGGCACCGGCTGGATCGTCGTTCGCGACACGCTCCTGATCGGCGCCTGGCACCACGACGACGAGCGCTCCGGGACCCACCGCCGCGCCCCGACCGACTACGACGCCGACCACGTCCTGCTCCGCCACGTCCGCTGCGTGAACGGACAGGTCGAGGTGACGATGGACTGCGAGCCGGTGTTCGAGTACGGCACCCGGCACGCCAACTGGGAGTACAGCGGCCCGGGCTACTGCGACGGGATCGCGACCGTCGAGGGATCCAGCCTGCGGCTGGGGCTGCGCAGCGACCTGCGGATCGGCTTCGAGGGGGCGCGCGCGACCGCCCGGCACCGGATGAAGGAGGGCGAGTCGCTGTACTGCGCGCTGTACTGGTCCGACCACCCGCCGCCTCAGGACGTCGAGCAGGCGCACGAGCGCCTCACCTGGACCGCCCACCACTGGCAGCACTGGCTCGACCGCGGGACCTTCCCCGACCACCCGTGGCGCACCCACCTGCAGCGCAGCGCGCTGACGCTGAAGGGGTTGACATACGCGCCGACGGGGGCGCTGCTGGCAGCCGCCACCACCTCGCTGCCCGAGACCCCGCAGGGCGAGCGCAACTGGGACTACCGCTACTCCTGGATCCGCGACTCGACGTTCATGCTGTGGGCGCTGTACACGCTCGGCTTCGACTGGGAGGCCAACGACTTCTTCTACTTCATCGCCGACGTCGCCGGCGGCAAGGACAAGCTCCAGGTGATGTACGGACCGGGCGGGGAGCGCGACCTCGAGGAGCTCGAGCTCGACCACCTGTCCGGCTACGAGGGCGCCCGCCCGGTGCGGATCGGCAACAACGCCTACCGCCAGGACCAGCACGACGTGTGGGGAGCGCTGCTCGACTCGGTCTACCTCCACACCCGCTCGCGCGACTCGCTCGACGAGCGCGTCTGGCCGATCCTCAAGAAGCAGGTCGAGCTCGCAATCGAGAACTGGCGCTCGCCGGACCGCGGCATCTGGGAGGTGCGCGGCGAGCCCAAGCACTTCACCTCCTCGAAGATGTTCTGCTGGGTCGCCTGCGACCGTGGCGCCCGGCTGGCCGAGGTCCGGGAGAACTGGGAGCTGGTCGACCGCTGGCAGGCCGCCGCCGACGAGATCCACGCCGACATCTGCGAGCACGGGGTCGATGGCCGCGGCGTGTTCGTCCAGCATTACGACACGACCGCGCTCGACGCGGCGCTGCTGCTGATGCCGCTGCTGCGATTCCTGCCGCCCGACGATCCGCGCGTGCGCAACACCGTGCTCGCGGTCGCGGAGGAGCTGACCGAGAACGGACTGGTGCTGCGCTACCGCACCGAGGAGACCGACGACGGCCTCCCCGGCCGCGAGGGCACCTTCCTGATCTGCTCGTTCTGGCTGGTCTCGGCATTCGCGGAGATCGGCGAGGTGGGCCGCGCCCGTGACCTGTGCGAGCGGCTGCTCGGGTACGCGTCGCCGCTCGGCCTGTACGCCGAGGAGATCGATCCTCGCACCGGGCGCCACCTCGGCAACTTCCCGCAGGCGTTCACGCACCTGGCGCTGATCAACGCGGTGATGCACGTGATCCGCGCCGACGAGGCGCAGCTGGCGCCGATGCTCCAGCAACCCAACTGGCGCTGACAGCGCAACGGGCACGGGCGCTCGGATAGGGTCTTCGCATGCGGATCCGCGCCGCCGTGCTCGAGCAGTTCGGTCAGCCCCTGAATGTGACCGAGCTGGACCTCGCCGAGCCCAAGGCCGGCGAGGTGCTCGTGCGACTCGAGGCATGCGGCGTCTGCCACACCGACATGTACACCGCCTCGGGCGCCGATCCCTCCGGCTACGCCCCGACCGTGCTCGGGCACGAGGGCGCGGGGATCGTCGAGGCGCTCGGGGACGGCGTCAGCAGCCTGGCGCCGGGCGACCGGGTGGTCACGCTGTTCTCGCCTCAGTGCCGGGAGTGCGTCCACTGCCGCTCGGACCGCACGAACCTCTGCCTCGCGATCCGCGAGCAGCAGAACCAGGGGTACCTCCCGGACGGGACCACCCGCCTGTCCCGCGACGGCGAGCCGATCCGCCACTTCATGGGCACGAGCACGTTCGCGCAGTACACCGTGATGCCGGAGATCGCGCTCGCGAGGGTCTCGCCCGAGGCTCCCGCCGACCGCGCCGCGCTGTTCGCGTGCGGGCTCTCGACCGGGCTCGGCGCCGCGATCAACACCGCCAAGGTGCAGGCGGGCTCGACCTGCGTCGTGTTCGGGGCCGGGATGGTCGGGCTGGGCGCGGTCGCCGGCTGCCGGCTGCAGGGAGCGCAGCGGATCATCTGCGTCGACAGGTCCGCCGACCGGCTCGAGCTCGCGCGCGGCCAGGGCGCGACCGACACCTGGACGGCCGACGAGCACACGGTCCAGCGGGTGCTCGACGAGACCGCCGGGTTCGGCGCCGACTACACGTTCGAGGCGACCGGGCTCGTCGCGGTGATGCGCCAGGCGGTCGAGTCCGCGCGGATGGGCTGGGGCCTGTGCACGATCGCGGGCGTCGCCGGCCGGGGCGAGACGCTCGACATCATCCCCCGCTACCTGATCACAGGTCGCCGAGTGTGCGGCTCGTCGTTCGGCGGCGTCAAGGGACGCGACCAGGTTCCCGAGCTCGTCCAGCTCTATCTCGATGGCAGGCTCGACGTCGACCCGTTCATCTCCCACCGGATCACGCTCGAGCAGGTCAACGAGGGATTCGAGCTGATGGAGCGCCAGGACGGGATCCGCAGCGTGATCGTGTTCGACTGAGCTGAGGCACGGCTCCGGACCCGCTCGCCGGGCCCCGGCGCAGCCGGGCCTCACTCAGTGCAGGTACACGGCGAAGAAGTCGCGCTCGTCGGGCGTCAGGTAGCGCAGCGGCGAGCGGTTCATCCCCGGCAGCAGGTTGGCAGCGCCGACCGCGCCCGGCCCGGTATAGGTGATGAAGCTCGGCCAGAACGCGTTGATGTCGAGCTCCATCGCCCGGACCGCGCCGGCGTGGATCATGATCTGCGCCAGCGAGGCGGCGGTCTGGTAGTCCGCGGCGGCGTAGATCAGGTTGCCGTGGCGGTCGATGCCCAGCGACGAGCGCCACACCTGCACGGCGTTGCCGAGCGTCGCGCCCCAGTCCGCCCCGTTGTTGATGTCCGGGTTGACGCGTCCGTTGTCGACGAGCAGCGGCAGGTTCTGCCGCGCGTACTGGACGTTCGCGGGGGCGGTGGGCCCGTACGGCCACGCGATCACGTCCATGCGGCCGTTGGTGTAGCGGACGATCGTCGCCTGGCCGTTGTGCAGCGGCGCCCAGGTGTGGCCCCCGTAGGCGAAGCCGCCGCCCGAGTCGGCCAGCTTGAAGCCGCTGTTGAAGGCGGCGACCAGCTTGTAGCGCAGCGAGGTCGGGATCTCCTCCGGCCCGCGGGCGGGCATGCTGACGGCCGGCTCCGCCGAACCCGGGTACAGCATCACCGAGGTCTGCGTGTGGTCGATCCAAGCGACCCCGGCGACCATCTGCGGATACGCGGGATCGCTGCGGAAGCTCGTGATCAGCACCGGCGGCGGCCCGTGGTAGCCGGTGAACGGGGCGTGCCAGACGCCCTCCCCGGGGAGCGCCGGCGTGATCAGCGGCCTGATCGCCGGCGGCTCGTAGTGCGGCGCCACCGGCAGCTTCGCGGTCGTCTTGACGTGATGGGCGCCGGTACGCGCTCCGCTGCCGGTCCCGACCGCGGTACCCACCTGCTTGGGGAGGTGCTTCAGCGCCGGACCGCCCTTCGACGGCGCCGTGAGCGTGTAGTAGATGTTCTCGATCTCGTTGACAAATCCCCGGAGGCCGTTGCTCCGCAGCCACTCGACGGACTGGATCGACCACGGGATGCTCGAGTTCTCGGCCAGCGAGACCACGTAGGACAGCAGCGCGGGCACGAGCAGCAAGGTCGCGCAGATCGCCGCCGATCGGCGCAGCCTTCGCAGCGGCGTGTCGTACGGGTTGCGCGGTCTGCGGCGGCCCGTTCGCGGTCCTGCCGGGGGAACTGGGCCGTCGAACCGGCGCCGGTCGGAGCGGGGTGCGGTCGCGCTCACCCCTTCAAGAGTAGGCAGGAATGCGGCGGGGCGTCGCCGAAACCCGACTGAGAATCGCCTTAGGCCTATGATCCGGTTGGCGCGCACCGGCGGGTGAGAGTCTTCTCAGCCCGCACTCACACAACTATGAGCAGCCGTTCTTAGCTTCGCGCTCCAATGTCCACGCATCAGGAGCTATCGATCGACCCCTTCGCGCACGACGCCGTCAGGCGCCGTCGTGGCCTGCTGAGGGCAGCGCTCGCGACGGCTCGCCCAAAGCAGTGGGTCAAGAACGCGCTGGTGATCGCCGCGCCGGCCGCCGCCGGGGCACTCGGACACAAGGGCGTTCCCGTCCGCGTCGGCCTCGCGTTCGCGTCGTTCTGCATGCTCGCCGCCGGGATCTACGCGATCAACGACGTGCGCGACGCCGAAGAGGACCGGAGCCACCCGAGCAAGCGCCATCGGCCCGTCGCCTCCGGCGAGATCAGCCCGCGAACGGCACTCGTCGCCGGGGCGGGCTCGCTGATCGCCGGGCTGTCGCTGTGCACCGCGATCCGGCCGCTGCTCGGGCTCGTCGGGCTCGGGTATGTCGTGCTGACGGTCAGCTACACGCTCGCCTGGCGCCACGTCGTCGTGCTCGACGTGATCGCGGTCGCCGGCGGCTTCGTGCTGCGCGCCGTGGCCGGCGGAGTCGCCGCGCCGGTTGCCCTGTCGCGCTGGTTCCTGCTGGTCGTGACGTTCGCGGCGATCATGGTCGCCGCCGGCAAGCGCCACGCCGAGTTGCAGCGGACCTCGGAGCGCGACCTGCCGAAGCGGCGGGTGCTGCGCAGCTACAGCGGCCGCGGGCTCGAGCTGATCCTCCTGGGCGCCGCGGCTGGAGCGCTGATCGCCTACGTGATGTGGGTGCTCGAGCTGCCGGTCGTCGGCGGCATCCCGTGGCGACCGCTGTCGGCGATCCCGTTCGCCGGTGCCCTGCTCGCATACGGCCGGCTCGTGCGCGACGGTGGCGGCGAAGCGCCCGAGGACCTGTTCCTGACCGATGGCGGACTGCGCGTGATGGCCGTCTTCTGGCTGCTGCTGTTCGCGCTCGGAGTCGACGCCGCGGGCTGAGCCCGCGCCGCGCCGATGCTCGCCGGTAGCTCGACGCTCGCTCGGCCGCGCTCCGCGGTGGCGGACGAACGCCACTCGATCCCGCTCGAGCGCTTCGCCGGCTGGGGCGGCGGCCCACCCGCCCGTGCCCGTGCGCGCCGGCCACAGACCGTCGAGGTGCTGGCAGAGTCGCTTGGCAGCGGCGCGCTGTACACGCACGAGGAGCTTGCGTCCGCGACGGCCGCGGGCGCGATCCCGCGGGGGCTGGGCCGCAGCTACGGCGACGCCGCGCATCGCACGCTCGGCGTCGTGATCGACACGCGCGCGCTGCGGGCGATCAGCCTCGACCCCGCCACCGGGATCGTCCGGGCGGAGGCCGGCGTGTCGCTGCGCGAGCTGCTGGCCGCCGTGATCGGCTCGGGCTGGATCCTGCCGGTCGTGCCGGGGACCCAGCACGTGACCGTCGGCGGCGCGATCGCCGCTGACATCCACGGCAAGAACCACGGCACGCTGGGGACCTTCTCGCGACACGTGCGCTCGCTCGGCCTGCTGACGTCCGCGGGCGAGCTGCTCGAGCTCGAGGCCGGCGACCCCCGCTTCGATGCGACCGTCGGCGGCATGGGGCTGACCGGCGTGATCGCGTGGGCCCGGATCGCGCTGCGCCGGGTCCGCAGCGGAATCCTGCTGGTCGACGCCGACCGCGCGGACAGCCTCGACGAGACGTTCGCGATCCTCGATTCGCGGGACGGCGGCGAGCACCGGGTGGCGTGGCTCGACCTGCTGGCCGGCACCGAGCCGCGTGGCGTCGTCACCCGCGCCGCGCACTTCGACCGCTCCGACGGCACGCTGCGCGCCGCCGTGGTCACGGCTCGCTCACGGGCCACGGTGCCGCAACACTGGCCATCGGGGCTGCTGCGCCCGGTGACCGTGCGCGCGTTCAACGAGCTTCGCTTCCAGGCGGCGCCGCGCCGCGCGCGCGGCCACCCGGAGCGCTATGGCGCCCACATGTTCCCGCTCGACGGGCTCGATGCGTGGCCGCGGCTGTACGGGCCGCACGGCTTCCTCCAGTACCAGTTCGTCGTGCCGCGTGGCGCGCAGGACACGATCCGGCACGTCCTGGCGCGGCTGGCGGCGGCGCGCATCCCGTGCTATCTGGCGGTGCTCAAGGACTTCGGCCCGGCGGCGACGGCGCCGCTCTCGTTCCCCGCCGAGGGCTGGACGCTCGCGCTCGACCTGCCTGCGGCCGCGCCTGGCCTGCGCGCCACGCTGGACCGATGCGACGAGCTCGTCGCCGGCGCGGGCGGTCGCGTCTACCTCGCCAAGGATGCGCGCCTGCGCCCGGATACGCTGCGCGCGATGTACCCGCGCCTGGAGGAGTGGCGGCGGATCCGCGACGAGCTCGACCCAGCCGGTCTGTGGCGCTCGGACCTCGCGGCTCGCACCCGGCTGCTCGAGGACGGCTGACGTGAAGCGCGTGCTGCTGATCGGCGGGAGCTCCGAGATCGGGCTCGCGATCGTGCGCCGCCTCGCCGCCGGCGAACCGGTGCGCCCGGTGCTGCTCGGACGCGACCCCGAGGCGCTCGAGCGGGCGCTCGCCGGGCTCGAGGCCGCCGGCTGCAGCGACGGTCGGGTCGCGGTCATCGATGCGCGGGATGCGGGCGCCCACCAGAGCGCCGTCGCGGACGCGTTCGCAGAGGCCGGTGGCTTCGAGATCGTCGTGCTGGCGGTCGGTCTGCTGGGCGCTCAGGCCGCGTTCGACGCCGATCCGGCCTTGGCACGCGAGGTGCTCGAAACGAACTTCGTCGGTGCCGGCTCCTTGCTGCTCGAGTCGCTGCGAGCGCTGCGAGCGCAGGGCTCGGGCACGCTGATCGTGCTGTCGAGCGTCGCGGCGCAGCGACCGCGGAAGGCCAATGCGATCTACGGCGCAGCGAAGGCCGGGCTCGACGCGCTCGCGAACGGGCTGGCCGACGCGGTCCACGACGACTGCGTGCGCGTGCTGATCGTGCGGCCCGGATTCGTGCGCACCAAGATGACCGCCGGGCTGCCCGTGGCGCCGCTTGCGACAACGCCCGACGCCGTTGCCGAGGCGACCGTCAAGGGGCTGGAGCGTGGGTCGGGCACCGTCTGGGCCCCGGCGATCATGCGGCCCGTGTTCGCGCTGCTGGAACTGCTCCCGCGCGCGTTGTGGCGGAGGCTGCCGCTGTGAAGAAGCTGCGCCCGGCCGTGAGAGGTGACATCGCGTTCGCGGTGATCGCGGCGCTGATCATCCTGATCGCGAGCCCTGGCATCGCCGCCACCGGCGCGATCGCGCTGCTCGTGCTGGCGGTCTGCGGCGTCACGGTCTGGATCGAGCGCCGCCGCCGCCGCGGCCGAGGGGGCGGAGCGTCACTGCGACCGAAGCGCTCGAACGGGCGCCCGTCGCGGCGCTCGAGCCGGCCGGGGCCGCGCCACATATCGCGGTTCTGAGCCCGTCTCGGTCCTGAGCGGCAGCCTGCTGAGAGACATCTCACCGCCTTGCACGCCCTGCTGCCGATCCCCGGGGTGATGTTGTTGTCTACCGCCAAGGAGGCAGGATGAGCATCGCAGCAGTCGGGGGCGTCAGCCCTCAGTTCGCGCTCCAACAGGTCACCGGCCCGGCGAAGCCCGAGTCCGCTGAGGTCCCGGGGGCGCCCGACCACGACGGCGACGCCGACGACACGTCGACATCGAAGCTGGCTCCGGGAAACCTCAGCCAGTACGCGTAATACCCCGGCCGCTGCCTGCCTGGTGGGCTGGCAGCGGCCGGCCGGGGCCGCTCTCCGGGCTCGTGAGCGGAGCTGCGGGGCGTGTAGCTGCACGCCCGAGAGGACGGGCCAAGCGGTGGCCCGCTCAGAACACCGGAAGCTCGCGGTAGGCGCCCCAGACCCGCTGGAGCGACTCGACGATCTCGCCTTCGGACACGCCGGCACGGGCGGCAGCGATCAGCTGCGGCATCAGGTTCCGGTCCTCGACGGCGGCCGCCTCGCGGATCAGCGCCAGCGCCTGCTCGACCGCCGCGGTGTCGCGCGCGGCCCTCGCGGCCTTGACCCGGTCGATCTGCTTCTGCTCGAGCGCCTGATCGATCCGCAGGATCTCGGTCTTCCCCTCGTCGCCTTCGGTGAAGCGGTTGACGCCGACGACGACCCGGCGGCCCGTGTCGATCTCGCGCTGCAGCTCGAAGGCGGCATCGGCGATCTCACGCTGCGGAAACCCTCGCTTGACCGCGTTCACCATTCCGCCGAGCTCGTCGATCTTGCGGAAGTACTCGTAGCAGTGGTGCTCGAGCCGGTCGGTCAGCGCTTCGACGAAGTACGAGCCACCGAGCGGATCGATCGTATTGGTGACACCGGTCTCGTGGGCGATGATCTGCTGGGTGCGCAGCGCGATCCGCACCGCGTCCTCGGTCGGTAGTGCGAGCGCTTCGTCATAGGAGTTCGTGTGCAGCGATTGCGTGCCGCCCAGTACCCCGGCGAGCGCCTCGATCGCGGTTCGCACGATGTTGTTCAGCGGCTGCTGAGCGGTCAGTGACACCCCGGCGGTCTGCGTGTGGAAGCGCATCCGCCATGACTCTGGCTTCTCCGCGGCGAACGTGCCGCGCAGTTCCCGCGCCCAGATCCGCCGCGCCGCACGGTACTTGGCGATCTCCTCGAAGAAGTCGATCTGGGCGTTGAAGAAGAACGACAGCCGGGGCGCGAACTCGTCCACGTCGAGCCCGCGAGCGATCGCGTACTCGACGTAGGTGAGCCCATCCTTGAGCGTGAACGCCAGCTCCTGGGCGGCGGTCGAGCCCGCCTCGCGGATGTGGTAGCCGCTGATCGAGATCGGGTGCCAGCGGGGCATCTCGCGCGCGCAGTACTCGACCATGTCGGTGACGAGCCGCATCGCCGGGTCGACGGGGAAGCACCACTCCTTCTGGGCGATGTACTCCTTCAGGATGTCGGTCTGGATCGTGCCGCCGAGCCGCGCCGGCGGGATTCCCTGACGTTCCGCGGCGACTACGTAGAAGGCGAGCATGATCGCCGCCGGAGCGTTGATCGTCATCGACACGGTCACCTCGTCGAGCGGGATCCCTCGGAACAGCGTTTCCATGTCCGCGACGGTGTCGACGGCTACGCCCTCGCGGCCGACCTCCCCGAGCGAGCGCAGGTGGTCGGAGTCGTGGCCCATCAACGACGGCATGTCGAACGCCGTCGACAGACCCGTCTGACCATGCTGGAGCAGGTAGTGGAAGCGCTCGTTGGTCTCCTCCGCGGTCCCGAACCCGGCGAACTGGCGCATCGTCCACAACCGCCCGCGGTACATCGACGGGTACACGCCGCGGGTGAACGGATACTGCCCCGGAAGCCCGATGCCGACCGCATCGGGCAGGTCCCGCTCGGTGTAGAGCGGCCGGATCTGCTCACCCGAGAGGGTCGTGAACGGCTCGTCGCGCTCGGGCGTGAGGCCGTATGCGCGGCGCCAGTCCGCGAGCGAGACCGGGATGTCGTCGACCGCCGTCATCGTCCTGCAGGTAGATCATAGGGCGCCCGATAGTTGAACGTCAAACTATTTGCCGGGCTCGAAGTCCCCTGCCTCGATCCGCGCCCGTCGAAGGATCGCGGTGATCGTGTCGAGCTCCCGCACCGGCAGGTTGGTGCCGAACCGGATCGCGTGCAGCTCGGCGGTCGCGGCTCGCGCGAGCTCCCGTCCGGTGGCGGTGATCCGGGCGAGCGTCGTGCGTCGATCGCTCGGGTGCGGCTCCCGCGCGGCGAGGCCGTCCCGCTCGAGGCCGTCGATCAGGTTCGTGACGCTCGCCGGGTGCACCTGGAGGCGCGTCCCGATCTTGCCGAGCGGCAGCGCCCCGGTGCGGCTGAAGTACAGCAGCATCAGCGCCTCGTAACGGGCGAACGTGAGCCCGAGCGGCGCGAGCGCCTCGTTCAGGCGCGCCAGCCACACCTGCTGGACGCGCATCACGGAGGTGATCGCCTGCATCGGCGGAACGTGGCACGCGTCGAAGTGGGCAGCCCACTGCCGGCCGGCCTCCTCGATCGGATCGAACTCGAGCGTCACGCGCGACCCATTGCATATCACGGCGGTCCGGCGGACCCGGCAGAATCTCTCAAACTGAACTCAGCTAAGAGACATTTAGAGCGCTGGCACTCGATCCTCGCGCCGGCCCCGATGCGTACAACGAGCATTGGCGGCGGGATCTGGCGGGTCTCTCAGGTGCTTGACTTCTCCAGCGGGAGCAGGTAGCGTCCTATTTGAGGTCAACTCAGGGATTGGGTGCACGATGGTCACAGTGAGCAGACGCTCGAGATGAGCGCGACAGCGGCTGACGAGCCCCGCCGCCGGTTCGCCGGCTCCGGCTTCGGGCTCGACAGGTTCAGCGGCGTCTACCTGTGGGTCCTGTTCATCGTCGTGTTCGGGATCTGGACTCCGAGTGAGTTCCTGACCAGCTCGACGCTGCACAGCGTGGCCTCGACGCAGGCCGTGACCGGCATCGTGGCGCTCGCGGTCCTGATCCCCCTCGCAGGTGGCCTGTACGACCTGTCGGTCGGCGCCACGGCGAACCTCACGGGCATGCTCGCGATCACGCTGCTCAACCACGGCTGGGCGGTGGCGCCCGCGATCTTCGCCTCGGTGCTCGTCGGGATCGCGGTCGGGCTCGTCAACTCGGTGGTCGTCGTCAGCCTCCGCGTCAACTCGTTCATCGCGACGCTCGGTATGAGCTCGATCCTGGCGGCCGTCCTCGTGATCATCACCGGCGACGCCTCGCCGGTGCCGCCGACCTCGACAGCCTGGAACAACCTCACGCAGACGACGGTCGCCGGATTCCAGATCGTCGTTCTCTACCTGATCGCGATCGCCGTCGTGCTCTGGTGGATGCTGGCGCACACGCCGGCCGGCAGGTACCTGTACGCGATCGGTGGCAACGCCGAGGCCGCGCGCCTGTCGGGCGTCCGGGTCAAGCGATTCTCGACGCTCGCGCTCGTTCTCTCCTCGACGGTCGCCGGACTCGGCGGGGTGCTGTTCACCTCGCAGAGCGGGCCGTCGCTCGACTTCGGCCCCGCCCTGCTGCTGCCGGCGTTCGCGGCGGCCTTCCTCGGCTCGACGCAGCTGCTGCCGGGCAAGTTCAACGTCTGGGGGACGCTGCTCGCGATCTACGTGCTTGCGACGGGCGTCCAGGGGCTCGAACTCGTATCGGGCGCCGCCTGGCTGAGCGACATGTTCAACGGGGTCGCGCTGATCGTCGCGGTCGCGCTGTCGGTCAACCGGGGGAGCGGACGCGTCCGGCGCTCGCGGCCGATCCGGGGATCCGGGGTGCCAGTGAGCGGACCGTCGAGCCCCGAGCAGGACGCGCCCGGCCAGCCGCCGCCCGTGACGAGCGCAAGGGTCACGAGCACGACCTAGAAGCTTGCCCAGCCGGACAGACCACGACCAGTAACGCGTCCACAGGGACGATCACCGAGGAGGAGCTCAAACCAAATGCACTCAGGACAGACGCACACAGTCGCCGGCCGCAAGCGCGGTCGTCGCGCAGCCCTCGCAGCGCTCGCCGCCACCGGGTGTGTCGGCGCCGCGGCGACCGCGGCGCTCGCCGGCAGCACCACTCCCGCGCAGCAGCTCGCTCAATTCCAGGCTCAGCCGACGAGCATCGGCAACTTTCCCGCGCTCAGGTCCGCTCCGCCCAAGGGCAGGGTGGTCGTCTACCTCGCCACCCCGGAGGTGTCGAACGTCCAGGTGGCCGCCGGCGTACAGCAGGCTGCCGCTGCCGCCGGCTGGAAGTACTTCAGCGTGAGCTACAACCCGGCGGATCCCTCGACGTTCATCTCCGCATTCAACACCGCGATCGCCAAGCACGCGAACTACGTGATGGAGGCCGGCACGGTCCTGCCTGCGGCGGTGCTCAGCGCCGCGACGGCCCATCACGTCAAGATCGCCGTCGACGCTGTCGACCCCGTCACCGTGACAGGTCCGGTGATCGACTCGAGCGATGGCGCCGCCGTCGACTACCGCATGGGCGTGCTCACCGCCGATGAGTTCATCACCGACTCGAAGGGCAAGGGTGAGGCGGTCGAGGAGGCGATCCCGCAGTACCCGATCCTGACTACGTTCGCACACGGGTTCCAGAACACGGTCAAGGCCGACTGCCCCGGTTGCAAGATCGACATGGCCAACGTCTCGCTGACCGACTTCGCGGCCGGCAACCTGCCGAAGATCGTCGTCTCGACGGTCCAGGCGAACCCGAGCGCGCAGTACATCGTGTTCGACGACGGCCCGTTCGCCGATGGGATCACCTCGGCACTCTCGGCCGCCGGGATCAGCGGCAGGCAGATCCTCGGCGAGGCAGGCGACGCGGCCGGCTTCGACGCGATCAAGGCGGGCACGAACCTCGCCTGGACCGGGTACTCGGTGCCATTCGACTCGTGGGAGATGATGGACGCCGCGTTCCGCGATGCCGAGGGCATGAAGGTCCCGAGCGCCGACACGACGCAGCCGACGCAGATCGTCACGAAGGCGAACGTCGGCTCGCTGCAGCTGTTCCCGAAGATCGGCGGGTGGAACTACCCGACCAACGGCTTCCAGCAGTTCCTCAAGGTGTGGAAGCTGAAGTAGTCACCGGTTGACCACCGGCTGAGCCAAATGCCCCAGGAGCACCAGCACCACCCGGCTCTCGAGGTCGTCGGGCTGTCCAAGAGCTTCACGCGCACGCGCGCGCTCGCGGACGTCAGCCTGTCGGTCGCGCCAGGCGAGGTGCACGCGCTCCTGGGGCAGAACGGCTCCGGCAAATCGACGCTGATCAAGGTGATCTCGGGCTACCACCAGCCCGATCCGGGCGGGCGCGTCCGCGTCGGCGCCAGGGACCTTCCGTTCGGCGCGCCGGTCCAGTCCTACCGCCTCGGCTGCCGGATCGTGCAGCAGGACCTCGGCCTCGTCGGCAACCTGTCGGTGCTGGACAACATGGCGCTGAGCTCCGGTTTCCCGACGATCCTGAAGACGATCTCGCCGAAGCGGAGCGTGGCCCAGGCGCGGCGCGACCTCGAACGGCTCGGCCTCGAAATCGACCCGCGCGCGCCGGTCTCGTCGTTGACCGCCTCGCAGCGCACGGGTGTCGCCGTCGCGCGCGCGCTGCGGGAGGACTGGAGCTACCCCCCGCGGCTTCTGATCCTCGACGAGCCAACCGCGGCACTGCCCGTCACCGAAGTCGACACGCTGCTCCAGATGGTGACGCACATGGCCGCCACCGGGGTCGGCGTCCTGTACGTGACTCACCACCTCGGCGAGGTCTTTCGCGTCGCGAACAGCCTGTCGGTGCTGCGGGACGGCAGGCTCGTCGGAAGCGGCCGGGTCGCAGGCTTCGACCACGACACGATCGTCCACCTGCTCGTCGGCGAGGAGCTCGAGGCCGAGGAGCCGGCGACGCGCGTCGATCGCCTCGCCGGCGTCGCGCATCGCTCAGAACGTCCGATCCTCCAGGTCGAGGACTTGACCGGCGGGGCGCTCGCCGGAGTCTCGCTCGAGGTCTCGCCGGGTGAGATCGTCGGCATCGCCGGACTCACCGGGTCCGGTCGGGACGAGCTCCTGGGTCGCCTCTTCGGGTCGGTTCCGAGAGCCGGTGGCAGCGTGCTCGTCGGCGGGCACGCGCTCCCCCAGCACCGCCCCGATCTCGCGATCGCGAAAGGCGTGGCCTACCTCGCGCCCGACCGCAAGACGAGCGGCGGCGTCATGAACATGACGGCCCGCGAGAACCTGACGATGCCGAACCTGCGCCCGTTCTGGAAGGGCCTTCGGCTGCGCCGCAAGCTCGAGCGCTCGCGCGCCGCCGAGTGGTTCGAGCGCCTCGGCGTCAGACCTGCCGGATCGTTCGACGAGCCACTGAGCATCTTCAGCGGCGGCAACCAGCAGAAGATCCTGTTCGGCAAGTGGCTCTCTCAGCAGCCGGCGGTGTTCCTGCTCGACGAGCCCACGCAGGGCGTCGACGTCGGGGCCAAGGCGGACCTCCACCACGAGCTGCGGGCCGCGGCGATGGCCGGCGCCGCGGTCGTCCTCAGCTCCAGCGACTTGGAGGAGCTGGCCGAACTGTGCGACCGCGTGCTCGTGCTCCTCGACGGCAGGATCGCCGCCGAGCTGTCCGGCGGCGAGCTGACCGAGGCATCGATCACGCGGCGGTTCATGCCCGCCGCCGCGCTCCCTGCCTGATCGTGACCGCGGCACACTGAGGTCAGGTCGGATGCTCGCGCACAACTCGCACCTGGAAGCGGACCTGCTCGTCCTCGGTGCGGGGATGGCGGGGCTGACCGCCGCCGCCAGCGCCTGCTCACAGGGAGCGCGGGTCGTACTGGTCGAGAAGGGCGCCGCGGTCGGCGGATCGGCGCTGTATGCGGGCTATGTCTGGACTGCCGCCGGCTACGAGACGATGCGCGAGGTCAACCCCGCCGGGGACCCGGCCCTCGCGCGGGTCGTCGTCGAGGGGCTCGAGCCGGGGCTCGACTGGATCCGCTCGCTCGGCGTCGCGGTCGGTCCGGAGGTGGTCGTGCTCGGCTACGGCGCGGGGCACGCGACCGACATGGCCGGTTACCTGGGCGCATGCGTCACGCTCGTGCGCCGGCACGGCGTCGTCCTCACCGGCGCGACCGCGGAGCGGCTGCTCCACGACGCGGACGGCGTGCACGGCGCGGTCGTGCGCACCGTCGACGGTGAACTGACCGTCGCCAGCCGCGCGACCATGCTCGCGACCGGCGGCTTCGGCGGCGACCCCGAGCTTCGGGCGCAGCGGATCCACCCGCGCGCCCGCAACCTGGCGCTGCGCGCGAACCCGGGCAGCACCGGTGACGGCCTGCGCCTCGGCCTGGCGGCGGGAGCGGCCTTCGCCGGCGAGCGCGCCGGCTTCTACGGCCATCTGATCCCCTCGGGCGTCGCCTACGACGACCCGCTCGAGTTCGTCACGCTGACCTTCTACCACTCCGAGCACGGCGTCCTGCTGAACCTCGACGGTCGGCGGTTCGTCGACGAGACGCTCGGCGACCACCTCAACGCGCTCGCCGTACTCGACCAGCCCGACGCACGAGCGCTGTCGATCTGCGACGAACGCGTCCACCGCCAGTGGATGCTGACGCCGTACGTGGCGGGCGCCGAGGCGCCCGACAAGTTCCGCCTGGCCTACCGTCGTGGCGCGCGCGCCGCGATCGCCGAGGACCTCGCCGAGCTCGAGTCGCTTCCCGAGGAGTGGGGCTACCCGGGACCGGCGGCTCGCGACGCGCTGAACGCGTTCAACGAGGAGTGCCGCGAGGGCTCGCCCACTCCCGCCCGCCGGCTCGACGGCGAGCCACTGCTCGACCCGCCGTACTACGTGATCGAGCTGGTACCGGCGATCACCAACACGTGGGGCGGCCTGCGGATCGACGAACGGGCGCGCGTGCTCGGCCCGGACGGCGCGCCGATCGCGGGGCTGCTTGCGGCGGGCGCCGACGCCGGCGGCCTGTACGAGCGCGCGTACGGCGGCGGCCTCGCGGCCGGCCTGACGTTCGGGCTGCGGGCAGCGCAGACGGCCCTGCCGATCGGTGCCCGCTCCTGAAGGGCTCCGGCGGCATGCATCACCACGAAACCAGAGACCAGGAGGACAGCCCATGATCGCCCGGGAGTACTCGGCGTTCTACATCAACGGTGCGTGGCGGGCGGCGGAGTCGTCCGAGACGTTCACCGTCATCTCGCCCCGCGACGGCCGGCGCGTCGGCTCGGTCCCGGCTGCGAGCAGAGCCGACATCGACGCAGCGGTCGAGGCTGCGCGCCACGCCTTCTACGAGACCGACTGGCCGCGCCTGCCCGTCGGCGAGCGCGCCGCGATCTGCCGGCGATTGGCGGAGCTGCTGGCCGAGCACCGCTCGGAGCTCGCCGAGCTGCTGGTCGACGAGATGGGCATCAACCGGATGCTGGCCGACGTGTACATGGCGGTCGCGCCGACGCTGCACTGGAACTACTACGCCCAGGTCGGCGAGGAGTACTCGTACAGCGAGGTCCGCGACTCGGACCTGACCCCACTCGCAGGCGCCGCCGGCGGGCTGATCATGCCGTATGCCGGGCGCAGCGTCGTCGTCAAGGAGCCGATCGGCGTGATCGCCGCGCTCTGCGCCTACAACTTCGCGCTGCCCTGCGTCGGCCAGAAGGTCGCGCCCGCGCTCGTCGTGGGCTGCACCGCCGTCGTCAAGGTGCCCGAGCCCGACCCGCTCGCCGTGTTCGCGATGGGCGAGTTGATCACCGAGGCCGGCTTCCCGCCCGGGGTGATCAACCTGGTCGCCGCCGGCCCGCGGGAGTCGGAGTATCTGGTCGGCCATCCCGACGTCGACAAGGTGTCGTTCACCGGCTCCGACAGGGTCGGAGCCCGCGTCGCCGAGATCTGCGGCGCGCTCGTGCGGCCGGTGACGCTCGAGCTGGGCGGCAAATCCGCCGGCATCATCCTCGAGGACGCCGACCTCGACGTCGCGATCCCGACGCTGGTCGGGGCGAGTGTCGCGACGAACGCCGGTCAGAGCTGCGTCTGCATCAGCCGCATCCTCGCGCCGCGCAGCCGCTACGAGGAGGTCGCCCGGAAGCTGACGGAGGCGATCGGCTCGCTCAGGGTCGGCGATCCGCGCGAGCCCGACACGGTGATCTGCCCGCTGATCACCGAGCAGCACCGCGAGCGCGTGCTCGCGTACATCGAGGCGGCCCGCGAGCAGGGCGCGACGGTCGCCACCGGCGGCGGCATTCCCGACGGGATGAGCGCAGGCTGGTACGTCGAGCCGACGCTGCTGACGAACGTCACGAATGACATGACCGTCGCCCAGGAGGAGATCTTCGGGCCCGTCACCGCACTGATCGCCTATGACGACGAGGACGACGCGATCCGGATCGCCAACGACAGCCCCTACGGGCTGTCGGGGTGCGTGTTCACCGCCGACCCGGACCACGGGTTCGAGGTCGGGCGCCGGATTCGGGCGGGGACCTTCTCGGTCAACACGTTCGCGGCCGACTTCAACTCGCCGTTCGGTGGCTACAAGCGATCAGGCTACGGCCGGGAGCACGGAGTCGCCGGGCTCGAGGGCTACCTGCAGACGAAGACGATCTCGGTCGACCCGTCGAGCGAGCTGCCGAGCTCGATCGTCGCGGAGGCGGCGGCCGTCTCCTGAGCGCGCCGATCGCGCTCAGGATCAGATCGGGTTCCGGGGAGCTCACCGCGCGCTCTCGGCGCCTGCGGCGCGCGGGATGGCAAGCCGCTCGCGAGCCGCTCGCGAGCCGTGAGACGGGCGTGAGATGGGCGTGAGATGGGCGATAATCGATCTGTGAAGGTGCCACCGGAGATCGCGGATCCGGAGCCGGCCGCGATCACCGACCCGGCTGCCCTGCTCGAGCATGCGTGGGCGCTCGAGCCGTGGGGGCGCTACGGCGAGCGCGCCGCGGTGCTCGATGCGCTGGCGCAGCTGCTCGAGCACGGCGTGCCACCGGCACCACCGGGCCGTGACTGGCAGCTGGAGCTGGCCGCCGAGCGGTCGATCGACGACGGCCGGCAGTTCCGGCTCGACCCCGCCATATCGCAGGCCGAGCGGGTGCTCGGCGCCGCCCCGCCGACCGCTCGGATCGCCCTCGGCCGCGCGCAGCTGTCGCTCGGGCAGGCGCTCGCGTGGGTCGGCACCGACGATGCGACCCGCAGGGCCCACCAGGCGTTCGCCGATGCCGCCCGCATCTTCGCAGCGCTCGGCCGCCGGGACTGGCAGGGATCGGCGCTGCTGCGCCGGGGCTACTCGGCCTGCTACCAGTACGGGGATCTCATCGGTGCCGAGGAGCTGATCCGCGAGGCGCTGGCGACCTACGAACCGGGGAGCGAGCGCCTTCCCGGAGCGCTCGCGTCCTACGCCGACGTGCTGATCGACCTCGGCAGGCTCGACGAAGCCGACGCAGCGCTCGATCGCGCCGCCGCGATCGCCGAGGACGACGGATTCGAGAAGGCCAGGGTCGACATCCACTGGGCCCGCGCGCGCGTCGCCGCGGGACGCGGGGACGCCCGGACCACGGAGCGGGTGCTGCTCGAGGCCGAGCGCGAGTCGGGCGGCATGGATTGGTTCGACACGCACATCGGCCTCTCGTACCTGCTCGAGGCCGCCGAGCTGCTGGACCGGGTCGGGCTGCACGATCAGGCACGGCGCTATCTCGAGCGAGGCCGCAAGCGCGCTGGGGACGCAGACGAGGAGGTCATGCAGGCGGCGGCCGTGCTCGAGGCTCGCACCGGCGACCCGGAGCTCGCGCTCGAGCAGCTGCAGCGCCTGGTTCGGGGGGTCTGGCTCGAGAAGCGGGTGGTCTGGCGGCAGACGCTGCTGACGGCCTGGGCCACGTTTCGCGCCGGCCGCAGCGGCGCCGGCGGGCTCGCCGCGCGAGCCCTGCAGCAGGCTGCAGCGTGCGGCGGGATTCAGGTCGCGGCGGCCGGCGAGCCGGTGATCACCGCAGCGCTCGCACCGATCGCCGAGCGTGCGGGCTCGGCCGAGGCCCGCGAGCTGATGCTCGCGGGCCGCCAGCTCCTCGTCAGGCTGTTCGGAGCGCCGGCGGTGTTCACCGCCGACGGCACTGCCCTCGGGTTGCCGGCTGGCATGCCGGGGAAGCTGGTCCGACTGCTCGCACTGCACGAGCATGGCCTGCCGGTCGAGCTCGTGCTCGAGACGTTCTTCCCCGAGGCATCGCCGGCGGCCGGGCGCCAGCGCCTGCGACAGGTGCTCAAGCGCCTGCGCGCGGCCGCCGGCGACGTGGTCCTCCGCGACGAGGACACGCTCCGGCTCGTTCCCGCTTGGGTCGACGCGCGCGAGTTCCTGATCGCCGCCAACGCTGTCCGCGGGCTGCAGGCGCCTCGCGCGGTCGTGCTCGCGTACGGCGCGCTCGCCCTCCACAGCGGACCGCTGCTTCCGTCGGATCCGTACGACGCCTGGGCGGAGGACACGCGCCAGCAGGTGAGCTACCGCCACCTCTGGCTGCTCGATCTCGTCGCCACCGACGCCGCCAGGCGGGGCTCGCACCAGGAAGCGGTCACCGCGCTCGAGGCTGCGCTCGAGCAGGATCCGAACGACGCCGAGCGGCGGGTCGCGCTCAGCGACGAGCTCCAGGCGCTCGGCCGCCACCGTGCCGCCACATTCCAGGCCGCCAACGCGAGAGCAACCGCCTAGCCGGCGCGCCTCAGCTGGACGCCTGCGACGCGGTCCAGACCTCCGGCAGCGAGTCGCGCAGCGTGACCCGGGCGTCGAACGCCGTGAGGTCGAGGACGCGGCGCGGACTCGTGCCGGGCGGGCTGACGACGATCAGCTCCGCGTCACGCGTTCGCAGGCGGTCGTGGAGCTGGTGCAGCAGCTGGATCCCGGCGCTGTCCAGGAAGGTGACTTCGGAGAGGTCGACGATCAGCGTGCTGACCGTGTTCGGCACCGCGGAGAAGCGCCGGCTCAGCTGCGGAGCGGTGGCGATGTCGATCTCCCCGGTGAGCCGCTCGACCTGGGTCGGGGAGGCTCCACCTCCGGCTATGGAATGTTCGTCCATGTCATCGTCACAGTCGTCCCGGTGTTGGTGCGGTCGATCGCGAGCTTGTCGCACACCGCCTCGATCAGCGGCAGGCCGCGTCCCTGCGCGGTGGATCGCGAGGCTCGCCAACGTCCATGATCGCGCACTGTCACTTCGATCATGCTGCCATCGCGGGTCGCCATCACCTGGAAGCTGGCGTCGGTGGGTCCGTACGCGTGGCGTACGACGTTGCTGGTTGCCTCGGTGATCGCCAACTCGAGATCGGAGACGGTGCGCGAGTCCAGCTCGGGCGCCTCCCGGCGCAGCCAATCACGCAGTCGATGACGCGCCACGGTCACCGATTGTCGCTGCGCCGGCAGCCCGAAGCCGAGCGGGCCAGGCTTGGCGATGCGGACGTGGGCGGCGAGGATCGCGACGTCGTCTCGCGGCGGGCCGCACTCGAGCAGCCGCGCGAGCACTCGGTCGCAGCTCGCCTCTGCCGCTGCCGACCCGCTCCCCAGCGCGCTCATGATCCGTTCGATCCCGGCGTCGATTGGTTCGGCGGGGGCGTCGACGGCCCCGTCGGTGTACAGCAGTAGCGTCTCGCCGTCGCCGAGGGCGTATGTGAACTCGCTGGGAGGGTCATCGCCCGAGACACCGATCGGTAGCGTGCTGCCGGTGTCCAGCAGCCTGACGGTCCCGTCGGGCGCCCGCACGAGGGGCGGCGGGTGCCCGGCCCGGGCCATCGTGAATGCCCCCGACTGCAGATCGAGAACCCCGAACAGGACGGTCGCCATCATCGTCGGGCCGACGGTGGCGCGGACCAGCCGGTCGAGCTGCTGCAGGACGATGCCGGGGGGATGTCCCTCGATCGCGTAGGCGCGCAGCGCGTTTCGCAACTCGCCCATCCGGGCGGCGGCCGCGCGGCCGTGACCGACCACGTCGCCGATCATCAGCGCGAGGCGCCGCTCGTCGAGCTGGATCGCGTCATACCAATCCCCGCCGACGCGCGTACCGGTCTCCTCCGGTCGATACCGGGCCGCCAGCTCGACCCGCGGGTGCTCTGGAAGCCGTTCCGGGAGGAGGCTGCGCTGAAGCGTCTCGACGAGCTCGCGCTGGTGCTCGAACTGGCGCGCGTGGCGGATCGCGATCGCGATGCGTTCGCCCGCCAGGTCGAGCAGCGACAGCTCGCCCGCGTCGAATCCGGCCCCCGGAGCGGCCGCCAGCACGAGCAGACCGAGGGTCCGTGACCCGTCGGGATCGGTCAGCGGGATCGCGGCGACTGGTTGGTCGGTCGCACCGGCGAGCTCGACCCAGCCACCGTCGCCCGGCGCGAGCAGCGCCGGGGTGCCGGCTTTCAGCAGTTGCCGGACGGTGGCGGACGGCGTCAGCTCGCCGAACGCCCGCATCGGCCCGTGGCCTGCGAGCACCGTCAGAACGCCGTCGTCCTGCTCGGCGATCAGCAGCGCTCCGCCCGCCGCCCGGAACAGCGCGCAGGCCCGCGTCAGCAGCTCGGTGACGAGCGGCTCGAGCTCGAGGTGTGCGAGGGCGGCATCGCTCAGCGACTGCAGGGTCCGTACGGCCTGTTCGGCGGCTTCGGCCCGTTCCCGCGCTCGGGTCTGGCGCAGCCGTTCGGCTCGTTCGCGGCTGAGCGCGATGAAGGCGCTGACCTTTGCGCGCAGCACGCTGGGCTCGAACGGCTTGATGACGTAATCGACCGCGCCGGTGGCGTAAGCCAGCTCGATCTGATCGGCATCACGGGCGACGGCCGTGAGGAAGATGATCGGGATGTGCCGGGTGCCCGGCCGCGACCGGATCAGCCGAGCTGTCTGGACACCGTCCAGCCTCGACATCCGGACGTCGAGCAGGATCACGGCGACCTCGCGGCGCAGCAGCGTTCGCAGTGCTTCCTCGCCGGATTCGACGCTGACGATCGGCTCCCCGAGCGGATCCAGGACGGCCTCGAGCGCCAGCAGGTTCTCGCGATGATCGTCGACCAGGAGGATCGCCCCGGGCTCGACGGGCGCCCGCAGCTCCGCCCGTCGCAGGTCTGCACGACTGGCTGTCACTGACTCAGGCTCGGTTGGAGGTGTTGCGCGGATGCCAGCCACGTGCTGACCATCGAGATCAGCCTGGCCGGGTCGACGGGCTTGGTGATGTAGTCGGACGCACCCGCCTCGATGCTCTTCTCGCGGTCGCCGTGCATCGCCTTGGCGGTCACGGCGATGATCGGCATCTCCGCGGCCTGCGGCATCTGGCGGGCGGCGCGGATCGTCTCGTAGCCATCCATCTGGGGCATCATGATGTCCATCAGCACGAGATCGATCGTCGGGTTCGAACGCAGGATCTCCAGCGCCTCCGCGCCGGTCTCGGAGAAGATCACCTCGAGCCCTCGCTCTTCGAGCAGGCTGGCGAGCGCGAACAGGTTGCGGACGTCGTCGTCGACGAGCAGGATCCGCCCCTGCAAGCGGGACGCTTCGGGCACCTCGAGCAGGTCGATCGTGGTTGCTCGGCCGACGCCTGGATGCAGCAGCAGTGCCGTCTCGGCGCGGAGCGCATCATCGCTGTCGACGACAGCCGGCAGCAGCGCGGGCTCGAGCCGGCGCAGCCGTGCCGTCTCGCGCGCCGTCAGCGGCTTGCCGGTCCACAGGACGACGGGGAGCCGGTCGGTGCGGCGCCGGGCCGGGATCGACTCGAGCACCGAGAAGATCGCGCTCTTGGTCATGCCCCCGCCGAGGATCAGTCCTGCAGGCAGGTCGTCGTCGATCAGCGCGAGCAGCTCGCTCGCGGTCGGCGCGACGGCGAGCTCGACGCCGTGATCCCGCCCGACCAGGCGGCGGATCGCGTCGACCGTGCGACCGTCCTGGTCGAGCACCAGCAACCGGCGTGCCACCACATGGATCGGCCGCACCGGATCGAGCAGGCCGTTGTCCGAGGCCGTCAGCGCGAGCTCGCTTCGACGGCTCCTGACGGCCGCCCGCTCGGGCCCGGCCGGCTCGCCGATCTGGGTCCGGTGGGCGGCGCTGAGCGTCAACCGAAGGCTGAACGTGCTTCCCACCCCGACGGTGCTCTGCACCTCGATCTCGCCGCCGAGCGCCCGCGCCAGCTCGCGGCTGATCGACAAGCCCAGTCCCGTGCCGCCGTAGGTTCGGCTGGTCGTCCCGTCGGCCTGTTGGAAGGCTTCGAAGATCACGGCCAGCTTCTCCTCGGCGATCCCGATCCCGGTGTCCGTGACCGAGAAGATCACCTCGTCGTCGCCGGCGCGTGCGACCCGCAGCGCGACCTTGCCCTCAGTCGTGAACTTGAACGCGTTCGACAGCAGGTTGCGCAGGATCTGCTGCAGGCGTTGCTCGTCGGTGAGGATCACCGTCGGGACATCCTCGGCGACCGTGACCTCGAGCGGCAGGCCCTTGTCGGATGCGACCGGCTCGAACGTGCGGCGGACGTACGCGCACACGTCGGCGAGCGGGATCGCGTCGAGCACGAGGTCCATCTTTCCGGCCTCGATCTTGGACAGGTCGAGGATGTCGTTGATCAGCTCCAGCAGATCGCTGCCCGCCGCATGGATCGTCCGGGCGAACTCGAGCTGCTTGTCGGACAGGTTGCGCGACTCGTTGTCGACCAGGAGCTTGGAGAGGATCAGCAGTGAGTTCAGCGGAGTCCGCAGCTCGTGGCTCATGTTCACCAGGAACTCGGACTTGTAGCGCGAGGAGAGCGCGAGCTGCGTGGCCTTCTCCTCCAGTCCGAGCCGGGCCTGTTCGATCTCGAGGTTCTTGGTCTCGATGTCGCGGTTGCGCTCCTCGAGGAGCTGGGCCTGCTGCTCGAGCTCGGCGTTCAGCGACTGCGACTGCTGAAGCAGCTCTTCGGTCCGCATGTTGGCGATGATCGTGTTCAAGGCCACGCCGAGGGTCTCCATCAGCTGCTCGAGGAACGTGCGGTTGATCTCGCTCGGCGTCCGCAGCCACGCGAGTTCGATCACGCCGAGCACCTGGTCCTCGAACAGCACCGGCAGGATGATGATGCTGGCGGGCGGCGCCGCCCCCAGCCCCGAGCTGACCTGGATGTAGCCGCCGGGCGCGTCGTCGATCGTGATCGTGCGCCGGTCGAGGGCGGCCTGTCCGACGAGCGACTCGCCGAGCGCGAAGGCGGAGGGAAGACCGTCGCGGGTGGAGTAGCCGTAGCTGGCGATCAGCCGCAGCTCCCTCGGGCTGCCGTCGGCGTCCGGCTCGACGAGGAAGAACGCGCCGTGCCGGGCCGACACCGTCGGCGTCAGCTCGGACATGATCAGCTGGGTCACCGTCGCCAGCTCGCGCTGGCCCTGCATCAGACTCGAGATCCGGGCCAGGTTGGTCTTCAGCCAGTCCTGCTCCTCGTTGCGCTTGGTGGTGTCGCGCAGGTTGGCGATCATCTGGTTGATGTTGTCCTTCAGCTCGGCGACCTCGCCCTGCGCCTGGACCGTGATCGAGCGAGTGAGGTCGCCCTGGGTGACCGCGGTCGACACCTCGGCGATCGCCCGGACCTGGGTCGTGAGGTTGCCCGCGAGCTGGTTGACGTTCTCGGTCAGCCCGCGCCAGGTGCCCGACACGCCCTGCACCTCCGCCTGACCGCCGAGCTTCCCCTCGGTCCCCACCTCGCGCGCGACCCGCGTGACCTCGTCGGCGAACGAGGACAGCTGGTCGACCATCGTGTTGATCGTGTTCTTCAGCTCCAGGATCTCGCCCTTGACGTCGGCCGTGATCTTCTGGGTCAGATCGCCCTGCGCGACCGCCGTCGTCACCTGCGCGATGTTGCGCACCTGCGCGGTCAGGTTGGACGCCATCGAGTTGACCGACTCGGTCAGGTCCTTCCACGTCCCGGCCACGCCCGGCACGCCGGCCTGACCGCCGAGCTCACCCTCCGTACCGACCTCGTGCGCAACCCGGGTGACCTCGTCGGCGAAGGCCGACAGCGTGTCGGTCATCGAGTTGATCGTGTCCGCGAGCGCCGCGACCTCGCCCTTCGCCTCGACGGTGATCTTCTGGCTGAGGTCGCCCTGCGCGACCGCCGTGGCGACCTGCGCGATCGCGCGCACCTGGTCGGTCAGGTTCGAGGCCATCCCGTTGACGGAGTCGGTGAGGTCCTTCCACGTGCCCGCCACGCCGGGCACCTCCGCCTGGCCGCCGAGGACCCCCTCGGTGCCGACCTCGCGCGCGACGCTCGTGACCTGCTCGGCGAAGGCGCGCAGGGTGTCGGTCATCGAGTTGATCGTGTCCGCGAGCGCCGCCACCTCGCCCTTCGCCTCGACGGTGATCTTCTGCGTGAGGTCGCCCTGGGCGACCGCGGTCGTGACCTGAGCGATGTTGCGCACCTGGTCGGTCAGGTTGTTGGCCATGCCATTGACCGACTCGGTCAGGCCGCGCCACGTCCCCGACACTCCCTGGACCTCCGCCTGACCGCCGAGCTTCCCCTCGGTCCCCACCTCGCGCGCGACCCGCGTGACCTCGTCGGCGAACGAGGAGAGCTGGTCGACCATCGTGTTGATCGTGTTCTTCAGCTCCAGGATCTCGCCCTTGACGTCGACGGTGATCTTCTGGGTCAGGTCGCCCTGCGCGACCGCCGTCGTCACCTGCGCGATGTTGCGCACCTGCGCGGTCAGGTTGGACGCCATGAAGTTCACCGACTCGGTCAGGTCCTTCCACGTCCCGGACACGCCCTCGACCTCGGCCTGTCCACCGAGCTTGCCCTCGGTGCCGACCTCGCGCGCGACCCGCGTGACCTCGTCCGCGAACGCCGAGAGCTGGTCGACCATCGTGTTGACCGTCGTGCCGATCCGCAGGAACTCGCCCTTGACCGGCTGGCCGCCGATCTTGAGCGCCATCTTCTGCGACAGGTCCCCCTCCGCGACCGCCACGATCACACGCGCAACCTCGGTGGTCGGACGGACGAGATCGTCGATCAGCGCATTCAGCGAGTCGACCGACGTCCGCCACGAGCCCCGCGGGTCGGCCAGTGCCGCCCGTTCGGTCATCCGGCCTTCGCGACCGATGATCTTGCCGACCCGGACCAGCTCCCGGGCGAGCTGGTCGTTGCGTTCGAGCAGTCCGTTGAACAGGTGCGCGACCTCAGCCTGCAGGCCGCCGCCGCGTGGCGTCAGCCTGACCGAGAAGTCCCCGTCGCGGGCAGCGCGAAGCCCCTCGAGCAGCTTGAGCAGCGAACGCTCGTCGAGCGTGGCCTCCCCGCTGGTCGTGGATCTCGTCCCCCGGTTGTCGATTGCCATGGCTGCTCGCTCGAGTTCCGTTGTGGATACCCGAACGGAGCACGCGTCAAACGCCCCGAACGGGCCGGTGAGCCTCGACCCGGCCGATCCGCACGAGCGTCTTGCCCACGGTCTCGCCGGCGAGCATCGCGACCAGCGCCTCGGGCGCACGCTCCAGGCCGTCGACGATCGTCTGGCGATAGCGCAGCCGCCCGCCGGCGAGCCAGCCGCCCAGCAACCGCGCAGATTCGCCCAGCAGGTCCAGGTTGGTGCTCGCGCGGAACCCGCGCAGCGTCAGGTCGTTGGCGACCGCCTGGAACAGATTCGTCGGCCCGGGCTGCGGTCCGACCAGCTCGTACTCGGAGATCGCGCCGCACATCGCGACCCGCCCCGAGCGCCGGAGCGTCGCCAGCGCTGCCTGCAGGTGGTCCCCGCCGACGTTGTCGAAGTACACGTCGATCCCGTCCGGAGCGGCCGACTGCAGCAGTTCCAGGACGGGCCCGTCGTGGTAGTCGAACGCCGCGTCGAGCCTCAGCTCGTCGAGCAGGTACTCGACCTTGGCCGCCGACCCGGCGCTTCCGATCACGCGGTGGCCTCGAAGCTTGGCGACCTGGGCGGCGATGCTGCCGACCGCGCCGGCGGCCGCCGACACCCACACGACGTCGCCGTCGCGCAGCTCAGCCGCGCGCACCAGCCCGACGTAGGCGGTCAAGCCCATGTTGCCGAGCGGACCGAGGAACATCTCGGGCGGACCGAGCGAGGTGTCGAGTCTTGCGAGCGTGCCGACGCCGCCGACGGACACGGCCCCGGCTGACACGACCGCGAGGTCGCGCCACCCCCATCCGTGCGACACCACATCGCCCACCCCGAACCCGGCGGCACGCGATACGAGCACCTCGCCGACGCTCATGATCCCGTCCAGCGCGGCGTTCAGCGGGAACGCGCGGAAGTAACCGCCCGGCGCCTGCGGTCGCAACTGCAGGCGCAGCGCCGGGTCGACCGAGGTGAACAGATTGCGGACGAGCACCTGCCCGTTGCGGAGCTCGGGCAGCTCCACCTCGATCACGCGGAAGTGGGCGGCAGTCACCTCCCGCTCGGGGCGGGAGATCAGCTGGACCTGCCTCGCCGTGCGGGTCATGCCGTGCGCAGCAGCAGGCACGACGCCAGCGGACCGGCGCCGGCGGACACGAGACCGACCTTGGCGTCGGCGACCTGACGGCCGCTCGCCTGCCCGCGCAGCTGGAGGCAGACCTCGTGCAGGTGGCCGAACGCGTGCAGCCGCCCGGCGGACAGCTGCCCGCCGCCGGTCGCCAGCGGGAGCTCGCCGTCGAGCGCGATCCGGGAGCCGCCCTCGACGAACGGACCGCCCTCCCCCTTGTCGCAGAAGCCCAGCCCCTCGAGCCAGAACAGCGTCAGCACGCTGAACCCGTCGTACAGCCCGGCGACGTCGACGTCGCCGGGCGTGCAATCCGTGCGCGACCACAGGTGCCGGCCGGCTCCGGTGGCGGCCGTCTCGGTCATGTCCGCCCACTGGTCCCACGATGCACGCCCCTGCAGCGCACTGCCCACCGCCTCGACGTGAACCGGCTTTCCGTGCGGCACGTCGGGCGCATGCTCGCTGGTCGAGACGATCACGGCGGTCGCCCCGTCGACCGCCAGGTCGCAGTCGAACAGGCACAGCGGATCGCTGATCATCTTCGACGACAGGTAGTCGTCGATCCTCAGCTCGCCCTGCATCACCGCCTTCGGGTTGCGCTGCGCGTTGCGGCGCGCATTCAGCGCCACAGCCGCCAGCTGCTCGCGCGTGGTCCCGAACTCGTGCATGTGCCGCATCGCCCACAGCCCGATCCAGTTCGGCCCGCTGAACGCCCCGTACGGGAGCATCCAGCTCATCGTCCCGCGCACGCCGTCAGGGTCGACCGAGACCCGCTCGGTCGCCGCTCGCCACGCCGTCGCCTCGTTCAGCGCGCGGTAGACGAGCACGTGCCGGCAGAGCCCGCACGCCACGGCCATGCAGGCGTGGATCACCGCCGCGAACATTCCGGGACTCTCCGGCCCACCGTAGTGCCAGTTCGTCCTCAGCCGCAAGGCGTCGATCACCGCGCCCGTCCCCGGACCCGAGGAGCCAGGGCCGGGCGGCGCCAGTCCCTCGGCACGCGAGACGGCTCCCGGCCACGAGATCACGCCGTCGACGTCCTCGCGCGCGAGCCCCGCGTCGGCGATCGCCTCGTGGCAGGCGTCGAGCGTCAGCGCGAGCACGTCCCTGGTCAGCCGGCGGCCGACCTCCGACTGCCCGATGCCGGAGATGATGCAGCGCTGCTCGAACCGCTCGCTCACGTGGCCGCCCTTCGGAACACGGGCACGAACACCTCGCCGCGCTGCGCGAAGTCGACCTCGACCGCCATCCCGATCGAGACCTGCTCGACCGCGCAGCCGACGATGTTCGTGAGCAGCCGCAGGCCGTGCTGCTCCGCCAGCTCCACGATCGCGATCACGTACGGGACCTCGAGCTCCGGGGTCCACCGCTGCCGGTTGATCGTGTAGCTGTAGACCTGCGCTCGGCCGCTGACCGGAGCCGGCTCGACCCGCTCGCTCGCGCACGACGGGCACCGCGGCACCGGCGGGTGCGTCCAGGCCCCGCAGCACCCGCAGCACGCGATCAGCAGCCGCCCGTCGCGGCCACCGGTCCAGAACGCCCGGTTGTGTGCGTCGATCGCCGGTGTCGGCCAACCCACGTCAGCCCCTCCAGTCTCCCGATTGAACTGATATCATATCAGCCGTGGAGTGGAGGGCCAGCCCGTGAACGTCGCGGCGTTCGCCGAGAGCCAGGCGGCGGCACGCACCGAGCAGACGCTCGCGATCGTGGACGGCCGCCGTCTGAGCTACGGCGAGCTGGTCGACGGCGCGGCCCGCGTCGCCGCGGGGCTGCGCGAGCTCGGAGTCGAGCGCGGTGACCGCGTCGCGGTGATGATGTCCACCCGGGCAGAGTTCCTGTTCGCGTGGTTCGGGATCCTCGGCGCCGGCGCGATCGAGGTGCCGATCCACGACGCGGCTCGCGGTGCCGGGATCGCGTACCTGCTCCAGAGGGCATCCGCCCGGGCGCTGATCGTCGACGACGAGCATGCCGAGCACGTCGCTCCCCACATCGGTCCGATCGAGTCGCTCGAGCACGTCATCGTCGTCGGCGAGCCGCAAGGGCGGGACGCGCGGGGCCTGATCCCTGCCCGTCTCAGCTCCGCCTTCGAGCAGCTGCTCGCGTGTGCACCGGCACGGTTCGCCCCGGTCGAGCCGCACGAGCCTGCCTCGATCCTGTTCACCGGAGGCACGACCGGGCCGCCGAAGGGTGTCGTCGTATCGCACAACCACAACCTCAACGTCGCCCACGGCGCGGTCGAGCTGTTCGGCTACACCGCCAGCGACGTCCTGTACTCGGTGTTTCCGCTGTTCCACGCGAACGCCAAGTACATGAGCGTGCTGACCGCGATCGCCGCGGGGGCACAACTCGCAATCGACCGTCGTTTCTCCGCCACCCGCTTCTGGGAGACCTGCGAACAGCATCGGATCACGGCGTTCAACGGCATGGGCGAGATGCTGCGGATCCTGCTGAAGCGCTCGGACGCCACCACCCGTGCCGGCAACACCGTACGAATGGCGATCGGTGCGGCCGCGCCGGCCGAGCTGGTCGAGCAGTTCGAGCAGCGCTTCGGCGTCGCCGTGCTCGACGTCTACGGCCTGACCGAGACGGGTCCCGTCACCGCGATCACGTGGGACGAGCGCCGCCCCGGCTCGTGCGGTCGGCCGGTTCCCTGGTACGAGGTGCGCGTCGTCGACGAGCGCGACGAGGACGTCCCCGCGGGCGTGACCGGCGAGATCGCCGTCCGCCCGGCCGCCAGTCACGTGATGATGGAGGGCTACTGGTGCAGCCCGCAGGCGACGGTCGAGGCCACGCGCAACCTCTGGTTCCACACCGGCGACCTCGCGCGGCGCGACGAGGACGGCTTCCTGTGGTTCGTCGAGCGCCGCACCGACTCGATCCGGCGGCGCGGCGAGAACGTGTCGGCGTGGGAGGTCGAACAGGTCCTCGCCGAGTACCCGCAGCTGCTCGAAGCTGCCGTCTACGGCGTCCCGGCCGAGCTCGGCGGCCAGGAGGTGATGGTCGCCGTCGTCGTGCGGCCGGGGTTCGAGATCGCGCCGGAGGAGCTGCTCGACCACTGCACGGGCAAGATGCCGCACTTCGCGGTCCCGCGGTACGTACGGTTCATGGACCGGCTCCCCCGCTCGCACGCTCAGCGCGTGCTCAAGCACGAGCTCAAGGCCGCCGGCGTCGACGCGCCCGGTGTCTGGGACCGCGAGGCCGCTCACCACGTGGTGGCGCGATGAGCGGCAGGGTGGCGGTCGTCACGGGCGGCGGCGCCGGGATCGGCCGCGCGATCGTGTTGCGGCTGGCGCACGAAGGCGCGCGCGTGGCGGTGCTCGACGTCCGCCCCGAGACTGCCGCGCAGACGCTCGCCCAGGCGGGCGGCGCCGGGCTTGCGCTCGCCTGCGACGTCAGCGACAGCGCCGCCGTCGAGGAGACGTTCGAGCGCATCGCCGCCGAGCTCGGCCACCCGGATCTGCTGGTCAACAACGCGGGCGCCGTGGGCGTCGAGCACGTGCGCCGGGTGACGCCTCTGCTCGCCCGCCAGCGAGCAGAGGCGGCAGGCGAAGGCGTGAAGACCCCGCTCGACGCGCTCGTTCGCCTGACGGACGAGGACTGGCGCCGGATGCTGGCGGTCCACCTCGACGGCACCTTCTACTGCACTCGCGCCGCGGTCCGGACGATGGCGCCCCGCGGCAGCGGCGTGATCGTGAACATGTCGTCGATCTGCGGGCTCGAGGGATGCACCGGTCACCCGCACTACTCGGCCGCCAAGGCGGCGATCATCGGATTCACCAAGGCGGCGGCCAAGGAGCTGATCGTCCAGGGCATCCGCGTCAACGCGGTCGCTCCCGGCCACGTGGACACGAGCACGATGCGCGGTGAGGTGGGCGAGCAGCGAGCCGCGATCGCCCGCTCCACGCCCGCGGGACGTCTGGCGACGCCCGACGAGGTGGCCGCGACCGTCGCCTTCCTGGCCGGGGACGACGCCGCGTTCTACGTGGGGGCGGTACTGAGCCCCAACGGCGGTCTGCTAACCTAATCGAACTCAGTTCAATAGGCTGGTGAGGGAACGCTTGACCGAGACGACCACACGCCTGCGCCCGATCGTCGACGGGCTGTTCGAGCTGGACGGCGAGCAGCTCGTCCTCGCCGGCTCCCGCTGCACCAGCTGCGGAACCGTCGCCTTCCCGTCCCAGGGCTCGTGCCCCCGCTGCACCTCGGACACCGTCGAGCGGCATCTGCTCGCCCGCACCGGGACGCTGTGGACCTGGACGACGCAGGGCTTCCGGCCGAAGTCCCCGCCGTACACGGGGCCGGAGGAGTTCAGCCCGTACGCGGTCGGGTACGTCGAGCTCGGCGGCGAGATCCGCGTCGAGGGACGGCTGACGGAGGCCGACCCGCGGCGGTTGCGGATCGGGATGCCGATGCGCGTGACCTCGCTGGCGGTGACGGGCACGGACGGCGAGCCCCGGGTCACCTACGCGTTCGAAGCGGTTGAGGCGGCCGAGTGACCCCTGAGGTGGCAATCGTCGGAATCGGCATCCACCCGTTCGGGCCTCACGAGGGCCTGACCGGGCTGGACATGGCGGTCCACGCCGCGCGCGCGGCGCTTGCCGACGCCGGCGTCGGCTTCAGCCAGATCGGGTTCGCGGCCGGCGGCTCGGATGCCGCAGGCAACGCGGACACGACCGTTGCGCGGCTCGGGCTGACCGGGCTGCCGTTCATCAACGTCAAGAACGGCTGCGCGACGGGCGGCTCGGCACTGACCACGGCCCACGCGATGCTCGCTGCCGGGGCGGCGGACCTCGCCCTGGTCGTCGGGTTCGACAAGCACCCGCGCGGCGCGTTCGACCCGCGCCCCGAGGATTGGGGCATCGGCAGCTGGTACGGCGAGACCGGCATGATGCTCACGACCCAGTTCTTCGGGATGAAGATCCAGCGCTACCTGGCCGAGCACGAGATCGACCCGTCGGCGCTCGCCAAGGTCGCCGCGAAGTCGTTCCGCAACGGCGCCCTGAACCCGAACGCGTGGCGCCGGACGCCGCTCAGCGAGTCACAGATCGCCGGCTCGACGATGATCAGCCACCCGCTGACGCAGTACATGTTCTGTTCCCCGGGCGAAGGTGCCGTGGCACTCGTGCTCGCCCGCGGCGAGCGGGCGCGCGCGCTGTGCCGCACCCCGGTGTACCTGAGAGGTGTCGCGCTGCGCACGCGCCGCTTCGGGACATTCGAGGTGTTCAGCCCGTCGATCTCCGTGCACGAGACGGCGCCACCGACGACCGACGCGGCAATCGCGGCGTTCGCGCAGGCCGGCGTCGAGCCGTCGGACGTGGACGTCGCCCAACTCCAGGACACCGAGGCGGGCGCGGAGCTGATGCACCTGGCCGAGACGGGCCTGTGCGCTCACGGAGACCAGGAGGGACTGCTACGCGACGGCGCCACCGAGATCGGCGGGCGGCTGCCCGTCAACACCGACGGCGGCTGCATCGCCAACGGCGAGCCGATCGGCGCGTCCGGGCTGCGACAGGTGCACGAAGTGGTCCTGCAACTGCGCGGGGCCGCCGGCGAGCGCCAGGTTCCCGGCGCGCCGAAGGTCGGCTTCACCCATGTCTATGGCGCGCCCGGCGTGTCCGCCTGCACGGTGTTGAGCAGATGAGACGGCCCGGCGCGGGCGAGGCGCCAGATCGGGCCACGCCGTCGAGAGCTTCGACCCGACGTGTGGCGGCGGTCGGAGCGCCGAACCGCACGTGGCCAGACCCACCTGAACCACGACCCATTGGAGACCCGATGACCATCACCGATGCGCCGATCGACACCGAGCCGATCCAGTACGAGGTAGCCGACCACGTCGCCACGATCTGGCTCAATCGCCCGCACATCAAGAACGCCGTCAACTGGGCCCTGCTGAGCCAGATGGCGACGCGGATCGACGAGGCGGCCGCCGACCCCGACGTGCGAGCGGTGGTGTTCCGCGGTCGCGGTCACACGTTCTGTGCCGGAGCGGATCTGAACATGCTCTCGAGCGAGCACCTCGGGACCAGTCGCGAGTCGCTTCGGCTGGCGAACTTCTCCGCCAAGACGTACAACACGATCCAGACGATGGACAAGCCGACGATCGCGGTGGTCGAGGGCCACGCCGTCGCAGGCGGGTTCGAGCTGCTGATCTCGACCGACTTCGCGATCGCCGAGGACGACGCCCGCATCGGTGACTTCCACATCCGCCGCGCGCTGTTCGGCGGCTGCGGCCCGATCTACCGGCTGCCGCGGATCATGGGGCTGCGCAAGGCGAAGGAGCTGATGCTGACGGGCAAGCTGCTGACGGGCAGGGAGGCCGCCAGTGCCGAATGGAACCTGTGCAACGCCTCGGCGCCCGCCGATCGGCTCGACGAGGTGGTCGACGCGTTCGTCTCCCAGCTCACGAGCCTCAGCCCGTTCTGCATGAAGATCACCAAGAACACGCTCAACCGCGGCCTCGATGCCGATCAGGAGTCACTGATCGTGATGGAGCAGATGGCCTGCAACGTCTGTCACAACTCCAACGACGCCAGGGAGGGTGTCGCCGCATTCCTCGAGAAGCGCGACCCCGTCTGGACCGGCACCTGAGTCACCCGGTCACGGCGGCCTTCGGGTCGTCGTCACCATGCCGACGGCCAGGCTCGACACGACCCCCTGACGCCATGTCGGGGGGACAGCCCTACCGACCGCGCTTGCGGGCGTCCTCGCTCAGGGCCCCGCGCGCTCAGGGCCCCGCGCGTTCAGGCATGCTCACCGCTGCCAGGGACGCTTCGGCCGCGGCGCGACCGGCGCGTAGCGACGGCGCTCCTCCTCGGTCATCTGACGGATCACCAGCGAACCGCTCGCCACCTGCTCGCGAACCCGCTCGAGCTTCTCCGCCCGCTTCTCCTCGGCCCGCTCCCGCGCGCTCTTCACGCCGTCACGTCCCCGTCCGGCACGCCGAGCTCATGGGCTCCGGGCTGCGCGCCCGAACAAGCTGCGCCGCACTGTTCATAGCGGTGGGAGAACATCGATCTCCTTGCTGCGCCGGCGCGGTCACGAGTCGGAGGGAGATTCGCCGCGTCGGCGGCGGAGAACCCCGCAGGCGAGCCCATCGCCCACATCGTCACCGTAGCACCCCGCTCAGCCGACACGAACGCCAGCGGTCGGCAACCGCTACGAGACCGCTCGAGGCGCCGGCGCCGGCGCCAGCCCGACGATCATCAGCATGCGCGGGACGAAGAACTCGTCGACGTCGCTGAGCGACAGCGAGCCGCGGGGCCGGTACCAGTGCCATACGCTGTTGTAGAAGCCGAGCACGGCCCGGGTCAGCAGCTGCGGATCGGCTTCGGGGATCGCGCCCGTCGCCATCCCCCGCGACAGGTAGTTCGACCAGGCCGTCTCGAGCTCGCGGACCCGCGAGCGCGCCCGCTGGCGTGCTTCCTCCTCCCGCTCGGTCGCGCGCGGCTGGCTGAGGCGACCCTGCTCGGCGACCAGTACGCGGCACCTCGCGACCTCGGCTTCGTTCAGCTCGAAGTTCGCGTGCAGGAGCGCCACGAACCCGTCCTCGAACCGCTCGTGGGAGTGGGTGACGTCGTCGAACACCGTGCGGAACGACGACAGCGTGTCGAGCATGATCTCGAACAGGCAGTGAAGCTTCGATTCGAAGTAGTGGTAGAGCGCGGTCGACCCGACGCCGACGTCGGCGGCGATGTCGGCCCACTTCGTGTCCTCGTAGCCCTGACGGCCGAAGTGGTCCGCGGCTGCGGCGAGAATGTCCTCCCGCTTGCTGCGTGAGGAGGTGCCGACGGTCCGCTTGACCGTTGCTCGTGGCATTCGTCAGATGATACGGCGTTGACTCGACGTCATGTCAGTTATGGCCCGCGACCGGCTCCGCGGCCATCCGCGCCGCAACAGCGGCACGGATGTCGCGCTTGACCGCCTTCAGCGACGGCGTCCGCGGGAACTCGTCGAACAGCTCGATCCGCTCGGGCCAGGCGTACTTGCCGACGCCCGCCTGCTCGAGGAACTCCTGCAGCTCCTCGAGGCTCGGAGCGGCGAAGCCGTCCTGCAGGATCAGCGCGGCGCACGCGCGTTCCCCGAGCCGGTCATCGTCGATGCCGACGACGACCGCCTCGCGAACCGCCGGATGGCCGAGCAGCACGGCCTCGACCTCGGTCGGCACGATCGTCATCCCGCCTCGGCGGATGATGTCCTTGTCGCGGCCGATGTAGGTCATGTACCCGTCCGCGTCGAGCGTGCCGATGTCGCCCGTGCGGTACCCGCCCCAGGCGGTCAGCGACGCCCGCGTGAGCTCGTCGTTGCGCAGGAAGCCGAGGAACCGGCTCGGCCCGTTGATCACGACGTGTCCCTGAGCGCCGGGCGGCAAGCGCCGGTCGTCGGCATCGAGGATCCGCAGGTCGGTGCCGTCGAGCGGCAGGCCGTCCGTCTCGAGGATCTTCTGCCACGGCGCGTCGGGAGCCGGCGAGCAGTTGCCCGGCACCTCGGACAGGCCGTAGTCGCCGAGCGGCGGCAACCCGAAGCGCTCGCGCATCGCGATCCGGCGCTCGCGGCTCATCCCGGCGGACACCAGCACCCGCAGGCTCGACAGATCGCGCGCATCGGCCTCCTCGCAGTAGAGCAGGTCCGCTCCGTGGGTCGGCATCAGCAGCGTGTAGGTGCAGCGGTGGCGCTCGATCAAGCGGACCGCCTCGACGACGTCCCACTTCGGCAGGAGCACGGCCGTCGCCCCCGAGATGAGCGCCGGCAGGTATCCGAACACGAGTCCGCCGACGAACCCGAACTCGGTGATCACGAGCAGGCAGTCCGCGCCGTCGAGACCGTAACGTGCGATCACCTGCTCGCTCGCGTAGCGGATCGTGTTGGTCGAATGGACGATCCCCTTCGGCGTCGAGGTCGTTCCCGACGACAGCAGGATGACCGCCATCGCGTCAGGGTCGACCGGGTCGCGCGCGGGCTCGCGCCCGCCCGCCGGCGGCGCCGGTTCGGCGAGCAGCGCGCCCACGTCATCGGCGGCGAGCCCAAGGAATCGGGCGCCGAGGCGGGCGGCCACCGCGCCCAGCTTGGCGATCGACTCGCCGCCGCCGAAGCCGAGCAGCGTGCCCGCGCCGCACTGGCGCATCAGCGCCTGCAGCTGCTGCTCGCTGAACATCGGCGGCACCAGCGCGAGCACGGCGCCGCGGTGAACGCACGCCATCAGCGCGATCACCGCCTCGATCGAGTGCCGGCCGCACAGCCCGACGACGTCCCCGGGCGCCACCCCCGCCCGCGCCAGCCGCGCCGACAGCGCCGCCGCGGCGTGGCGCAGCTCGCCGAACGTCAGCGTTGCATCGCGGCAGTCGAGCGCAACCTTGTCCGGTCGCTCGCCGGCGATCGCGTCGAAGTCCTGCCAGAGGTCCTCGCGCCGCCAGAACCCCCGCTCGTAGTAGACCTGCGCCTCGGGCTCGCGCTTCCTCGTCTGCACGACGTCAGATCCCGGCGGCGGCCGCAGCGTCCAGCGCCAGCGCGATCAGGCGGGGCACGGTCGCGCCGACGCGGGACGCCGACTCCGCCCCGTTCGCCGGATTGCCCAGCCACCGCCGGTGGACGCCTTCGACGATGATCGCGACCTTCCAGTAGGCGAACGCGACGAAGTACGGCACGGCCGCCGCGTCGCGCCCGCTGAACTCGGTGTACGCACCGACGATCTCGTCCGGCGCGGGGAAGCCCGGCAGCACCGTCACCGCGTGGTCGAACAGGATGTCGTCGCGCGCGGCCATCTGCCAGTACGCGAGCGCCAGCCCGACGTCGGCGAGTGGATGCCCGGCGCTGCACAGCTCCCAGTCGAGCACGGCCGCGGTCGTTCCGTCGTCGCGCACGACAAGATTGTCGAGCCGGTAGTCGCCGTGGACGAGAACCTGCTCGTGCTCGGGTGGCATCGCCGCCTCGAGCCGGTCTGCGAGCTCGTCGACGGCCGGCAGCTCCCGGGTCCGCGACGCCTCCCACTGGCCGCGCCAGCGTCGCAGCTGCCGAGCGGTATAGGGGGTGCTGCGCCGCAGGTCCCCCAGACCTGCGGCGGCGAGATCTGCGTCCTGCAGCCGCGCGAGCGTCCGGCCCATCTCCAGCCCCGCCGTCCGCCGGGCGTCCACCGGCAACGCCAGCGCGTCGACGTCCGTGTAGACGATCGCCCCGTCCACGAGCTCCATCACGTAGAACGGGGCGCCGGTCACCTCGAGGTCGTTGCACAGCGCGAGCGTCGCGGGCACCGGCGCGCCCACCCGGCTCAGACCGGACACGATCCGGTACTCGCGTGCCATGTCGTGCGCGGACTCGAGCACCGCCCCGAGCGGCGGCCGGCGCAGCACCGCCCGGCGACCGCACGCATCGACGACACGGTAGGTGAGGTTCGACTGGCCGTTTCCGATCCGCGCGTAGGAGAGCGGGGGCTCGAGCTCGGTCGCGCCGGCCAGCCACTCGCTCACGCGTGCGGCCTCGATCCCAAGCGCGGTGCCCTTGCTCGACACGTTCATCGCAACGTCCACCCTCCGTCGACCACGATGACCTGGCCCGTACAGTACGAGGAGGCGTCGCTCGCCAGGAACAGCAGCGCCCCGTCCAGCTCGTCGGGACGCCCGACGCGCCCCATCGGACAGGTGCGCGCCACCCAGTTCGCGGTCCGCTCGTCCGCGAACAGCTCGGCGTTCATGTCGGTCGGGAACCAGCCGGGCGCGAGTGCGTTGACCCGCACCCCCGCCCCCGCCCACTGCGCCCCGAGCTCGCGCGTGAGCCCGTTGACCGCCGCCTTCGATGCGACGTAACCCGCCTCAGGGACGGGCGAGGAGGCGACGATCCCGAACATCGAGCTGACGTTGACGATGCTCCCGCGGCCCTGGGCGAGCATCGGTTCGGCGACCAGGTGCGACAGCGCGAACACCGACCGGACGTTCACCTCGAGGACCTGGGCGAAGCGGCCCGGGTCGCTCTGCTCGCCGTTGGAGGAGATCCCGGCGTTGTTGACGCACACGTCGATCCGTCCGTGGCGCTCGACGGCGTCGGCCACCAGCGCCTGCAGCTGCTCCTCGTCGGTCACGTCGCAGCGGACGGCCTGGACTCGCTCGTGCTCGGCTGCCAGCCGCTCGAGCGGCTCGAGCCGCCGTGCGCACGCCACCACGTTCGCACCGGCCGCGGCGAGCGTCAGCGCGAACCGCGCCCCCAGCCCCGCCGATGCCCCGGTCACGATCGCGACCCTGCCCCGGAGGTCGAACAGCGAGTCGCTCATCGCACCATGAATCTAACAGAACTCAGTTCAGGAACCATGAGGCTCACCGGTTCCGGCCTGGCTCCACTGACCGCCCCCGTCGACGGGGATCACGGCGCCGGTCGTGAAGCTCGAGGCGTCGCTGGCGAGATACAGCGCAGCCCCGGCGACCTCCTCCGGACGCCCGCCCCGCCGCAGCGGAAACGTGCGGGCGAGGTCGGCGAACCGCTGCTGGTCCCAGTGGCTCGAGATGTCGGTCAGGAACGGCCCGGGCATGATGCAGTTGACCCGCACCTCGGGACCGAACGCGCCCGCCAGCGCCGCCGTCATCGCGTTCAGCCCGGCCTTGGCCGCGGCGTACGGGACGATGTCCGCGGTCGGACGGACCGCCCCCATGCTCGAGACGTTGACGATCGAGCCCCGGCCGCGACGGCGCATCGCCTCGCCGAGCAGCGCGCTGAGGCGGAACGGGCCTTTCAGGTTGACCGAGATGACCTTGTCCCAGAGCTCCTCGCTGATATCGCTGACTCGCTCGTAGAGCGGCGACATGCCGGCGTTGTTGACGAGCACGTCGACCCCGCCGCGCCATCCCTCCGCCGCCTCCGCGAGCCGCTCGACCTCGCCCCAGTGCCCGACGTGGCACTGGATCCCGAGCGCGTCCGCGCCGGCCGCGCGAAGCTTGGCGGCGGCCCGCTCGCACGCCTCCTGATGGCGGCTCGCGACGATCACGCCGGCGCCGGCGGCGGCGAACGCGCGTGCGATCTCGAACCCGAGCCCGCGGGTGCCCCCGGTCACGAGCGCCACACGTTCGTCGAGGCGGAAGTCGAGCGGCATGGCGCTATACTAAACCAACTTCAAATCGGGAAGAGAGGCTGGACTGGTGCGCTTGACCCGCAGCGACGCCGAGCGACGGATCGCCGAGGAGGTGCACAGCTTCCTCTCGGCCGGCGCTGCCGACGCGCGAGAGCTCCCGGAGGAGTTCGACGCGCGAATCGCGTGGCTGCGGGAGTGGCAGCGCAGGCTCCACGAGGCCGGACTCGTCAACGTCGCGTGGCCGACGGAGCACGGCGGGCGGGGGGCGACGCTCGGCGAGCAGATGGTCGTCGAGCAGGAGCTCGCGCGCGCGGGCGCGCCTGAGCTGATCGGCGTCGTCGGGCTCGGGGTCGTCGGTCCGTCGATCGTCGCGCACGGCACCGCCGAGCAGAAGCGCAGGTGGCTGCCCAAGATCCTCAGCGGCGAGGAGATCTGGTGCCAGGGGTTCTCGGAGCCGGGCGCGGGCTCGGACCTGGCGGCGCTGCGAACCGTCGCCGAGGACCGCGGCGACCACTGGGTGCTTCGCGGCCAGAAGACGTGGACCTCGTGGGCGCAGCACGCCACTTGGTGCGCCGTCCTCGCACGAACGGATCTCGAGGCCGCGGCACACAAGGGCATCTCCTACCTGGTCGCGGACATGCGCGCGCCGGGGATCGACGTGCGCCCGCTCGAGCAGCTGACCGGCGAGCCCGAGTTCAGCGAGGTCTACTTCGACGAGGTGGCCGTGCCGAAGGATCAGATCATCGGCGCCCCGAACGCCGGCTGGTCGATCGCGATGCACTCGCTCGCGCACGAGCGGGGGCCGGCGGTCGCCGCCAGGGCGGTCAAGCTGAGGGTCCTGCTCGACCGCCTGATCGCCGACGCGCGCAGGCTCGAGCGCGACGGGCGGCCGGTGCTCGAGGACGCGGAGGTCCGCTCGCTGCTGGCCCGCACGCACATCCAGCTCGAGGTGCTGCGCTGCCAATCCGCCCGGACCGTCGGGACGATGATCGCCAAGGGCCGCCCCGGGCTCGAGACCTCGATCGACAAGCTCCAGCTGACCCGGGCCGAACAGCTGCTGGGCGACACGGCGCTCGCCGTGCTCGGGCCCGCCGCCACCTACGCGCCCGGGTGGCAGAACGTCTACCTGTACTCCCGCGCCGCCTCGATCTACGGCGGCACCTCGCAGGTGCAGAAGAACATCATCGCCGAACGGATCCTCGGCCTTCCGAGGAGCTGACGCGCCGTGGACCTCGAGTGCAGCGACGAGCAGGCGGAGCTGCGCCAGTCCGCGATCGGTGCACTGGACCGGCTCGCGCCGCTGTCGCTCGCGCGCAGCTTCCACGCCGGCGACGGCGAGGCGACCGCGCTGTGGCGCCGGTTGGCGGAGCTCGGCTGGCTCGGGGTGGGGCTCGACAGCGACGACCCGTTCGGCGTTCCGGGCCTGTGCCTGCTGGCCGAGCAGGTCGGCCGCCGGGCGGCGCCGACGACCCTCGTCGACACCGCACTCGTGGCGCGCGTGGCGGCTGCGTGCGACAGCGCCCAGCTCGAACGGATCGTCGCGGGGCAGCCGCCGCTTGCGCTGGCGATGCTCGAGCCGCGCTCCTCGTGGACGTCCGCACCGGCCACGACCGTGACCCGGGCCGCGGGCGGCGAGCTGGCGCTGTCGGGCGAGAAGCTCGGCGTGCACCACGCCGCGTCGGTCGGGCTGCTGGCGGTCCTCGCCAAGCTCGACGGGGCGCCTGCCGTCGCGCTGGTCGAGCCGGCACGCGCCGGCGTGTCGATCGTCCCGACGCCGGGCATCGACCCGGCGTGCGCACCGTGCCGGGTGGCGCTGCACCGGGTCCGCGTCTCCGAGTCGGAGCTGCTCGGCGGCCCGGCCTTCGCAGGCGCGCTGGCGTACGCGCTCGACGTCGCCGCGGTCGCGAGCACCGCCGAGGGTCTCGGCGCCGCCGCCGCCGCGCTCGAGCTGGCCGTCGCCTACGCGCTCGAGCGCGAGCAGTACGGGCGCGTGATCGGCGGCTTCCAGGCGGTGGCGCACCTGCTCGCCGAGCAGCACGCGCTGCGCGAGACCGCGTGGGCGGCGGTCCTGTACGCGGCCGCCGCGCTCGAGGAGCGAACCGATGACGCAGCGGCCGCCGCCGCGGTCGCGAAGGCGCACGGCGCGGCGGCGGCGAAGGTCGTCGTCGAGGGCGCGCTGCAGGCGTTCGGCGGCGTAGGGTTCACGCGAGAGCACGACCTCCACCTCGTCTACCGGCGTGCGCTCGAATGCGCCGGACGGTTCGGCGGCCCGCCCGAGCACGAGCGGCGCGTGGCCGACCTGTTGCTGTCCCGCGAGCCGGCGCTCGCCGGAACGTGACCCACGCGATCCGAAGGAGCTGACCGCCAGATGCCATGGGATTTCTCGACCGAGCCGGAGTTCGAGCGCAAGCTCGAGTGGATGCGCGAGTTCGTCCGCGAGGAGATCTGGCCGATCGAGACGATCGGCGAGGAGCTCGGCCAGGCGCAGCTCGACGCGATCTACGCGCCGCTGAAGCGCGCGGTCAAGGCGCAGGGGCTGTGGGCGGCGCACCTGCCGCCCGAGCTGGGCGGCCAGGGCTTCGGCCAGGTGAAGCTCGGGCTGATGCACGAGATCCTCGGCACCTCCCCGGTGTTCGCGCCGAACGCGTTCGGCTGCCAGGCGCCCGACTCCGGCAACGCCGAGATCCTCGCGATCGCGGGCACCCCGGAGCAGAAGCAGCGCTGGCTCGGGCCGCTGCTCGCCGGCGAGCTGTTCTCGGCGTTCTCGATGACCGAGCCCGAGACGCCGGGGTCCGACCCGACCCAGCTCGCGACGCGCGCCGCCCGCGACGGCGACGGCTGGATCGTGAACGGCCACAAGTGGTTCACCTCGAACGGCTCGATCGCCGACTTCCTGATCCTGATGGCCGTCACCGACCCGGACGCGCGCCCGCACCGCCGCGCGTCGATGTTCATCGTGCCGGTCGACACCCCGGGCGTGCGGCTCGTGCGCGACGTGCCGACGATGGAGCACCCCTACGAGCGCTACGGCGTCCTCGGCGGCCACACCGAGATCTACTACGAGAACGTGCGGCTCGGTCCCGAGGCGCTGCTGGGCGGCGAGGGCGACGGCTTCGTGATCGCCCAGCAACGGCTCGTCCCGGGGCGCATACACCAC